>NZ_JBILYB010000214.1:0-6814 GCF_044378005.1 Prosthecobacter sp.
GGCACAGTGGCACCACCCGTTCCCATTCCGAACACGGAAGTGAAACGCTGTTGCGCCGATGATAGTATGACGAAAGGTTATGCGAAAGTAGGACACTGCCAGATTTCAAACCCCTCTCCGCAAGGAGGGGGGTTTTTTCTTTCAAATGCTAAATACCGACTTTACAGATAGAGAATAAGGACAAATATCACACCCATGAATTCTTGCGATACAAGAATGTGCCTTTTGAGTAATGGCTATTGAGGCTGGATCAAACTGCGTCTACGCCGTGTACAACTTGTCCCTACAGCTGTCTGGCGGCCGTTGTGGGCCAAAAAGCGGCAAATAAATTGCAGGGCTATATAGGCTTTGAGGATCAAGGAGTCTGCTTGGCGCGAACTCCTCCAGTTTAGGAGAGCCTGAGCGCTAACTTGCGCCGATTGTCTGGTAGCTTGGTATGGCTTAGTTGACCGATAACACATCCTATTCAGTTGCTCAATTCACGCGTTTGCTCTGACAATGACGGACGATGATCCAGAATCGAGTACTTGTATCGGGCACATGCACTCGTCATCTTGAGGCTCTCCTGCTGAACTCTGCTGCTCATGACTCTGCGCGAACCTGAAATCGTCGAACTCGACACGCCTACCGGTCCTATGCGAGCGCTGGTGCTGCGGCCTGCGGGAACGGGTCGATATCCCGGCCTGCTATTTCACTCGGAGATCTTTCAGAATACGGGGCCCATTTGTCGCACCGCCGCGAGTCTGGCAGGGCATGGCTTCATCGTCGTGCTGCCGGAAATCTACCACGAATACCTGCCTGCTGGGACAGTGCTGGCCTATGATCAGGCGGGCTCGGACATTGGCAATCGTCTGAAGACGGAAAAGCCCGTGGCCGCTTATGACGCGGACAACCGCGCCGTCCTGGCATTCCTGCAAAGTCACGAGGCCTGCACTTGCCGCCTCGGCTCCTTTGGCCCCTGTATCGGCGGTCATCTCACTTACCGCGCCGCGCTGCAACCTGAAGTCGCTGCGGCGGCCTGCTTTTACCCGACTGACCTGCACAAACGCGGCCTCGGTGCTGGCATGAACGACGATTCCCTGGCCCGTGCGGCCGACATCAAGGGGGAGTTGATGCTCGTCTTTGGCCGACAAGACCCCCATGTGCCCGCCGAGGGCCGCGCAATGATCTACCAGACGCTGACCGCAGCCGAAGTGAGCTTCACCTGGCACGAGTTCAACGCTGCCCACGCCTTCCTACGCGACGAAGGGCTCCGTTACGACGCTGAACTCGCCCACCAAACCCTCGGCCTCACCGTCGATTTCTTCCGCCGTCATCTGGCAGAGTAGACCTTCCACCACTCTTCAAGGATGACGAATGTCTCGTGCGTCTTGTCATCAAAGATAATCCACCACCGCAGGTATCGGACAACATCCGTAGCTTGGCAATGTGATCTGCGGTAATGTCCAGATGACCATAAAGCCGCGGGCCTTCCGTGAGTGCTGTCCAGAGCGCGAACTCCAAGCCTGTCATCCAAGCTGCGGAGTAAGCCTCCTCGGAAAGCTCCCTCATGTAATCAGTGAGTGCTTGAGCGGATGGATTCATGGAAGTTAGTTTTGAAAGCTAGTTGTGTCGAAGCTCTTCATCGCAGTCTCTTTTCTTGACCTTCGAATGCTGGGCGCTGCGCTTGCTGGAGGAGGTGGACTTTGTCCTCGGCAAAGCGGGTATCGAAGCGTTGGAAAAGGTGTAGCAGGACTCCAACAAAGGTCATCCAAATCAGCCCCGCGCTCAGAAGCAATCCCGGAGAAAACCACAGGATCCAGGCATTTCAGATGAAGGCCTGCGCGGGGTCCATCGGATCGTAATGGATGGTCACCGCATCCCCCTGGCGATAGTGTCCGTGCGGTAGCACTCAATGACTTCTCCTCATGCTGCGTTCCTGAGCTGTCCGTGAATCACACATCGGGGTAGTGGCTCGTGGGTTGGATGGTACCCACCAATTTCCATTGGGACTGCGGGTAGATCACTTCCACGATCGCGGCAAGTGGCCAACACCGCCCCATGCTACCGACGTGATCGAAGGCACGAATCAACTGTCGAAGTGGGACTGCCTTCGAAGCAACAGGCATCTGTGCCGTTTGCTTGGCGGCTCGGAGGTTCTCAGGTGCTTGCCGGGTTCCTTGGCCCCTTTTCAAACCATGCCCGCTGGCTGGCCGGTGCATTCGAGAACGGAATGCCATAGCTCCTGCGTGGGATCTACCTTGCGACGCCCGTGGATGACGAGTTCCAGCGGAAGATGCACAAAGGAGCCATGCCAGCGGCCCACGAGCATCCCCGTTTTCCCCGCCATCGCCGCGTGGACGGCGGACTGCGCCAGGCGCGAACAATAAACGTTGTCCTGCGCATTTGCGGGAACGCTGCGTACGATATAACTGGGGTCGATGTACTTGAGGTTCACCTCCATGCGCCGCTCTTTGAAAAAGCTGGTGATGCGCTCCTTCATGAACTGGCCGATGTCGCCATAGCGTTTGTTGCCGCTGGCGTCGGTAGCGTCGTTTGCCTGCATGAGATGCTGTCCGGCCCCTTCAGCCACGACGATGACGGCGCTGCCGCGTTTCTTCAACCGGTGCCGCAGTGACTCCAGCAGGCCTCCCTCGCCATCGAGCTCAAAGGCGACCTCCGGGATGAGGACGAAATCGACGTTACTGCCCGCCAGCGCGGCGTAACAGGAGATGAAGCCGGAGTCGCGCCCCATGAGCTTCACCAATCCCACGCCGTTCACCGCTCCCGTGGCCTCGACATAGGCGCACTTCACCGCCTGCACCGCCGCATCAAAGGCGCTCTCGAAGCCGAAGCTCTTGTCCAGATAGCGGATGTCGTTGTCGATGGTCTTCGGGATGCCGACGACGGACTTCTTCAGCCCCCGGCGCTCGATTTCCTTCACGATCTCCGCCGCGCCACGCAGGGTGCCGTCACCCCCGATGACGAAGAGGATGTCCACCTTCATGTCCTCCAGCGTGTCCACCATCTCGCCGATGTCCTGCTGCCCGCGCGAGCTGCCGAGCATGGTGCCGCCGAAGTGGTGCGCCTGCTCCACGGATGACGGACGCAGCAGAAGCGGCGTGTGCCCGTAGCGCTGCACGAGACCTTCGTAACCGTAACGAAAGCCGTAGGTGCGCGAGACGCCGTATTGCAGATGGCAGCGGTTCACGAGACCGCGGATGATGTCATTCAGCCCAGGGCAGAGCCCGCCGCAGGTGACGATGCCCACCGTGGTGCGCGCCGGTTCAAAGAAGATCTTTTCTCGCGGCCCCGCCTCCTCATAGCTCGGCGTGGAGACATCCCGCCCATCCTCCAGCAGGTGGCTGTGGTAGAGGATGCGGTCGATGGCGTCTTCTTTAAAGGGTGCCGAGATCGCGCCAACGCGCGCGAGCGGCGAAGTGTAAATGCAGGGGCCGAGCGTGGGAATGCTCGTATCAGGCGGCGCGGGTGTCATGGCTGGCTGCCTTCAGACAGAGCAGGAGCAGTGCCAGAGGTGTACGTTCCCTCACCGGCCCGTGAACCCAAACTTCGCGAGCTGCTCCTCGATGATCTGCTCGCAGGCGGCGAGCTGCTTTTCGCGCTCGCGTCGGCCTTCGTCGGCGATGGCCTGGAGGGCGTCGATGTCGTAGAGATAGACGCCTTCGATGTCGTTCACCTGCGGGTCCACATCGCGCGGCACGGCGATGTCGATGATGAGCAGCGGCTCCCAGCGGCGCTTGCGCATCACCTCGCGGATCAGCTCGGGTTTGATGATGAAATGCGGCGCGCTGGTGCTGGAGATGATCACATCCACCTCGTGCAGCGCGGACTCCCATTCATCGAAGCGGATGGCTTTGCCCTTCATCTCCGCCGCCATCTCCACAGCGCGGTCGTGACTGCGATTGGAGACGATGATGCTGTGCGCACCGCGCGAGAGCAGGCTTTGAGCGCAGGTGCGGCTCATCTCTCCGGCACCGACGAGCATGACGCGGCATTTGTTGAGGTCGTGGACCTTTTCCGCGAGATCCACCGCTACGCTGCCGACACTGGTGGAGCCGCGCTGGATGCTGGTCTCGTTGCGCACCTTTTTACCGACGGTGAAGGCCTGCTGGAAAAGTTTGTTCAGCGTGCGGCTGGTGGTGCCGGCAGCGAGCGCGGTCTGGTAGGCTGCCTTGACCTGACCAAAGATCTCTGTCTCGCCGAGCACCATGCTGTCCAGCCCGCTGACGACGCGGAAAAGATGCCGCGCGGCTTCGGCGGAGTCGAGCTTGTAGGTCACGAGCGCCTCGGCCTGCTCGGGTGCGAGTTCAAATCGTTCGACGAGGTAGGTGATGAGCCTTTCATGCGCGTTCTGGTGCTGATCGAGCGCATGAGTGGCGTAAAGCTCGACTCGGTTGCAGGTGCTGATGACCACACCTTCCTCGAAGCCGGGCAGCCCACGCACCTGCTGCACCGCCTCAGGCACTTGAACTTCAGGGAAAGCCACGCGCTCACGCACCTCGACGGGCGTCGTGCGGTAGTTCAGGCCGAGGCAGACCAGTTGGGAGGGGGCGGGGACTGGATCAGCCATGGGTCGTCACGAGCCAGAGAGAGATAAAAGGAATAACAAACCCTACCGCCGCCAGCCAGGCGGTCTGCCGTGGCGACAGCACATGCCGCCACATGACGAAGCCGATCACGGCATAGAGTCCCCACACCGCCCAGGCGAAGATCAGCTTCGGGTTCGAGATCGGCGTGGTAAGTTTGAAGGAAATCGCAAGGCTGAAGCTCAGCAGGATGAGCCCGAGCAGGATGAGTCTTTGGATGGCCTTTGCCAGATCCTGGATCGGTGGAAGCTGATAAAACAAGCCGCTGATGCGGTGCCGCTTCAGTAGCCGCTCCTGCAGTAAATACATGACCCCCGTGATACAGCCCAGGGCAAACGCCGCATAAGCGATCAAGGCCAGCGCCGCATGAAGTTCGACGTAGGGGTCGATCTTCGCTTTCTGCGCATAGTCGGGGAAGGCATTCGGCAGCACGAAGGCCAGCACATGCATGGCCGTGACGACCGGCGCAGTGAAAACGCCGAGCAAAGACACCCGATACGCCGGCCCAACGAGGAAGTAGAGCAGCACGACGCTCCAGGAGATGAACACCAGCACATCCGAAAGGCTTTTCATCGGACATTGCCCCACGGCCTCGCCTCGCAGATAGACGGCCCCGGTTTGTAGCACGAAGCCGATCAGCATCGGAATCCACTGCCGGTTCGGACGCCAGTGGCTGCTCACCAGCGCACGCACCGCGGGCACGACCGCTGCGAGGAACGCAGCCGTGGCGAGTAGGAGTAATTGACGGTCGAGGGGCATGGTGGATGTGCAGTTACGCGAGAAGTCGCACCGCTGGCAACAGAGAGTTCATTCGATGACTTGCGGTCGTATGCCTTGACTCACCTCCGCATCGCCTCTCCTACTGCCCGCTCATGACCTCTCCCGACTGGCAAAACTGGCAGCCCGGCATCCGTGCCACGCTGATGTTCATCGTCGATGAGCAGGCTCAATCCGTGCTCCTCATCCGCAAAAAACGCGGCCTCGGTGCTGGTAAAATCAACGGCCCCGGCGGCAAGATCGATCCCGGCGAAACCAGTCTGGAATGCGCCGTCCGCGAGACTCAGGAGGAACTCGGCGTCACCGCCTTTGAGCCCGTGAAGAACGGCGAGCTTTGGTTCCAGTTCGTCGATGGGCTCGCCCTCCATGTCGATGTCTTCCGCGCCACACGCTGGGAAGGTGAAGCCATCGAAACCCCTGAGGCCATTCCGCTCTGGACCTCGCTCGCCGCGCTGCCCTTTGACGAAATGTGGGCTGACGACCGCTTCTGGCTCGCCGAGCTGCTCATCGAAAAGAAGCACTTCACTGGGAAATTCCTCTTCGATGACGACACCATGCTGTCAAACGAGGTTGAGTGGCACTGATCCGCGCCATTTCACCACACAAAAAGGCTGCCTGGAGATTCAGGCAGCCTTTCAGAAAAGCAGGTTGGGGACTTCAGCCGGACGCTTACGCCGCAGCTTCAGGGGCTCCTTCGGTCGGAGCCTTTGGCATCGTGAAGCGGAAGCGGATCTTGCCACGTTTGGCGGCGGCACGGGCCTTGCGCTTGGTGCGCTCTTTTGGCGTTTCGTGAGCGCGGAGACGGCGCACTTCCTCGAAGATGCCTTCCATCTCGAGCTTGGTCTTCAGACGCTTGAGAGCGCGGTCGATTGGCTCACCTTTGCGGATTTGAACTTCGGGCATAACTGGGAACAGGGGTGGGGTTGAAAAAGGGCCGCGATACTACGAGCCCGACCCCATCCGTCAACCGGAAAGATGACTCTCTCGTGACCTGCGGGTTGCACCCGCGCCCCAGCCGTCCATCATCGCCGCCCCCGTGCCACTTGGGCGGTTCTCCTTTTTCCTGCCATGCTCACCGAACTCGACTCCCTCAAATCCGAAGCCCTCGCCTCCCTCACCACCCTGACGGATGAAGCCGCGCTGGAGACCTTCCGCATCGACTACCTGGGCAAAAAAGGCAAACTCACCGCCCTCAGCGCCGGGATGCGTGATGTGCCGGTCGATCTGAAAAAAGAAGTCGGTGCCAAGCTCAACGAAGTCCGTGATGCCATCACCGGCGAGCTCGCCAGCCGAAAGGAAGCCCTGCAAAACGCCAAAGATGCCGCCGCCGTCGCAGGCATCGACCTCAGCCTCCCCGGCCGCCCTGGCGCAGGTGTCGGCACACTTCATCCGCTCACCCAGATACGCGATCTCGCCGTGCGCACCCTCCGCCGCATGGGCTTCACGCTCGC
>NZ_JBILYB010000089.1:0-25512 GCF_044378005.1 Prosthecobacter sp.
CCAGCGCTTCATCGAGCGCTTTGTCTTCCTTCGTTTTGGGTCTTCTCATGTCTTCCTGTCCTCGGTTTTGACCCTCCACACAAACTTTCTGACAGGCTCCTGCCGCCCCCCGACAAAGGCTCTCCGCCCATTACCACACCACTACCTGACGCGCTGCATGGACCGCTCATTCTTACTCCTGCTCTTCATCTCCAGCCTCCCCTTCAGCCTCAGCCAAGCCTGACTCCGCAGGCTCAAGCCAAGCGCCTTGCCCCGAAGCGGCCTTCCTCAGAGGACTGGCTTGCCAACGGAAGGACGGCTGGCTAGAATCAGGTTGATTCGTCCACAGTTTTTTGTGGCTAAACAACGTTCGCCCATCCAACAGAGCGCCACGCACTAATATGAAGTCTATTCCGCAAGGCTTGCCATTCTGCTTAGCGCTTGTGATTGGGGTTGGTGTATCAGTGCTATACTCGAGTGCAGGTTTGGGAGCATCTGGAGCGCTGATTTTTGGAGCCTTGTTTAGCACCGTTGTATTTTCGCTGGTGGGCGCTCGCATGAGGATTTGGTTGGCCGCGATCTCGACAGTTCCCCCTTTTATTTTGTCGAGCAGCGACAACATTCGTGGCTCGCACTACAGCGTTCTTGAGGATGCGGTTTGGTACACACTACCTACTATTGCTATGGCTTTTGGTGTGCTGGTTGCATTGCCTTTAGCCATAGTATCTTCGGTCTTCTACTTCACATATTGCCGCCACCCAGTGTCCACACCATGATCACTACGACCGCGAGAACAAGGGCGAACAAAACGGATGCAGGCAACGGCTCGAAGGCTATCTGTCGTGTCAGCAGCGTCTTGCGCTCGCCGTCGCCTGATCCGAAGCGTTCGCCCAAGAAACCAAGTTCACTTTAGCCGTTGATGCCGAAAATCCCGCCACCGAGGCTGCGGAGTGGAAAAATGGCATTTCCTGTTTGCCGCCGGGGGCGGTCTTTTCATAGAGAAGGGAAGACTTACCAACACTCACGATCATGACTTTCCGCGACAAACTGGAACAACGCATCGCCGCTACGGGCTCGAACCTCTGTGTGGGGCTGGACATCCGGGCTGACTCGGCGGGTGAGGAGACGAAGCAGAACATCCTGCGCATCATCGGGGAGACGCTGCCGTATGCGGCGGCCTACAAGCCGAACTCGGCCTATTTTGAAGCGCTGGGCTGGCAGGGGATGAAGATGCTGGCGGAGGTGCTGAAGGAGGTGCCGAAGGAGGTGCCGATCGTCTTCGATGTGAAGCGCGGGGACATCGGTGAGACGCAGGGCTACTACGCGAAGGCGGCGTTTGAGGAGTTCGGGGTGGATGCGGTGACGCTGAATCCCTACATGGGCCGAGACACGCTGGAGCCGTTTTTGAAATACGCGGACAAGGGGCTGTATCTGCTGGGCGTGACCTCGAACAAAGGGGCGGCGGACATCGAACTGCAAAAGCTGGAGGGCGGCGAGCGGCAGGTCTTCCAGATCGTGGCGGAGATGACGCAGGTGAGCCCGCAGGTGGGTCTGGTGGTGGGGCTGACGAATGCGGCGCAGGAGGTGCTGGCGCGCACGCCGGATGTGCCGCTGCTGATCCCCGGTCTCGGCGCTCAGGGCGGTGATCTGGCGGCGCTGAAAGGCACGGGGCGCCAGGCTCCGCTGCTGGTGAATGTGTCCCGAGGCATCACGAACGCGGCGGATGACAAGTCTTACGCGCAGCGCGCCGAGCATTGGCGGGATGCCAT
Source organism: Prosthecobacter sp. (assembly GCF_044378005.1). Taxonomy (GTDB): domain Bacteria; phylum Verrucomicrobiota; class Verrucomicrobiia; order Verrucomicrobiales; family Verrucomicrobiaceae; genus Prosthecobacter. The sequence continues at coordinate 1,749 of NZ_JBILYB010000089.1, forward strand.
CCGGGCGTCGCTAGGCTGAAGCACGGTCCAGGGCTTTGCTCATCAAATAGGTGGCTGATGGTCAATCACGGCCCGAGTCACAGGATGGGCAAGATTAGCAGGATCAGCAGGATTTTTCAGCCCTGTGAATCTCGGCCATCCTGTGAATCCTGTAGCATCGGCCCGCCAAAACATGAGGCGTAAGCCCTGTGCGCGGACTGGCTTGGAGAAGATTAGGATTGCAGGCGGGCGGGCTTTGCGGGCATTGTCGTGTGCATGAACTACGCCATGCGCTTCCGTGATCCTGACCCGACCTGCCCGGATGTCCGTCTCGATGAGGTGGAGGAGATCCAGGCGCAGCGGGAGAACCGCTGTCTGCCGAAGATCGAGGCGCTGGAGGAGACGGTGGGGCTGGCGGTGTCTGGCGGCGGCATCCGCAGTGCCACCTTTGGCCTCGGAGTGATGCAGGAGCTGCGCTCCCAGGGGTTGCTGGACCAGGTGGACTATCTTTCCACGGTGTCCGGCGGGGGCTACATCGGCGGCTGGTTCATGTCGAATCGGCTGCGCCGGGGCGAGGAGAAGAAGGATGAGTTTCTCGATGATGGGCACGAGGCTGTGCGGCACCTGCGGCGCTTCGGACGCTACCTGACGCCGCAGTCCGGCTTTCTGAGTGCGGACACGTGGACGGCGCTTTCCATCTGGCTGAGAAACACGGTGGCGCTGCAAGTATTGCTGCTGCTTTTCCTGATGCTGGTGATGCTGATCCCGTATGCCGGGCTGCCGCTCTTTGATATGATCTCGGGGGCGAGCATGCCGACGATGAGTGAGGCGGACATGCTGGCCCGCCGGGAGAATCTGGAGGTCTGGAATCTGACCCAGGGTGGGATGATGGGGCTGGTCGGACTGCTGGCCTGCTTTTGCCTGATGCGGGTGAGCCGAGGAGGAAAGTCGGACGTGGGGGTGGCGGAGCCCTCGGCAAGGCTCCGGAAGATCCGTGGCTTTTGCAGCAAGGGGGTCGCGAGTCTGGAAAAGCACTCTTTGGGAAGGCTGCTGGTGCGGTGCTTTCAGGGCTCTGTGCGCTGGCTGCGTGAGAAGACGAAGTGGATGGATGCCTGTGTGATCCTGGTGCTCATGCATGTGGGCTTCATGACCCCGGCGCTGCTGTGGGGGCTGATGGAGGTGAACGAACTGCACATCCAGGCATGGGAGCATGAGCGCATCCGCCAGCTCTGCATGATGGTCTCCGGCCTCATGGTGGTGACGCGGATTCTGTGCCGGAATACACCACGCTGCCGTGGGCTGGTGAAGTTTGCGCTCAGTCTGGCGGCGCAGTTTGCCGTGGTCTATCTACTGACGCTGGGTCTGGCCCATGCGGCGATCAGCATCCTGCTGGACATCCTGAGCGTGGAGCTGCCGCAAAAGCTGGGCATCACGAATCTGCACATGCGGCACGCGGGCTTTCTGATGACGCTGGAGTGGCGGCTGATTCTGGGAGCGCCGATGTGCATCTTCTTTTACTCGCTGCTCATCGGTGCGGGCATTTCCATGGCGGGAAAGGATCTCGATGATCGCTTCCGTGAATGGTGGGCGCGGATCGGTGCATGGCTCTTCATCGTCAGTCTCGCCTCGCTGGTGCTGTGCCTGGTGGCGCTGAAGGGGCCGGAGCTGGTGATGTGGATGATGCCGAAGCTGGAGATGCGTCTGCCGGCGATGCTGACCTGGGTCGTCACCTCCGGCATCGGCCTGAAGCTGGCGGGCGGTGCAAGCACGAACGGGGTGCGGCGCAGTGGTCTGAAGGAGAAGCTGGTGCTGCTGGCGCCGCTGTTCTTTTTCAGCGGCCTGCTGCTGGCGGTGGCCTGTCTGGTGGACGGGCTCATGCGCTTTTCGACGGAGCATTGGGGCAAGGTCTATGGCTGGCTGGGCGAGGTGCTGCCAGACCCGTGGAGTGAATGGCTCTACACGCCGCTCATCAAGGGCGATGGACCTCTGCTCATCCTCATCGTGTGCCTGTGCCTTGTGCTCGCCATCGCGCTCACGCATCTGGACATCAATGAGCTTTCGATGAACCTCTTTTACCGCAACCGCCTGATGCGCTGCTACCTCGGCGCGGCACGGCCGGGGAGTGACCGGCGGACGGAGCTCTTCACGGGCTTTGACTTTGGCGATGACCTGCCGCTGTGCCAGATGCAGCATCGGATGAAGAAGGGGTTTCGCGGGCCTTTTTGGATCGTGAACACGGCGGTGAATACCTCGAAGAATCCCGATCTCGATGTGGCCGAGCGGCTGGCGGAGTCCTTCTCCATGACGCCGCTCTACTGTGGCTTTGAGCGTTTGGGCATGGGCGTGGGCAGCGGCTTGCTGGAGAAAGTGAGGCAGGGCTTCCGCCCCACGGATAAATACATGAACGGGCAGATGACCGCTGGCGCGGCGATCTCCATTTCCGGCGCAGCGGCCAGTCCGAACTCGGGCTACCACACCGCGCCGCTGATCGCCTTCATGCTCACGGTCTTCAATGCACGGCTCGGCTGGTGGTCGGCGAACCCTGCGCGGACGAAGGGCTGGGATCAGGCAAGCCCGCCCGTTTACCGTCCGATGAGCTGGTATGTGGTGAAGGAGCTCTTTGGCAGCGCCTCGATCAATGATCCCTTCATCTACCTGTCCGATGGCGGCCACTTTGAAAACCTCGGCCTGTATGAACTCGTGCGCCGCCGCTGCCGGGTCATCATCGTCTCCGATGCGGAGGAGGATGGTGGCTACACCTTCCACGGCTTGGGCACGGCCATCCGGCGCTGCTGGGTGGACTTTGGCGTGCGGCTGGAGATCGACACACGCTCCATCAGCCCCGAGGCCGAAGGAGGCCCGTGCCGTGGACACTGTGCCATCGGGCGCATCTGCTACGATCCCAATGACCGGACGAAGGACGGAACCCTGGTGTATCTGAAGTCCTCCTGGACCGGAGATGAGCCGACAGACCTGCTGCAATACCGCGCCGCCAATCCCGGCTTTCCGCACGAGAGCACGGGGGATCAGTTCTTCTCCGAGTCGCAGTTCGAGAGCTACCGGAAGCTGGGGCGTCATGTGGCAAAGACCTGTTTCGAAGCCAGCGTGATGTTCCTCCGGCAAACCGACCCCGGCCTTCTGGATCCCAGCGAACGGCTTCCGGGTGCAGTCGCGCCTGCGCAGGCGGTCTTCCTCAACCGCTTCTCCACCACTCTGCGCCAGTATTGGGCACCGCTGACGGAAGGCTCAGACACGGAGTTTGTCCGCAATACGGAGACGCTCGTAGGCATCTGGAAGGACGTGCAGACCCTGAGCGATCTGCACTGGATGGAGTGCATCATCCTGCCTCCAGCCGGCAGCAATCTCAGCGGAAGGCTCAAACGGGAAGACTGGCCTGTGGAGGCGCTCAGCCCAGGGCAGCAGAGGGCGGGGCGCTTCCTCTGCCAGCGGCTTTTCCAGCTCATGGAGAATGTGTACCTGGATCTCGATCTGGCCCGCACCACCTCCGAGGAGGACAACTCCGGCTGGATGAATCTCTTCCGCCATTGGGCGCGCTTTACCTTCGTGGAAAACGAATGGAAAACCGCCAAGCCCACCTTCGGGGAACGCTTCGCCGCCTTCTGGGATCAGCAGCTCGCCCCGCCAAGGCAGCCGGGCACCACCGAGTATCCACAAAAACCGGCCACAGTCTGACATCGCCGTCACGGTTCCGTGCTTGCACACCGGAAGAATCTGGGGCCCCATGGCATCACTAAGCAGGTGATTCCCACGGTCATGATCTTCGACCTCAGTTCGCAACTCCAAACTCCCCTCCAGCGTACGCTCTATCGTGTGCTTGGCCCCACTGTGGAACGTGTGCTCGGGCTGCGGGGGCTGGATCAACACTACCAGTTTGGACGCGAGCGCTATCTCAAGCTTCCGCCTGAGCAGCAGACCTGCGGTGAGTTTTTCGAGGGAGTGGTCCAATCGCTCGGTGCGCAGTGTGAACTGGATATGCCTGCGGGATTCGAATTCCCCAAGAGCGGGCCGCTGATCATCGTCGCCAATCATCCCTATGGACTCCTCGACCCGTGCATCCTCGCCAGCTACGTCGGCAGGCAGCGTCGTGATTTGAAAGTGATGACCAATTCCCTCCTCGCCGTCATGCCTGAGGTGAAGGATCACGGCATCATGGTGAATCCTTTCGGTGGGAAGGAGGCTGCGAGGGAAAACCTCCATGGCATGAGAGCCGCGCTTTCACATCTGAAGGCTGGTGGGGCCATGATCATCTTCCCGGCGGGTGAAGTCTCCGCCTACAAGCCGGGGAAGGGGATCGAAGAAGCCCCCTGGACGCATCACGTGGGTTCCCTCGTTCGCCGCACTCAGGCTGCGGTGCTACCGGTGTACTTTCCTGGTGGAAACAGTCCTCTTTTCCACCTCGCGGGAGTCATCCATCCGCGTCTGCGTACCGGGCTTCTTTTCCGTGAGTTTTGTCAGCAAGCAGGCACCTCGGTGGAGATGCGGATCGGCAACACCATCCCCTTTGGCAAGCTGCGCAAGTTTGAGGATGATGAGGCGCTCACGAAGTATCTCCGTATCCATACCCTTATCCTTGCCGAGCGCCGCCGGAACATGCCCGAGCCGGAGCCTGAACTCGACTTGATTCCTGGTATTGACGATCACCGTGCGGCGTCTCATCGGGACCGCATCCTTCTGGAAGTCGAGGCCGTGCGTGCCCGGAATGGATGCCTCGTCACTCAGGGGGGGCTCAGCGTCTATGCCGCCCATTCGCACGAGATCCCGGACACGCTTCAGGAGATCGGTCGCCTGCGTGAGATCACCTTCCGCCAAGTTGGCGAGGGCACGGGTGAAGAGGTGGATCTCGATAAATTCGACCGCTACTACGAGCATCTCTTCCTCTGGGATGAGCAGAAGAAATGCATCGCAGGTGCCTATAGACTCGGGCGGGCTGACATCATCCTGCGCGAATACGGACCGAAGGGACTCTACACGAACACGCTCTTCACCTTCGAGAAGCCATTCCTCGCCAACATCGAATCGGCAGTGGAGATGGGGCGCAGCTTCATCACCAAAGACTACCAGCGCAACCTCTCCTCCCTGCCGCTGCTGTGGAAAGGCATCGCCCACTGGATCTCCCGGAATCCGGGATATAAAAAGCTCTTCGGCCCCGTCAGCATCAGCAAGGACTACGACAAGCTGAGCCGCAAATTCATGGTCGAGTTCCTCCAGGAAAACTGCCTGCACGAGGATCTCGCCAGCTTCGTGAAACCGCGCAATCCCTTCCGCTACCTGCGCGGCCGCAAGCTCATGCGTGAGTTCATCAGTGCCGATCTCCAGGATGTGGACGACTGCTCCGCGCTCATCTCCAGCCTGGAGACGGATGGTAAAGGCATTCCTATTCTACTGAAGCATTACCTTCGCCTGAGTGGCACCATTCTCAGCTTCAACGTGGACAAGCAGTTCTCCTCGGTCATCGACGGACTCATCCTCGTGGACCTCACCGAGACCGAGCCCAAGCTCCTCGCCAAATACATGGGCGAAGAGAAATGCCGCGAGTACCTCGCGCGGCACAAGACTTCCTGATCAGGCCAGCAGCTCTTTGATCACACCGCATTCGTTGACACCAGTCAGACGGAAGTCGAGGCCGGCATACTTGTAGGTAAAGCGTTCGTGATCGAAGCCGAGCAGGTGCAGCAGTGTGGCGTGCAGGTCGTGGACGTGGACTTTGTTTTCGATAGCAGCAAAGCCGAACTCGTCCGTGGCACCGTGGGTGTAACCACCTTTGGCACCGCCACCGGCCAGCCAGTAGGTGAAGCCGTAGTGGTTGTGATCGCGACCGCGTTGCTTGCCAGCATTCGCGCCGGGTGTTGGCAGCTCGACAGCGGGCGTGCGGCCAAACTCGCCGCCCCACATCATGAGGGTGTCATCAAAGAGGCCGCGCTGTTTCATATCGCCCATGAAGGCGGCGATGGCTTGGTCCACATCTTTGGCAAGACGGGCGTGGTCGAGGATCTCGTCGTGGCTGTCCCAGGGCTGGCCGGCACCGGTCCAGAGCTGAATGAAGCGGACGCCGCGCTCCAGCAAACGGCGTGCAATGAGCGTCTGGCGGCCAAAATCGTTTTCACCATAAGCTTTGCGCACGGATTCGGGCTCCTTGCTGATGTCGAAGGCATCGGTGGCCTCCATCTGCATGCGGTAGGCCAGCTCGAAGCTCTGGATGCGGGCATCGAGCTGCTGATCATTCTGGCGCTGCTTGAGGTGATTCTCGTTCAACTCATGCAGCAGATCGAGCTGGCGACGCTGCTGCTTGAGATCAAGCGAGCCGTTCTTGATGAACTCGACGAGCTTGTCCACCTCCGTGTCTTCCGTGTTGATGTAGGTGCCCTGGTAGATGCTGGGAAGGAAGGCGGACTGCCAGTTCTTCGTGCGCCGCGTGGGCATGCCTTTCGGGCACATGGAGATGTAGCCGGGCAGATTTTCATTCTCGGAACCGAGGCCGTAAGTGATCCACGAACCCATGCTGGGACGATGCAGGCGGCCGTCGCCACAGTTCATGAGGCCGAGTGAAGGCTCATGATTCGGCACATCGGCATACATGGAGCGGATGACGCAGAGGTCATCGGCATACTCGGCGGTTTTTCCAAAGATGTCGCTCACCTCCAGGCCGCACAGGCCATACTTCTTGAAGGCAAAAGGCGACTTCAATCCCGCACCAGTCGGGCGCTCGGTCTTCAGCACGCTCGGCAGCGGCTTGCCATCGAACTTCGCCAGCATGGGCTTCGGGTCGAAGGTATCGACCTGCGAGGGCCCGCCATTCATGAAGAAGTGGATCACGCGCTTCGCCTTCGGCTCATGATGCGGCTGGCGCACGCCAAAAGGATTCGTGCCATCGACTCCAGCTGCCTGAGCCTGATTAGCCCCCATGAGATCGCCCAGAGCATAAGCTCCGAGCCCGGTGCCCAGTCGATTGAGCAACTGACGACGTGTGAGGAAGTGGTCTTCGAGATTGAGAGAATGGTGGGACATGGCGGTGGGGGCTATTTAGATCTCAATCCACAAACTGAAACTCGTTCGACATCATGAGTGCCTGGGCGAGCTGGGAGAGGGAGGATTGGGGTTTGGTGCGGTTGAGTGGCCAGGCGTCGGGGCCGCAGAAGTCGGTGTCGGACTTGGTGATCAGGGTGACGCTGCCGTCCTCGGCTATGCGCTCGATCTTGGGAATCCAGGTGTAGCCATCGCTGTCGGTGCTGGCTTCGGAATCGACGACGAAGGAGATCGTCTCGCCCTGCTGGACTTCGATCTCGGCTTTGAGGTCGATGCTATCCACGGGCTTCAGCAGGTGGTTCACGATCACACCCGTGCGGCTGGAGACGATCATGCCGCGCACGCCATTGCCACGCTCGCTGGTGCGTTTGAGCACACCGCTGAGGCGGATGCGTTCCTTGTCGAAAGGCGAGACCCACTGAATCACGGCGGCGAAGTCGCGCCCTGGATGCCCGCTGTTGGCGGCGAGGAAGAGATGGCCGAAATCCTTGTCAGGGAAGGTGTCGGTGGGGAACCAGCGGTTCTTCGTCTGCGCGGTCTTGCCGAAGTGCTGCATGGGTTTAAAAGCACCGAGCTTGTGCTGCCCGGCGGCGTCTTTCTCCACCTTCGCATAGCCGTAGCTCCAAACAAAAGCGCTGCTGCGGCGGCGGAGTTGCTCGCTGTCTTCGATGAAGCGCTGAGCCATATCGACCTCCTCAGGTCGTGGGTCACGACGCAGGACGCGATGGTAGAGGTCGGTCACGGCTTGGGAGTCGATGCTGCTGCCTTTGATCGGCGTTTTCTCCGCCGCCTTGCTGGCACGCTGGCTCATGAAGGGGCTGTTCATCAGGAAGAGCGCCTGCTGCGGCACGGTGGTGACGTAGCGCATCGGGCTGTGGCTGTCCGAGTTCGCGAAGTCGAACATCGCAGGCACGGTCGGCTGATCGTAGCGATCCACGAGCAGGAAGACACTGCGGCGAGCGTCAGCATTCTTCTCCGTGTAGCGCACGGCACGTCCACCGGCGATACCGAGATCGAGGTCCGCGCTGGCTTGCAGCAAAGCGTCGCGCATGGTCTCGTAGTCAAGGCGTTGGCGGTTGTAGCGGCTGAGCAGGTCGTTGTCCGCATCCTGCAAACTCTTCTCAGGCGTGACTGCGCTGTCCTGCTGCCAGGTGCGGCTGGTAAGGATGAGGTGATGCAGCTTCTTCAGGCTCCAGCCATTGTCCATGAGGTAGGACGCGAGGTAGTCCAGCAACTCGGCCTGCGCAGGCTTCGGTGTCTGTACACCGAAGTCGCTCGTCTGCCCAACCAACGGCTTGCCAAAGTGCATCATCCACACGCGGTTCGCGATGACTCGGGCGGTGAGCGGGTTGTCCTTGCTGGCGATCTTCTTCGCCAGCTCCAGACGACCGCTGCCATCGGTGAACTTCTCTCCGCCAAACATGGTTAGCCAGGCTCGCGGCGCGGGATCACCCTGACGGGCTGGATTGCCACGCACAAAGACACGCACATCAGTGGGCTTTGGCTTGTCCAGTGTGACCATGGCGCGAGGTGGAGCACCGGGGTGCTCGGACTCGATCTTCACGCGGTCGTTGCTGAACTTCGTGACCTTGTCCAGGTCCTTGCGGGTAAAGAAGAGGTTCGCCTGCTCCACCGGCACGGCCATGGGGCTGGGGTCGCTCATCAGGATCTCGCGCACCTGCTTCCAGTCAGCATTGTCAGGCTCTTTGCCGTCCAGGCAGGTGAGGAAGATGTCTGCATACATCTTGGCGATGTCGTCGAAGCTCTTCGGCGCGGGACGTTTGGCCAGTTCGTTGCGAGGCACGGCATTCAGCCCGCTCTCAGGCTTCGTCAGCGAGGCCAGCACCACGGGTGCCTTCGCGGCAAACTCAGCCGCTGGGATGGCGGAGAATTCCTTCCAGGCGATCATCACCGGATGCGGCTTGCCCTTCAATGCATGACGCTGGACGAAGTCGCCCCACTTGTCCGCCACGGTGTCACGCAGCTTGAGCTGACCTGCACGACCACGCATGGCGGTGCGGTCTTTGATGCCCGCCGCTTCCTGGGCAAAGGCCAGATACTGGCTCACGCGTTCCGGTGTGCGGATCTCGTGATACACCTCCGTCTTGAACTCCATCTCCTTCTTCGCGATCTCCGCCACCTTGGCTTCATAGTCTTTGAAGGCGGCTTCATCGGAAGCTTTGCCGATCACGGGCAGGTCCTTCTGCTCCGGCTGCTCGCTGCTGCTGAAGATGGAATACATCGCGTAGTAGTCCTTGCTCGGGATGGGGTCAAACTTGTGATTATGGCAGCGCGCGCAGCCCACGGTCACGCCGAGCATCCCACGACTGACCACGTCGATGCGGTCATCGATCTGGAGATTGCGGTCGCTGATGAACTTGTCCCCCACATTCAGGAAACCCAGCGCCGCCAAAGACGGATGCGCAGGCTCGTTCGGGTGCAGCTTGTCCGCCGCGAGCTGATGCATCAGGAACTGGTCATACGGCAGGTCTTCATTCAGCGACTTCACCACCCAGTCCCGATACGTGTAAGCATACGGGTAGTTGATGTTCCTCCCCGCCACCTGATAGCCATCCGTGTCTGCATAGCGGGCCACGTCCAACCAATGACGTGCCCAGCGCTGCCCATAGGTCGGCGTGGCGAGCAGCTTGGTGATCAGCTTCTCCGCGTTCGGCTCTTTGATGAAACTCTGCACGTCCTCGTAGCTCGGCTGGAGGCCTGTCAGTGTCACATGGATGCGGCGGCACAGTGTGGCCGGGTCCGCCTTCGGCGCGAAGTCGAGCCCAGCGGCTTTCAGCTTGGAGCCGACCAAGCCGTCGATGCTTACTCCCGGCTGGCGCTGCACTGGCAAATAAGCCCAGTGCTGCATAGGGTCCGCCTTTGTCTCATGCACCACCTCCACCTCAGTTGGCCAGGGCAGTCCCATCGTGATCCACTTCTCCAGCGCGGCGATCTGCGCGGGCTTCAGCTTCTCAGCCTTCTTTGGCATTGCCTCCACTCCTGGGGCGTGGTTGATGGCCTTGATCAGCTTCGAGATGGCCGGATTCCCCGGCTCCACCACCTTGCCGTAGTCGCTGCCCTTCATCAGAGCACTGCGCAGGTCCACACGGAGCCCGTTCTCGTGCTTATGTCCGCCGTGGCAGTCATAGCAGTTGTCCGCCAGCACCGGGCGGATCTCCTTTTCAAAGAACTCGATCTGCTCCGGCGGGAAAGGATCAGCAGCATGGGTGTGGACGCTCAGAATGGCGAGAGCGCCACCCAGCAAGAGAAGCGGGCGTGTAAACAAAGGTGTCATCGGGGGGAATGCGACAGGGGTGATGTATCCTAACATCACCCAAAGCAATACGAACGACGCATGAGCGCCTTGCAGACCAGTTATTGCGCTTTCTGCGAAAGCCCTCCTCATCCTTGGCATGAAAACTTCGCAGTTGCGGGGGACGATGGGCGAGGCTTCATCGACCATCATGCCCTCTGTGACTCACGAAACACCCCTCATCCTCCCGTCACTCCTCGCCTCTGACTGGTCCAAAGTCGGTGCCGAAGTTCAGCGGGCGGAAGCGGTGGGGGTGCAGTGGCTGCATCTGGATGTGATGGACGGGGCCTTCGTGGACAATATCTCCTTCGGGCCGCAGATGGTGCAGACGGTGCGGAAATGCACGGGCCTGTTTCTGGATGTGCATCTCATGATCCACCGCGCGGATCATTACCTGGAGCGCTTTCTCAAAGCGGGGGCGGATAACATCACCATCCACGTGGAGGCGAACTACGACAGCTCTGTGGCGGAGACTTTGCAGCGCATCCGTGCGGCTGGGAAGCAGTGCGGCATTGCCCTGCATCCGAGCACGCCTTTTGAAGCCGCGATCCCGTATGCGGACATGATCGATCTGCTGCTGGTGATGACGGTGGTGCCCGGCTTCGGCGGGCAGCCCTTTATGGAGGCGGAAACGATGCCCAAGCTGGCCGCCGCGCGGGACTACCGCGATGCCCATGGCCTGAAATACCACCTGGAAGTCGATGGTGGCATCTACACGCACACCGCCCCCATCGCGAAACAGCACGGGGCGAATCTCTTTGTCTGCGGCACGTCGTTCTTCGGTCCGCCAGATGCCAAGGCGGCGATGACGGAGCTGGTGGCAGCGGTGGCTTGAGGTCGTTTTGCTCGCCCTCCTTGCCAGCACGATCAAACCTCGCTAGTCTCAGCAAATGAGGTTTTTAAGGCATCTAATTTGGCTCACGGGCACGCTTGTGGGCAGTTTGCAGGCGCAGTCTCCGGCACCAGCACCTGCCGCCGTGGCTGCACCACCACCTGCCGCAATTCCAGCGGTAGTTCCTGCGGCGTCGCCGATGATCGGAACGGCTGATCTGGCGGCGCAACTGGGGAAGCTGAGTGCTCTCGGTACGACCCCGAACTGGTCTGAGCTGGAGGCGCTGGCCGGGAGTCTGACGAGGGAAGAATTTCAGAAGGTGTGGCAGGAGCTATACTCGGAGGCCAATGCGCTGCCACCGCCCTTTGAGATCACGGAGGAGGCGCTGCTCGTGCCGACGGGCCAGGATGCGAAGCCGAAGCTGAAGCTGCCCTTTCGCCCGGTGGGCAAGTCCGGCGCTCCGCTGGCGAGCTCCTGGCGACGTGCAAGCGATCTGCCGCCACGGAACGGCCGCCCGCTGCTGAGTGATCTGCACATCGCGCTCGATCCGGGTCACATCGGTGGCTCGTGGGCGATGATGGAGGAGCGCTTCCTCAGCTTCAAAATGGGGGAGTCGATCCGCGAGGGCGATCTGTCATTGCTCACGGCGAAGATTCTCAAGGAGCGGCTCATCAAGCTGGGGGCCATCGTGAGTCTGGTGCGGGAGAATAATGACCCTGTGACCACGAGACGTCCGGCAGATCTGGAGAAAGACGCGCTGCAGTTGCTGTCCGAGGCGGGCTTTCCCAATCCAGTGCCGACGTATCAAGGCGTGACCGGCGAGGCGAAGCTGCTGACGGTGCAGTGGCAGAGTGAGAAGCTGTTTTATCGTGTCAGCGAGATCCATGCCCGTGGGGAGCGGGTGAACAAGCAGATCAAGCCGGACCTCGTGGTGTGCCTGCACTTCAATGCCGAGTCCTGGGGCGACTCCACGGCTCCGCAGTTCTCGCCGCAGAATCATCTGCACGTCCTCGTGAACGGCTGCTACTCGAATGTCGAGCTGATGCAGCAGGATGTGCGCTTTGAGATGCTGGCGCGTCTCTTTGGCCGCGTGCATGAGGAGGAACTACCCCTGGCAAAGGCAATCGCGGAGAGCACGGCGCGCAGCACCGGCCTGCCCGCCTATGTCTATACCACGCCAAACGCCCGCAAGCTGCCTGACAATCCGTATGTCTATGCACGGAACCTGCTGGCAAACCGGATCTACCGCTGCCCGGTGATCTACCTGGAGCCCTATGTCATGAACCACGAGGAAACCTACCGCCGCCTGATCGCCGAACATTATCTCGGACGCACCCTCATTGGTGGGAAGCTGGTGACCAGCGCCATCGAGGACTATGTGCGAGGCGTGGTGGATGGACTCGTGAACTATTATCAAAACCACCGCCGCGACTCATGAAGGTGCTCCTCATCGGATGCGGCTTCGTCGGCGAGCGTGCGGCGGATCTCCTCCACGCGGGCGGCCATGAGGTCATCGGCGTCACTCATTCTCCCGCTTCAGCAGAGCGGCTCGCGGCGGCGAAACCCTGGCGGGCGCTGGCTTGCGATGTCTCCTCGGCTGAGGATGTCCAGGCCCTGCGGGAAAAGACCGGTCCCGTGGATGCCTTCATCCACTGCGCCAGTTCCAGCAAGGGCGGCGCGGAGATGTATCAGGCGGTTTATGTCGATGGGCTGACGCATCTCATCTCGGCCTATCCAGAAGCCTGGCCGCTCTACACCAGCAGCACGAGCGTCTATCCGCAGACGGACGGCAGTCAGGTCGATGAAACCAGCCCTGCTGATCCTGGCAAAGATACTGGACGTCTTCTGCGTGCGGCGGAGGAGATCGCGCTGAGTAAAGGCGGCACTGTGGCACGATTGGCGGGCATCTATGGCCCTGGGCGTTCCTTTGTGCTGAAGAATCTGCTGGAGGGCAAAAGCGGCATCGAGGTGAACGACGGCGCGCCTGACGGACGCCTGCTGAATCAGATCCACGGCGACGATGCGGCCTCAGCGCTCGTCCACCTCGTCACGCAGAAGCACGCAGGCATCTTTAACGTCGTCGATGACGCGCAGATGACCCAGCGTGCTTGTCTGGAAAAGCTGGCGGCCCTCTTTAGCCTGCCGGTGCCTGAAACGAAGGCCCCTGATCCGAATCGCAAGCGCGGCTGGACGCACAAGCATGTCTCAAATGCCAAGCTGCGTGCCACGGGCTGGGTGCCGAAGTATCCGAGTTACTTCGATGCCCTGCATGAAGATCCGCTGCTCGCGTCCTCCATCCTCGCACTCGTCGATGAAGGCGGCGAGGTACCGCTGCCACGCTCGGAGAACATCGTCATCATCGGCCTCATGGGCAGTGGGAAATCCACCGTCGGCAGGCTGGTGGCGCGGCTGCTGGGATTCCATTTCGCGGACACCGACCACATGATCATCGACCGCGCGGGCTGCTCCATCCCGGAAATCTTCGCCAGGGAAGGGGAGGTCGGTTTCCGCCAGCGTGAGAGTGCCGTGCTGCGTGAGCTTCTCGGTGCGCGCCACACCGTCATTGCCACGGGGGGAGGCATCATCACCCAGCCGGTGAACCGGCCGCTGCTGCGCCACCTCGGTTTCATCACCTGGCTGGAGGCCAGCACGGAGTTGCTCGTCCGCCGCACGGCCTCAAACAATGACCGCCCGCTGCTTCGCGGTGAGGAGCCTCCTCGGGTAAAGCTGGAGCGGCTGATCCAGGAGCGTGCTCCGCTCTACAAAGCCCTCGCGGACCTGCGCATCCTCACGGACGACCTCACGCAGGAGGAGAGCGCCTACGGCGTGGCCGAGAGTGCGCGCATCTTCTTTGCTCACCGAAAGTAGGCCGTTGCCTCACTTCAGCGGCATTTTCGAGCACAGGCGTATCAGTATTTCAGCGATAGAAAGACTTTTTCGGCACGGGGCCGGATGGCGATGACACGAAGTTTGACACTGGCCGCGAACCGTTGACAATCAGTTCCAATGGAGGTGCCACCCGATATACCTGAAGAGATCAAAAAAGAGAAAGGCCTGTGGGAGAAAACCCGCAAGTCCCTCATCGAACGTCTCAACAACTGGGAAGACCAGAAGACTTGGAATGAGTTCTACCAGACCTACTGGCGACTCATTTACTCGGTGGCCACCAAGGCTGGCCTCACCCGCGAAGAAGCCTTCGATGTCATTCAGGAGACCATCATCGCCATCGCCCGTCAGGTGCAGAAGGGGCAGTATGACCCCCGCGCCGGTTCTTTTAAAGCCTGGCTGCTTCAGATGACCCGCTGGCGTGTGCTGGATGTCTTCCGCGCCCGCAAGCGCCAGCCATCCCTCGCTGACCAAGGCAATGCCGACAGCGAAGACACGAGCAATCTCGCCATCGACCGCCTCAGCAATGAGAAGGACAACCTCCTCGAAAGCATCTGGGACAAAGAATGGCGGGATAACATCACCTCCGCTGCCATCGAGCGCGTGAAGGCCAAGGTCTCTCCCCGCCAGTTCCAAATCTTCGACTGCTATGTCATGAAGGGCTGGGGCGTGAAGAAGACCAGCGAGGCCCTCGGCATCAATGCCGCCCAGGTCTATCTGGCGAAGCATCGCGTCGGTGCCCTCGTGAAAAAGGAAGTGCAGGGACTCGAAGGCACGATGCTCTAAGCAGCGTTTGATTCGACAAAACCTGCATCTTAGGCGAACTGGAAGCGTTCAAGTAACGCAGCCCCCGTTCATGCGTCTGATTCGTTCCATTCTCCGTTTTGCCCTGCCCGTCGTCATCCTCGGCGGTTGCATCTATGTGACGTGGTGGCTGCTTTCCCATCCGCCCGAGCAGCAGACGATGACCATGCCACCCACGGTGGTGCGCGTGGAAGGCACCGTTTTAAAGCGGGTCAGCTATGCTCTTCAGGTGCCATCTCAGGGCACCGTCCAGCCCCGCACGCGCAGCACCTTGCTGCCGGAGGTCAGCGGCAAAATCATCGAGATGAGCCCGTCCTTCCGTCCCGGCGGCTTCTTCAATAAAGACGAAGTTCTACTCAAGCTCGACACCACGGACTACGAGACTGCCATCGTCATCGCCAAAGCCGAACTCGCGCAGAGTGAGGTTGTCGTGGTGGAGGAGAAAGCCCGCGCCGAGCAGGCAAAAGAAAACTGGAAGGCACTGGGCCGCGGCGGTGAGCCCTCCGCTCTCGTGATTCGTGCTCCGCAGGTGGCGCAGGCCGAGGCCAATGTGGCCGCATCCAAGGCCCGCGTGCTGAAAGCCGAGCGCGATCTGGAGCGCACGGTTATCCGCGCACCCTACGCCGGTCAGGTGCTGGAGCAGGCGGTGGACGTCGGGCAGTTTGTCACTCAGGGCACGATGCTTGGCCGCGTCTTTGCCGTCGATTATGTCGAGATCCGCCTGCCGCTGCCTGAGCGTGAAAGCCAGTATCTGAAGCTGCCGCAACCTTTCCGCGATCAGCCCGTGAATGAGACACCGAAGGTCCTGCTCAAAGCCACCGTCGCTGGAAAGTCGGTGACTTGGGAAGGACGCCTCGTCCGGGTGGAGGGCAGTCTCGATGAGCAGACACGTCAGGCCACCGCCGTCGTGCAAGTCACGGATCCCTATGCCAGCCGTAACGATGGAGCCCCGCCGCTGACCATCGGAGCTTTTGTCGAGGCCGTGATCGAGGGCGATACTCTGGAGGACGTTTACATCATTCCACGTCAGGCCGTCAGGGCAGGGAACGAGATCATCCTTATCGACCAGCCGCAGAACACCCTGCGCCGCATGTCCGTGGAGCCGCTCGTTAGCACGGAGAAGCACATCGTCATCTCTGCCAAGGCCGCCAAGTCTCCCAAAGATGGCGCGGTGCTCTGCATCACACCCATTCCATTCCCCGCCGATGGCGCGCGCGTGCTGCCGACCATTGATGGTCAGGCACCACCCCCGGTGACGAAGAATGAGAAGCCCGCAGGCAAGCCGCCTGTCGTCAGCCAGAAAGCCGACACCTGAGTGCAGCCCTCCAC
Organism: Prosthecobacter sp.; assembly: GCF_044378005.1. Taxonomy (GTDB): domain Bacteria; phylum Verrucomicrobiota; class Verrucomicrobiia; order Verrucomicrobiales; family Verrucomicrobiaceae; genus Prosthecobacter. The sequence goes on from NZ_JBILYB010000089.1 coordinate 17,936, forward strand.
GCCCAACACCCCCGTTCGCAGCCAAGGTGTTTCACTCATCACGGCCACGGCCATCGTGATCGCCAACATGGTGGGCACTGGCATCTTCACCAGCCTCGGCTTTCAGGTCGGTGATCTTCCTTCCGGCTTCAGCATCGTCGTGCTTTGGGCCGTCGGCGGACTCTGTGCCTTCTGCGGTGCCCTGGCTTATGGCGAACTCGCCGCCGCCTTGCCACGCTCCGGCGGAGAGTATCATTTCCTCTCCCGCACCTTTCATCCCTGCATCGGCTTCGTCGCAGGCTGGCTCTCGGCCACGGTTGGCTTCGCTGCACCCATCGCCCTCGCGGCCATGGCCTTGGGAAAATACTTCGCGGGCATCACCGGCATCGTCTCCCCCGTCACGGTGTCGCTGTTCGCGGTGGTGCTCGTCACGGTGGTTCATTCATTGGGCGTTCATGTCGGCGCACGATTTCAAAATTTGGCGACGTGGCTGAAGGTCGCCCTCATCCTCGTCTTCATCGGCGCTGGAATGTGCGTGACCCATCCCCAGCCCGTCAGCTTTCTGCCGGAGCCAGGAGACTGGAAGCTCATCACCAGCCCGCCCTTTGCCATCAGCCTCGTCTTCGTGATGTACTCCTACGCTGGCTGGAACGCCGCCACCTACATCGTCGGCGAGATCCGAAATCCGCAGCGCAATGTCCCGCTCGCCATCGGCATCGGCACCTTCTTCGTCAGCCTGCTCTACATCGCCCTGAATGCCGTCTTTCTTCACGTCGCCCCGATGAAGGAACTCGCCGGGCAGGTCGATGTCGGCCATGTGGCGGCGAACTACATCTTTGGTCAAACCGGCGGTCGCATCATGTCCGGGCTCATATGTCTCGGGCTCGTCTCCAGCATCAGCGCCATGACCTGGGTCGGGCCGCGAGTCACCATGACCATCGGGCAGGACTTCCGCATCCTCGCCCCCTTCGCCGTCTGCACCCGGCGTGGCGTTCCGCAGGTCGCCCTGCTGGCCCAGCTTGCCATCGTCGTGGTCCTCATCCTCACCGCCACCTTTGAGAAAGTGCTGACCTACGTCCAGTTCAGCATCCAGCTCTGCTCCTTCCTCACCGTGCTGGGCCTCATCGTCCTCCGCCGCACCCAGCCGGATCTACCGCGCCCCATCCGCTGCTGGGGCTACCCGGTCACCCCAATCATCTTCATCTGCATCAGCGTCTGGATGATGACCTACCAGATGCTCCGCCAGCCCATGGAATCCCTCGCCGGACTCGGCACCATCGCCGTTGGCGCGCTGCTCTACCTTCTCTCCCCCAAGAAGTAGAACGACTTTAAAAGTCGTAAACTGGTGGGGCGAGATTCCATCTCGCCCATCTCCCTCTCCCGAGTTGAAAACTCGTTCTACGCTATCCTCAATCCCGTCCAGCGCTTGCGGCTCTCTTGCTTGCTCACGGCAATGCCGAGGGCTTTTGGATCACCGACAAGAATGGCGAGCTTTTTGGCGCGGGTGATGGCGGTGTAGATGAGGCTGCGTTCCAGCAACACGTAGTGCTGCGTGCTGACAGGGATGATGACGCAGGGGAACTCACTGCCTTGGCTTTTGTGGATGGTCATGGCGTAGGCGAGTTGGAGTTCATCGAGCTCGCCGGGTTCGTATTCGACGAGTCGCTCGCCATCAAATCGGACGCTGAGTTTCAGCGGCTCAGTCTCGATGCTGACGATGTGGCCGAGGTCGCCATTGAAGACATCTTTGTCGTAGTTGTTGTGCGTCTGAATGACCTTATCACCGACGCGGAAAGTGGTGCCGAAGCGTTCGAGTTCGTATTTGAGTTCGTTCGGCGGATTCAGCGCGCTTTGCAGATGATGATTGAGTGCGTGCGTGCCGAGATCATGGCGGTTCATCGGCGTGAGCACCTGGATGTCGCGGGCGGGATCGAAGCCGTAACGGGCGGGAAGTCGGCGATGAGCGAGATCAATGATGGTGTCGCTGATCTGTCCTGGGCTCGTGGCTTCGAGGAAGAAGAAGTCGGCATCGCGGGAGGGGCGGAGGTCGGGAACTTGGCCGCGATTGATCTCATGGGCGCTGGTGATGATGCGGCTGCTGGCGGCCTGGCGGAAGATCTCCGTGAGCTTCACGCAGGGCACTTTGCCACTGGCGATGAGATCCTGCAGCACCATGCCGGGTCCGACGGATGGAAGCTGATCTGCATCACCGACGAGCAACAGATGCGCGCCTGTTGGCAAAGCGGAGAGGAACTGCGCCATGAGCGGTGTGTCGATCATGGAGCATTCATCAAGCACGAAGAGATCGCCCGTGAGTGGGTGGCTGCGGTTTCGTCCCCAGGAGCCGCTGCCTTGGAATTCCAGCAGGCGATGCATCGTCTTCGCTTCGAGGTCAGTGCTTTCGCTCAGGCGCTTCGCCGCACGGCCGGTGGGTGCGGCGAGGACGATCTTGATCTCGTGTTTGCCGAGAATGGCGAGGATGGTTCGGAGGATCGTGGTCTTTCCGACTCCAGGCCCACCCGTGATGATGAGGCAGCGATAGGTCAGTGCGGCGATGACTGCGCGCTGCTGGCTCTCGGCAAGGGCTTTGCCTGTTTCCTGAGCTGCCCAGGCGATGGCTTCATCCGCCTGGATGGTGGGGTAGGACGGCGCAAGGGCAACGAGTCCCATCAGGCTGCGTGCGATGCTTTGCTCAGCGGCTCGGAGGTAGGGAAGATAAAGAACCTGGGCTTCGCCGAGCGTGTGGCGCTCGAGCTTCTCTTCGAGAATGAGCACTTCGATTTGCTCGCGAATGAGCGTGTCATTCATGCGCAGCAACTCGGCGGTCTTTTCGACAGCGAGCTGCTCGGGCAGGCAAGTGTGACCGCTTTGAGAGGCAGTCTCCAAGGTATGCAGAATGGCGGCTCTCACGCGCTCCGGCGCATCCGCAGCAAGGCCCATCTGCTGCGCGATCTGGTCAGCGGTCTTGAAGCCGATGCCGTGGATGTCCTGCGCGAGCCGGTAGGGATCGCTGGTGAGTACGGCGAGTGCTTCATCGCCATAAGTTTTATGAATGCGCAGCGCCCGCGATGAACTGATGCCGTTCTGGTGCAGGAAGAGCATGATGTTGTGGATGCTCTTCTGTTTCAGCCAGGACTCGCGGATCTCCTGGCGGCGTTTCCGCCCGATGCCTTCCACGCCTTCGAGCTTCACGGACTCGTTCTCGATCACGTCAAAGATTCGCGGGCCGAATTTCTCCACCAGGCGCTTCGCATACGCGGGGCCGATGCCGTCGATCAAACCACTGCCCAAATAGCGCTCGATGCCCTCGCTGCTGTTTGGACGCGTGAGCTTGAGCGTGTCCGATTTGAACTGATCGCCGTAATCACGAGTGGCCTCCCATTGGCCCGTGGCCTCGAATTGCTCGCCAGCCACGACGCGTGGCGCTTTGCCTATCAGACTGACGGCCTCGCGCTTGCCCTGCGGGATCACTTTCAGGATGCAGTAGCCCGTGTCCTCCGTGTGAAACACCACGCGCTCCACGATTCCGCGGAGGCTGGTGTTGGACGGGGCAGGGGATGGCATGACGCCGCTATTTACTGCAATGATGTCTGGATGGGCAGGAATTTGTTGCGTGCTTGACGCCTTCGCTTGTTTCTGGACTGCTGTTCTCATTCACCACCATGTCTTCCGCCCGCCTCACTCTTCGTGTTCATCCTGACGATCAACTCATCGTCGCGCTTCGTGATCTCAAGGCGGGGAATGTAGTGGATGGGATCACGCTGCGGGAGGATATCGCTGCGAAGCATAAGTTTGCAGCGCAGGACTTTGCCGCTGGTGAAAAGGTGACGATGTATGGTGTGACTGTCGGTCGCACGATTCAGGCCATCGCTGCCGGGGCGCTGGTGCATACGCACAATCTCAAGCACGAGGCGGCGGGCTTTGAAGGCAAGCGTGGCAGCTATGTGTGGACTCCGCCGGATGTGAGCGCGTGGTCGGGCCGGACTTTCCGTGGCTTCAAGCGCAGCGACAGCGTCTCGGGCACGGCGAACTACTGGCTGGTGATCCCGCTGGTGTTCTGTGAGAACCGCAATCTCGGCTTCATGCGCGAGGCTCTGACGCGGGCGCTGGGTTATGCGCGGTCATCGCCGTATGAGAGCTTCGCGCAAACTTTGGTCGAAAGGCATCGGCGAGGTGACTCCTTGGAGGTGGCTTTGGAAGAAGGGCTCTTCGCGGCTCCGAAGCCACTGTTTCCGAATGTGGATGGCGTGAAGTTACTCGAGCACGGTCTCGGTTGCGGTGGCACACGGCAGGATGCTCTGGCGCTGGTGCAGTTGCTGGCGGGTTACATCGCTCATTCAAATGTGGCTGGCGCGACGATCTTGAGTCTGGGATGTCAGCACGCGCAGGTGAGTTTGCTTCAGGATGCTCTGAGTCGGCTGTATCCGCGTTTCAACAAGCCGCTGCATATCTTCGAGCAGCAAAAGAGTGCCTCCGAGCGCGACATGATGGCGCGGGCGATCACGGCCACCTTTGAAGGGGTGAAGAAGGCGAACGAGCAGGTGCGTGAGGCATGTTCGTTGAGCGATCTCATTGTCGGCGTGGAGTGTGGTGGCAGTGATGGCTTCTCCGGCGTCTCGGCGAATCCAGTGATCGGGCACACGGCGGATCTTCTGTCCGCTCTCGGTGGTGCGCCGGTGCTGTCGGAGTTCCCAGAGCTTTGCGGCGTGGAGCAGAGTCTGTGCGATAGATGCACAACGCCGGAACTGGCGGACAAGTTTGTGCATCTCATGCGCGCCTATGAAGGCGCGGCGAAGGCCTGCAATTCGGGCTTTGATGCGAACCCATCGCCGGGAAACATCCGCGATGGGCTGATCACCGATGCGATCAAGTCCGCTGGTGCGGCGAAGAAAGGCGGTACGGCTCCGGTCGTGGATGTGCTGGACTACAGCGAACCGATCACGAAGCACGGTGGGCTGACGCTTTACTGCACACCGGGGAATGATGTGGAGTCCACGACTGCCATCGCGGGTGGCGGGTGCAATTTGATTCTTTTCTCCACCGGTCTCGGCACACCGACGGGCAACCCGATCTGCCCGACGCTGAAGATCTCCACGAATACGACGCTGATGCAGCGCATGGGAGACATCCTGGATTTTGACACGGGTCCGGTGATCACCGGTGAACAAACCGTGCCGCAAATGGGCGAGAGTTTGCTGGATCTCTGCATCGCCACGGCGAGTGGCGAGTATGTGCCCAAGGCTGTGTCTCTAGGGCAGGATGACTTCCTGCCTTGGAAGCGTGGGGTTTCGCTTTGAAGCTTATCTCCCCTGATAGCTCGGATACTTGTCTTTGAGGAGTTTGCGGAACTCCGCCGCTTTGTCTGCCTGCCCTGATTTTTCCAGGGACTGGGCGGATTTGTCGAGTGCCTCGGGAGTGACCTCATCGTCATCGAAGAACTGGGCGGGGATCATGAATTTACCAGCAGCGGCCTTGTACTTCTCGGTGGCGGCGGGAGCTTGGTTTTCGGCGGTGAGTTTGTCGCCGAGAGCGATGAGGATGTCGCCTTGAAGGATGAGGAGAAGGGCCTGGGGTTTGCCATCCTTGGCAAAGGCGAGTCCTTCCTGAACGACGGCTTCGGCTTCATCAAACTTGTTCATACCGAGCAGGGCACGGCCTTTGGTGAGAAGTCCACGAGCCTTGGGAGCGCCATCGGAGGTGACTTTGAGGAAGTGGTCGGTGGCTGTGACGCTGGTCTCGTAGTCCTTGGTTTCCAGGAAGGCCATGCCGAGGTAGTTCCAGACGCGCGGGTCGGTGTTTTCAGGGGCGTCAGGTGTGGAGGCGAGCGCGAGGTATTGGGCGGCTCGAGGGTAGTTCTTTTGATCGTAAAGCTTGAGGCCGAGCCAGGTGAGGACATTGGGCGGGACATTGCCTTTGGCGTTGGCTCGGCGGTAGTCGTCGATGGCCTTGCTGAGTGCCTCGATGTTCTGCTGCACGTACTGAGCCTGGATGATCATCTGGCTGGCCTGGTCGAGGTAGGTCTTGCGATCGACATCAATGGTTTTGATGAGTGCCTTCACTGATTCGGCCCATTGCTGGAGGGAGTAATGAGCGCGGCCAATGCCAAACCAGGCCTGTCCGGCGGCTGGACTGGTGGGGAACTTTTTCACGAGGGTCTCGAAGGCAGCGATGGTGGCTTTGTGATCGCGTTGCTCGGCGGCGATGAGACCCATCTGAAGGTAGGCGAGTTCGGTGGCCTCTGAGTTGGGAAAGTCCTGGGCGACTCTTTTGAAGTCAGTCATCGCGTTGGCGGTGTCCTTGATGTCGCGGTAGGTTAGGCCTCTGCGGGCAATCGCCTTGGCAGTGAGTTCATCTGCGGGGAACTGGGCGAGGAACTGGGAGAAGGCTCCGATGGCGTCCTGCGGACGTTGGGCGTCAGCGAGTGCCCAGGCTTTATTGAACAGGGTGCCGGGTTGGAGTTTGGCGGGCAGTTTGTCGATCTGAACGTCGGTGTAGCAGTTGGCGGCTTCGGCGTAGCGCTGTTTGTTGAAATGATGATCGGCTCGGATGAGGCGGGCGAGATTCAGGAATTCGTGACCGGCGTGTTTCTCACCATGTTTGGCGATGAAACCGGTGGCGAACTCGGCGAGGTCTTTGTCATCGAGAAGATAGAAGCAGTAGAGCTTCCAGTAGCCGGCCTCGAAGGCGGCATCACTGCCAGAGGCGCTTTGCTCGACCATGAGGTAAGTTTCCACGGCGCGGGCGTAGCTCTTCTTCATGCGGAAGGCGTTGCCGACCATGAGGAGCATCTTGGGCCTTGTTTCGCCTTCGGGGAGGATGGTGGCGTTGGCGTTGTAGTTGTTGATGACGCCATCGTAATCACCTTTGGCAAACATGGCCTGCACCACGCCGACGAGGGCAATGCTGCGGCTGGCGTTGCTGGTTTCAGGAATCTTCAGCGCCCGCTCAAAGAGTGGGATGGCCTCCTCGGGTTTGCCGGTTTCGATGAGCAGCACCGCAGCATTGACGGAAGCTTCGGCGATGGTGGTGTTGTCCTTGGCTGTGAGGAGGAGTTCTTGGAAGAGGGGCAGGGCTTCGTTCTTTTTATCTTCAGCCAAAAGGAGGACGCCAAGACTGAGGAGGGCGGCTTCACGGTATGGATTGTCTTCGGGCTTGGCTGCCTTGACGGCGATGACGACGCTCAGCGCGGCCATCTGGCGTTTGGTATCACCCAGCATTTGATAGGCACGGGCTTTGTTGAAGCTGGCGGCGAGGCGGACCTGGGGCAGGGGGCTCTTGGTTTCGCACAGGGCAAACATGCGCGCGGACTGGTCGAAGTCGCGGGCATTGAAGAGGATGGCTCCGAGACGGTAGGCGGCGGAGGGGGCGCCTTCGGAGTTGGGGTAGCGGGTCACCACTTCCTGCCAGTAGGTTTCGGCGACTTTGACCTGGTTGAGGTTTTTGTAGCACTCGCCGATGCGAAAGAGCGCGGCTGGGACGTGGCGACCTGAGGGGTAGTTCTGCAAATACTGCCCGAAGGATTGGGAGGCGATGCTCCACTCGCTGCGGTCATAGGACATGCTTGCGTATTCGAAGAGGTCTTCGTCTGGACCTTTCGG
>NZ_JBILYB010000215.1:0-6798 GCF_044378005.1 Prosthecobacter sp.
TCCACCACCATGCCCACACGAACCGACCCTGAAATCGAACTGCCACCCGATGCCGCCACTGCTGACGATCATCGCAACCCGCGCCGCCGAAGACGTGATGAAGAGGAACCGCTCCCTGATGTGGGGTCACTCGTGCAGCCGGAGCCCCGCCACGACCTCGACAAGATGATCCTGCATCCTGAGGTGAAGACGGACATCCACGCTGGCCTGCGAGCGCTGGAGATCCGCGCCGATTTGGACCGCATCTGGAACCTGAGCAGCATCCAGCCGCAGCAGGGCCGATGCATCCTCAACTTCTACGGCCCGCCCGGCACAGGCAAGACGCGTGCTGCCCTTGGCATCGCACTGCGCCTCAGCAAGCCGCTCTACCAAGTGGATTACAGCGCGGTCATATCGAAATACCTCGGTGACACCGCCAAGCACATCAAAGCGGCGTTCCAAGCGGCACATGACCAGAATGCCGTGCTGTTCTTCGACGAAGCCGACAGCCTGCTCTCCAAACGCGTCTCCACCGGCGAGTCCTGCTCCACCAGCATCAACCAGAACCGCAACTGCCTGATGCAGGATTTGGATCGCTTCGATGGCGTGGTGATCGTGACCACTAACCTGTTCAAGAACTACGACCCCGCTTTGCAGCGCCACATCAAGTTCCGCATTCCATACGCCTCCATGCGCCGGGAGTTGTTCGCCCTTCACCTGCCCAACCCGGAGCGGGTGCGGGCGGATTACGCGGTTCTCGGGGGCTTTCCATAGGCCTGAGCGGCGGAGACATCCTGAACATCTGCCTGAATCCCATCTACGCGGGAAGCACGAACCCATACCCGGAGCAGTGGAGGGTCACGCAGGCGATAATCGAGCGGGAGATTGCGAAGGCTAGGAAGGCGGAGGCAGAGCACTCGGGGAAGAAAGCGGGGCCGAACCAAAGGATTGGGTTTTTTGTGGGTTCGATTCTGCTTTTATTTTCGCCTGATTTGACGTTGTTTTTTGACAACTCACAAGCTATAGCCCAGAACGAAGTGTCCAGGACTCCTCCACCAGCGAAGCGGTCTGACCGGGCTCGCGCTGGATGCCCGTGATTTCTTCGGCCAAGGGCGTAAGCCCCCCGATCGCTGGGGAACTCCGGCTCACAACGATGTCGAAATTAACCTCGCTTCTCGTGCCAGTATCAAATACATTTAATAGCTTGACTGTTCCCAAACCGTTTGGGGCGACTGTGTAGGTCCCGGTCGAACTCACCTGCAACAATTTGCGGCCACCGGCGCCATCACTAGTGTTAATAGTAACCACCCGCCGCACGCGCCCAGCACCGTCAAACCAAGTAACGCCGAGTGATCGGGACAGGTAACCTCCAGCTCTTCCCGACGAGGCATAGGACCCCATCAAGGAGCGCGTGCTGAAACCCATCTCGCCCCGCCGGTTGGCCTTGGCCGGGAGGATAAACACGCCAGCCGCCAGAAAGGCAGTCACAAGCAGTATTGACAGACTAAATTTGGTCTTTATTTCGCTTTTCATGTTGTGCAGTTGATGTTGTGAGAATTTCTGATTCTACGATGAGATTTTGGAATAGTTCACGCAGAGAATTATTTCAAGATGACCTGTCCCGACCAGATCGGCGATGTGCTCAGCGTGGTCTTCACCGCTCCCTGCTGAGATGGCAGTTCGGCTAACTGGAACTGGCCCACGCCCATGCCCAAGCGAGGCACCAGCACCCCGGCGTAGTTCACCGTGCGTTCCAGCAGTGCGATCGGGGGCGTTGTGCCCGTGGGATCGGGATCGTTCTTCAACGTGAAGATGCCGTTCATCAACCCGCTGCTTGCGGTGATCGTCAAGGTTACGATCGCGGGATTGTTGGCTGCAGTTGGCATCATCACTTTGTTCGTGCTGGTGATGCGCACCGGCACTGAGCCCACCTTGGACGCCATCACCGATCCAACTATGGGGGCAGGTCCGGTTAGACCGCCTTCGGAGAACTTGAGCGATGCGTTCGTGGTACCCACGCCCGCATCCACCAATCCGAGCAGCACCTGCCCTTTGGTCGGGGCCGCATAGCGACCTCCTGCCACCGCCAGATTGTGCAGCGGGATCCCTTGCTTGTAGCTGCGTGTCGTGCTGCTGGTTGCTTGCGTTTTCTTGAGCCAGTCGATGGTGCCGTCCAGTAGCGCTTTGCCGCCATTGACAATCGGGGCGGTGTCGTCGCTGATCTTCACCCAACCATGCGCTGATCCTGCGGTGGCCGCTGAGTTGGCGTTGTAGAGCAGTTGATGAAACGGGATTTCGCCCCCGGCTGCCACCGCGCTGCTGCCGGTGATCGCTGTGCCATCGGCCAGCTTTCCGCCCCACGTCACCATTCCCGCGGCACTGACGATCATGGTCAGGTAGCCATTGCCCTGCGGGTAGGCAATGTCGCCCACCAGCACTTGGTCCTGAATATCCAAAGCGGCGGTGTAAGCACCGGTTCGCCCGTTGGTCGGGGCGGCTTGGCGCCAGCCGTGGAGGCTCAGAGCTGCGCTTGCGCCTCCATCGCTGAGCGTTCCGGCCAGTTCGCCGGTGTCTTTGTTGATGGTGAACTCTAGGGTCAAATCGGGAATGCTGTCACTTGCAGTGCCACGCACCAAATTCACGGTGGCGGTCGCATCGGCATTCAGCGCCGCATCCAGCCTGCTGCCGCCGGGCATTCTGTAACTCTTTTCCTCGAGTTGCAGCGTGCCGGTGAAACTGCCCGTGCTGGTGATCACCAGGTTGGAAAGCATGCCACCGTGCCCTTGCAGCGTGCTACCTACCGCTGGACCGCTCAGCTCGGTGTTGCGATCTGCCAGTCCATTGAAGGTGCCTGTGACCGTCGAAGGCAAGGCATGCACCAGCAGCGTGCTGGTGGCAGTGGCGCTTCCCTTGGCATTGCTGACCTTGAGCGTCACGGCGTATGGCGTGGCTTTAGAGACGCTTGGCTTGCCGCTGATCACGCCCGTCGTCGCGTTGCAGGTCAACCCCGTTGGCAGGCCTGTCGCAGTGTAACTGGTCGGGATGAGTTCGGCGGAATCATTGACTGGAATTGGGAAACTGTAGCTGCCGCTGACAATGGCATCTGGCATGACCACCGGCGTGAGGATTTCCGGCTTCCCGCTGAATACCTCCAGTGTATTGTCACCACCGTTGAGCTTGCCACCGGGACCCGTGACTTCGCAGGTGTAAACGCCCGTGTCGCTGGTGGCGAGGTTCTTGATAGTGAGAGTCTTGGTCGCGGCTCCCGTTATGCGTGCATCTATCGGAAGGTCAACCCCGTCCTTTTTCCATGCATAGGTCAATTGGTTGCCCGCCGTCGCGGTAGCGAAGGTGGCGATGGCTCCCGCACCTAGCTTATAAGTTTTGGCCGAAGTATCCACCACACCGAGTTCTGCCACAGGGGAAATCGCGCTGCCGATGGCATTGGAGGCTTTCAGCGCATATTCGCCGGCATTGGCAAAGGAAGCCGAAGCCAAGGTGTAAATTACATTGGTTGCACCAGCGATGGCAACGCCGTTTTTGAGCCATTGGTATCTAAGCACCGCTCCGCTGACCGGCCTGCTGAACCCAGCCGCTGAACCCAGTGCAACCAATTGCGATTCAGGAGCGGATGCAATGGCGGGTGCAACCGTGACGCGCACGCGCACCGTAAAAGCTCCGGTTTTGGCCATCCCGGCGCTGTTGATGGCGACCACATTGACCTTAGTTTCACCAATAGGGAAGCGGGTGCCGCTAGGCGGGGTGATGATGGGTGCCAGAGCTCCATCAATGGGGTCGGACGCAAAGATGTTGTGAGTAACCACCTTGCCCTCGGCGGATTCGGCTTCGTAAACCACGGGCGAGGTTGGAAGGTCCAGAGTCGGGCCGCCAGCGGAAGCTGGCCGCACGAGTCCTATCTGCAACTTCCCGAGTCCGGCAAGGCGGGGGAGGTCCGTGTTCCCGATGGCAACACCCTGCAGCGTGATGGTCTGGTCGATGACCGATCCTGTCCCGGCGTGCTTCACCTGGAGAATCGAATCGACCCTGGGCGCGTTGCCTTCACTCCGGGTAACAACTGTTTTCACCGAGAGGTATTGGGAAATCGCGCCTGTTTTCCCGGCGAAAACTTCTGTCAGATCGATCACGTCGTTTTCCTGCTCGGAGAAGTCGGTGATCACGTCTGCGTTGCTGCCGCTCACAAAGCAAAAACGATCCTCCCCACGTCCACCGCTGACCCGGTTGTTACCGGGACCACCTCTCAGAATGTCGTTCTTGCTACCGCCAGTGATTTGGTCATCCGCCTCACCGCCGTTCATGGTATTGGGAACTGTATCATCGCCGTGCATTACCAACGGGAGGGCGGAGTCACGATAATTCCAGCCGCGGACGCGATCCCATCGCGAACTTTGATAATCCTGAATGAGCGAGCGTATCCGGGCAGTCAAAGAACTTTCGAAGAACAAGACCTCGCGTAGGCTTCCGGAAAAAGAACTGCCAGCACTGGATGCGGCCAAAGGCTGCGCCGCACCAATCGTCGTGAAGGAAGGCGCCGGAGACAGGGCGGTTGTTTGGGACAAAAAGCGAGAGGGCCCGCCAAATTGCGGACTCCGCCCCAGGCCAACGTCCAGACCCGAACCCGAGGAGTTGCTCATCAGCGTGAATTGTGCGGACGCTTCGCCAGTAAGAGCCGGACCCATGATTTGGCGTCCGTTCTGCAGCACCTGAAGACCCATGGAACTGGTATTTCTCAGAATAGGTACCAACGATATCTTAAGCGCGGATGAGGAAAACAAAGCCTGCTCTGAGGCGGTGACCGTGCCCTGACCAAAGACCATAAAGGCCGTAAAATCGTCATCCAAGGCTAGGTCCTTGTCATCGAGATAGAAGAACTGGCCTCCAGAAAAGCTCACCCGGCCGAGTCCATTGGTGACGGGGCGGCGTGACGCCGCCGGCTGATAACCATCTCGTCTGGCAGTGGCAATATCCGCCCACTCAACCACCGGACCTGCGGCACCCAGCTTTTCCGCATCAAGCCACACGTCCGGCGCGCCAGCCCATCGCAGGCCTGGGGAAAAGGCTTCAATCACGATCGCCACCTCTTGCGGTGGCACATTGGCAGTATTTAAGTCCTCAATGCGAATCTGCGTGGTGCCTTTTTGGAATGCCATTGGAACGTCGATGCTGATGCTGCCGGCAAGGATGTCCGCGTAATTGAACGAGTCCCCAGTCGCCACAGCAGACCCCGACCGTTTCCATGCCAAGCCACCTCCCCCCGTGTCCAAGAGCGTAAGCTTGATATTGGCGGCGGTGGTGTCAGCGTCTGCGATAGGCAAGTAAACCCCGGCAGTGCCTCCCGCAGTCACCACCAGTAGTGAGTTCTGGAGGACTGGGGCACGGTTCGCGGTTCGCGGGTTGGTGCCGAGTTGGAACTCCTTGAGGGTGTTCCACCTGTCGCCGTCCGCGTCCGCCAGCGCATCCGCCTTGTTGTTGGGATCAAAGCCATAAAGCTGTTCCCACCAGTCTGGGATACCGTCGCCGTCCGTATCCGGCGTCAGGAAGTCCGTCTTGAAGTCCAGGCGGATTTCCCTACCCCGGTCTGCGAAGCTGGTGGAGATCTCAGCCGCCTGGCCCGGATCGAGCAGGCTGGCAGGATGACCATTGACCGTGACGGACTGGATGGTGTAGGTGGTGGCTCCAGTGCCGACAGCAAGCGTGGACGCCAGCTCGTCGGCTGCTGGTGCGGTTGCCTGGGCCAGCACTGCCCGGTAAGAAAATTCCCCGTTTGCTCCTGCCTTGCGCAGGGGGATCTCGAAATCGAGCACATGGGAGGCATTCTGCTTGTTGACCAGCTTCACACGCAGCGTGCCGCTGAAGAACTGATACCCTCCGCCCTGCCCAACTTTGAGCACCTTGCCGTGGACGACGAGTGGAGGCTCATCGAAGCCCTGTGCGCTGGCACCCGTGGCGCAGTCGAAGACCAACGCTGCAAGCAGCACAAGGAATCTGTTTCGGTGTAAATCTCCGGTGTTCATGAATTCAAGTTCCTTTCGGTTTCAAGGGTGCGTTTGCGGGGGGCTTCGGTGTCTTCGGTGTCTTCGCCGGTTGCGCCGTTGGCACTAGACCCGGCGCGCGGGCGCCGCCCCTCGGGGGAAGATCTGCCACCGCCGCGAGGGCCTCGGGAAAACGTTCGGCGCGCTCAGTCGAAAGCACGCGGCGGGTGAAATCTTCTTGTAGCGACTGGCGGCGCTGCTCGACCAGGCTTCGGCGAATCTCCTCGCTGACTGCCTCAAAAGGCTGGACCTTGGCGGAACGCCGCTCGGTCAGGCGCACCAAGAAGAGACCGTCTTTGCTCGCCACGATGCCGCTGAGGTCGCCCGGGTTTTGCAGCGGAGCGGCGAGTTCCAGCACCGCCTGGTGCCAAGGGTCGCTGCCGGGGCGGAGTTCCAGCCAGCCGAGGTCGCCGCCGATCAGGCGGGAGGGCTTGTGTTCGGTGTTACCCACGGCGGCGGGGCCGAAGCCGGCGGCGACGGGGAACTGGTCCCCGCCAGCAGTGACCTCGGCGCGGATCCGCTCGAGGCGCGGGCGGTAGCGATCGACCAGCGGTTGCTGGCCGCGTGTGTTGAACCAAAGCAGGGCCACGCGCACAGCTTCGGGCTGGGTATAGGCACTCGCGCGCTGCGCGTCGTAGCGGGCGCGCACCTCGTCATCGGAGACTTTGACGGCCGCGAGCTGGGGCGCGAGCCGCACTTCCTGCAGGCGGGCGATGAGCAGCGACTCAATCTGGGCCGCCGTCTCGGGGTCGCGTTCCAGTCCGGCTTG
>NZ_JBILYB010000216.1:0-6763 GCF_044378005.1 Prosthecobacter sp.
AAGAATGAGATCGTGAACACCACGGTGCTCTAGTTTTTCTCGGTTCGCTGTTCGCTGTTCGCTGTTCGCTGTTCACTGTTCACTGTTCACTGTTCACGGTTCGCGGTTCGCGGTTCGATAACTGTGAACTGAGAACTATGAACTATGAACTATGAACTATGAACTCCCCTTCACGCCCTCGGTGCCTCGACACTGCGCAGGACGCTGTCGAGCACCTGATCCACGGTTTGGCCGGAGATGGAAACCTCCGGGGTCAGGGCGATTCGGTGACGCAGGACGGGGAGGCTGGCGCGCTTCACATCGCCAGGGGTGATGAAGGTGCGGCCTTCCATGAGCGCGTAGGACTTCGCCACACGCACGAGGGCGATGGCTCCGCGTGTGCCGGCACCGAGTGAGATGGCTCCATGATGACGCGTGGCGCGTGTGATGGCGACGGCGTAGTTCACCACGCTCTCGACCGCCTCCACGGCAGCCGCTTCGGCCTGCGCCTGGAGGATGTCCTGCGTGGTGCAGACCTGGCCGACCTGCTCCGCCGTGAGTCCACGACCTGCGGCAGCGGATGATACGGCGCGGACGATCCAGGATTCCTGCGCAGCAGCAGGGTAGTCGATCACGACCTTGAGAAGGAAACGGTCGAGCTGGGCCTCTGGCAGCGGGTAGGTGCCTTCTTGCTCGATGGGATTCTGCGTGGCGAAGGTCATGAAGGGCGGCACGAGCGCGTGGGTCTCGCCATCGATGGTGCCCTGCGTTTCCTGCATGACTTCAAGCAGGGAAGACTGCGTCTTGGCGGGAGCACGATTGATTTCATCTGCCAACAAAAGCTGGGTGAAGACCGGGCCGCGACGCACGCGGAAGCTCTGGCTGCCGAGGTCGTAAAGCGTGTGACCCGTGACATCGGAAGGCATGAGGTCGGGCGTGAACTGGATGCGCCGGAACTGCGCGCCAAAGGTGCGGCTGAGGGCGAGCACGAGATGCGTTTTGCCCAGGCCTGGCTTGCCCTCCAGAAGCACGTGCCCGCCGGCGAGCAGCGCGGCGAGACATTGCTGGATGACCTCGGGCTGGCCGATGAAGACCTGCTCTACGGCTGCACGGATGGCACGCATGATCTCCGTGGAGCGTGGCATCGGCGGTGGGGCAGGGGGCACATAGACGCTTTCATCGGGAAGAGGGATGGGCGGGATTTCGGAGGTCATGGCGGTGAGCTTAATGGAGTGAGTTTTTCAGGATTTGCAGGTCCTGGATGTGGCGGACGAATTCGCGCGTGGCGGGTTTCTCCGCCGCTTCAAAGGCGGCGCGGATGCGTGGCTCGGGGAGGTCGCTGCGCTCGGTGAGGATCTCGATGATGGCCGAATCATTGTGATGGATGAGATGCGGATAAAGTCGCGTGGCACGGGCACGAACAGCATCTGCAGCCGCAGCGAGCAGGATGTCTCCGCGCCTCATGCGGTGGAAGAAACCACCCAGCGCGCTGATGTGCTCGAAGAAGTGCTTCGTGTCATGCAGCACCACCTGACGCTGCGGTCCGAAGCGTGGCAGATAGATCCAAAGCCAGACGACGGTGAGCAGCGCGAGCCCGATGAGCGGCATCCACGCGCGCTTCCAGAGCAGCGCCCAGAAGCTGGTGCCGAGGGAGACGATGAACTGCACATGCTGCGCGTCATCACCGACGAGATCGACGAGCAGTTGCGCGTGGTCGCCATCGTCGATGAAGCGGTTGCGGAAAGGCCGCGCGTGGTTCAGCAGGGTCACTCGTCCATGACCGTGGATCAATGACAGCGCGGTGTGTTTGCCATCCTTGCCCACCGCCCATTCACTGCTGCGAAGTTTTCGGTCGAGCTGGAGATGCACGATGGAGGGGAAGGTGAGTTTGTAGGTCTTGCCGTCTGCTTGGAGTTCATCCGTCTGCGTGGGCACATCTTCGGGCTCCTTGATGAGTGGCTTCTTCTTCGCGGGCTCCTTTGATTTAGGCTCCTTGGTTTCGTCCTCTTTCTTGGGCTCTTCAGCCTTGGGGGCAGGCTTGTTTTCTTCGGCCTTCTTGTCCTCGGCCTTCTTAGCCTTGGCATCGTCATCCTTCTTCTTCTCGCCGTCCTTCTTATTGAGGCGCTTGCGCATGTAGTCAGGCAGCACCTTCTCCAGCCAGGTGTCGAGACCGAGCATCTTCACCTTCATGCCTTCGAGGATGGGATCTTTGCGCTCGGCATTGCCGGTGTAGCCGTAGGTGCTGCCGCTGCTGAAGAGACCCCAGTCATTGTAGGGCGCGCAGCCGGCCATGGCATAGATCAGGTGGCCGCCATCGCCCGCCCATTGCAAAAGCTGCCGCGCGCGTGCCTCGGGCATCCCGGCTTCAGCGGAGATGATGATGACTCCGCCATCCGACTCGGGCAGAGCTTTCAGCGTCGGCAGGCGCTCGGTGTAGTGGCCTTCTTCGATCAGCAATTGCTGTGCAGCCAGGAAGGGATCTGTCCGCGCCTTGCCTTTGTAGCCGAGCGGGATGGTCACGTCCTCCCAGGTTCCATCACAACTGCTCAGCAGCATCACGCTGGCGATGAGCATGGCTTGAACGATGACGTTCTGCCCGCGTGGTGCCGGAGCGTTGTTGGAAAAGGGCCACGTCCGGCAAAGGGTCTCGAACTCGGCAGGCTCAGCTTCTTTGCCCGCATAAGCCGCACGCACCCAGACGAGGGTGAGCTGGCGGAAGAACTGCATCACGGGCCCTTCGACCACATCGGCGGCCTTCATCAAGCAATCGTCCTCTGTGTCGCTATCTCGGATGGCCAAACGCCGCTGCTCCACCAGTCGTGAAAGCGCCCCGCGATACAGCAGACTCAGCGCCTCGCGCACATTCCCGGCAGTCCAGGCGGCACGCGCGGCAGCCACGATGTCCTCCGGCAGACTGTCCCGAGTGATCGCCATGCCCATGATGACTCGCGGCGCGGCTTCAGGAGCATGGGTGCGCGGCGAACGAGGTCCGTTCGTGTAGTTCCGGCTGTATTGCACCAGCCACCAGATCACGTAGCCGAGCAAGGCCGCCAGCGCCGCATAGCCCAAGACCCACAGCAAGATGGCGAACAAGCCCCCGATGCCCGCATTGGTCTCCGATGCTGCCGGCACCCACACCGGCGTGGTGCGTGAATGCTCTTTGAATTCCTCCTGCGTGAGGATCTCCCTCACGGCCTTCTTCGCCTCGGAGACTTCTTCGGTCACCACCGTTGGTTGGGCATCAGCGGCTGAAATCATGCCCGGCAGGGCAAAGGCAAACGCCAGCAGCGCCACCACCACGGGCCGCAGTCGCGCAGCGAGCCGGCGGAAGGTCAGCTCGATGTCCCAGCCTTCCAGCTTGGTCCGTGAGTTCAGATACAGCCCGAAACCCGCGCCCACATAGAAGGGCTCGATGATCGTCATGGCGATGAGGTAAAGCACGTTGCTGAACCACTGCTGCGCGTTCGTTGTTTGAAAGTAGGATTCGGGGTCTTGAACGATGCTGCTGAAGTCAGGCAATCCATCCGCCGGGCCGAGACTGCTGGCCAGCGCGCTCAAGCCGAGCCAGACGGCGATCTCCAGCTTGATGAACACCCAGGACAAGCTCGCACCGCTGCTGCCGCCATCCATGGCGAGGGTGGTCACGCGCTGGCTCGCCGCCTTGCCCTTCTGGCCTTCCAGCATCAGCACCGGCAGCGCGAAGCTGCGGATGAAGCTCAGCCTCCGCCACAGCAGCGCGGGCAGCAAAAAGCGTGACCACAGGCGCGGCCACTCGCGCAGCGTCTCCTTCACCGTCGGGCGTGAGCCAAAGGCGGCGCGGCTGAGATGGAAGAGCGGCACGCGGTCGTAGAGCGGCTTCAGCCACCACGCGGCCAGACTGAACCACATGGGCTGATCCCAAAGCAGCACGCCCAGCACGATCCACACGGGCATCACGGTGATGAGCCAGAGCAGGATCACGCGGCCATAATCACGCCGCGTCATCGCACAGCCGAGATCCACCGCCTCCCAGGGCTGGCGAGGGCGCAGGGCCACCGTCAGATCCTCAAGCCTCATTCCGCTGCCTCCCGCACAGGAAAAGATAACTCAGCGTCAGCGTCCACATCACGGCGCCAAAGCTGTACTTGATGGCAGGCTGCATCGGGTTCGCCGACCAGAAGCCCTCAATGATGGCTGCGAAGGAGGTCATCAGCACCGCGCCGCCGATCAGCACCAGCGCCTTCCGCCCGCTGAGCACCAGCGCTGTTTTGCGATCATACGGGCCGGGCTTCACGATGCCCAGCCCGAGACGCATCCCCGCCATACCCGCCACGATCACGCCCATCAGCTCCGGTGCGGAATGACCTGCGACAAAGCTGTAAAACGTCGCCGGATTGCAGGCATGATGCACATAGCCCGTCGCTGCGCCGATGTGCGCGCCATTAAAAAGCATGATGAAGATCGACCCCACGCCGCCGAGCATCCCTCCGGCAAAGGTGCGCAGGTTGATGCTGACATTGTTCCAGATGTAAAAGCCGAACATGCCGAAGTTCGACCCGAACTCCTCGCGCATGTAATCCTGCGGCGAGGTGCCCTGGCCGTACATCATTTCCATCTGGATCATGCCCTCGGGGCCGAGGATGGACATGGCCCACTCGGGATCAAACGGAGTCCAGATCGCCAGGAAAAGGAAGGGCAGCCAGAAGATCGCCATGCAGAACCAGAACAGCCCGCTCTCCGCCTGAAACGAGCGGGGAAACTCCCGCAGCACCAGCTCCGCCGCACGCTCCCAGCCGCCGCTGAGCCGCCGCTCCAGCACGCGATAGCCCGTGATGGCCAGGGAGTTCAGCTTGTTCGTCAGGCGCGGGCCATACATCCGGTGCTGCGCCAGACTGAGATCATGGCAGGTCTGGCGAAAGAGCGTCGGCAGCTCCTCCACGCCTGCATTGTCCTTGCCGCCTTTGTTTTCCACCTGATCGAGCAGCTTCGTCAGATGCTCCCAGCGGGCGGTGTTTTCGGTTTCGAAGTCTTTGGGAGACATGCGGCGTTAGTTCTTGCCTCCTTTTTGCAGCCACACGCCCATGCTGCACACCTGCGTCAGGCCGGAGAGGCCCGTGCGACCGGTCAGCGGCTCCAGCAGATCGCTGAGTTCCATCTTCCGCGCGTCTGACCACTGCGGAGCACGCTCCAGAAATTGCAGGATGGCCGCCTGCTCGGCTCGGCTCAGCGCCTGAGGCGGAGGCTGCGGGTCGGCATTCACCTGGATCGCCGCCGTCTTGGTCTCCTTCGGGTCATCATAAATCACCACCGTGTCTGCCACCAGATCTCCCAGCCGCTGGAAACGCTGCGTGAAGAGGCAGCAGATCAGGCCAAAGAGATAGCCCGCAGGCATGAAGTCGATCGTGCGCAGCAGATTGCGGATGATCGACTGAGGCAGCCGCACCGGCGCGCCGGAAACGCTCGCCACCTTCACTCCGACGGCACGTTGTCCCGGAGTCGCGCCGCGTGCCGTCATCTCGAAGACCACATTGTAAAACCACGCCAGCAGGAAGAGCCCCAGCAGCATCACCCCTTGAGCGATCCCATCCCCGAGCCCTCCAGCGATGATCCCCACCAGCAGCACCCAGGCAAAGATGACCACGAAGAAAATCAGCAGATCAATGAACCACGCCAAGCTGCGCACCGCCGGGCCCGCCACCCGCAGGTGGATCTCCACCCCATCGGCCAGCTCCACGGGCTGAAGGGTGTCGATGGGCAGGGCGTTCGGAGCGGGGGGCATTCGGGGGAGAAGAGCGCCGAATGAAGCGGCTGCCTTAGGTTTTGACAATGGCAGAGTTCAGAAGCTGGCTTTGATCTTCTGGGCTTAGGCATCCCAATGAAAAGGGGCCTTTTCGACAGGATTCACAAGATCGGCAGGATTCACAGGTCTGAAAAATCCTGTTCATCCTGTAAATCAGGTCAATCCTGTTTGATCTGTGAACGACGTGGTCCGATCCCCGTCGTCAAGCTCGTCGCCTACCTCACCGAAGTTGTTTTCGGACCATGCCCAGCGTTCGCGTCCGGCATGACTCTGCGCGTTGAATGCACTTCGGGCTACCGTCTTTGCTTCTAAGACTTCCCCCCCCCCGATGAATCGGGCGTTGCATTCGCCGCTCTCCGCCCTAAATCGCCCGCCCGCCACAGGATATCTGGCTTCGTCATTCGTCCTTCGGTTTTCGTCACTTCTCTCCTCCCATGTCCCAGCCTGATTCCATCCCCAATGTCCTCGCCGAACGTTATGCCACGCCTGCCATGCGCGCCCTCTGGTCGGGTGAGGGGAAGGTGCGGCTGGAGCGCGATTACTGGATCGCGGTGCTGAAGGGACAACGGGATCTGGGCATCCCGGTGCCGGAGGGTGTCATTGAGGCCTATGAAGCGGTGAAGCATCAGGTGAATCTGACTTCGATCATGGAGCGTGAGCGCGTGACGCGGCATGATGTGAAGGCTCGTATCGAGGAGTTTTGCGATCTGGCCCGCCATGAGCACATTCACAAAGGCATGACGAGCCGTGACCTGACGGAGAATGTGGAGCAACTGCAAGTCTTCCGCGCGCTGCTGGAAGTGCGGAAAAAGAGCATCGCGGTGCTGGCCGGTCTGGCGAAGCGGGCGCAGCAGGTGCGTGACATCCCCTTCACGGCGCGCACGCACAATGTCGCGGCGCAGGTGAGCACCATGGGCAAGCGTCTGGCGATGTTTGGTGAGGAAATGCTGCTGGGCGTGCAGGCGCTGGAGGCACTCATTCAAACCTATCCCGCCCGAGGTCTGA
>NZ_JBILYB010000217.1:0-6758 GCF_044378005.1 Prosthecobacter sp.
AGTCACCGGCCTCATCACCGGCATCCCCGAGGAGGCACCGTCCACCGTCATTCCCATCACCCTCACCGCCTTCAACAGCGTGAACAGCGATACCGTCGAGACCAATCTCTTCATCCACGGTCTCGGCACGAAGACCGGCATCTTCACCGGTCCGCTGGGCAGGAGTGCCGCCCTCAATCAGGGGCTCGGCGGGCGCATCGACCTCGTCATCACCGCGAATGGCAGCTTCTCCGGCACCCTCACTCTGGGTGCCCTCAAGCACAGCTTCAAATCACGCATCGTCACCGCCACCACGAATCTCACCCAGGCCACCGCCAGATTCGATGTCGCCCGAGGCAAAGACACCCCCGTCCGTGTCGATCTCCTCCTCACCGATGCCGGCCTCATGTCCGGCACGCTGACCTTGGGTGCCAGCACCCTCGACTTTGATGGCTGGAAAGTGCCCTGGACCAAAACCGCTCCCGCCACCGCCTACGTCGGCACCCAGGCACCCGTCGGCACTTACAACTTCGCCCTCCCCATGCCGCCCGAGCCAGCACTCGCGGATGTCAGCAGTCCCCAGGGCACCGGCTTCGGCACCTTCATCGTCACGCGTGACACCGGCATCACCACCATCACCGGCAGACTCCCGGATGACAGCACCTACACCGCCTCCAGCGCCGTGGGAGCTCTGGGTCAAATGGTCGTCTTCACCCCCCTCTACACCGCGACAAACCTCGGCTCCCTCCAGGGTCAGCTCGACATCGCCCCTGCCACGAATCCCGATGACAACACCCTCGACGGCCCGATCTCCTGGTGGCGTCCCACCTTCACCGCCGCCGCCAAACAGCGGCTCGATCCCGATGGCTTCGAAGACGCTGTCGTCCTCGAAGCCGATGGCGCGCGCTACATCGCCCCCGTCGCCCCGGAACTCGTCCTCGGTCTCGCGGAGGCCGGTCCAAACACCGCCAGCCTCAGCTTCCTCCACGGCGGCATCGGCTCACCACCGCCCACGCCGGACATCACCCTCACCCTGGGCAAAGCCAGCGCCGTCACCTATCCAGCCCTGAATCCGCGCAAGACCACGCTCAGCTTCGTCCCCGCCAAAGGCACCTTCACCGGTACCTTCACGCTTGAAGACAATGACCCGCTCGATCTCCGCCCACCTCCAGCCATCTTGAAAAAGCTCCCCCGCAAAGTCACCTTCAACGGCCTCCTCGTGCTCACCGCCGCCGGCTGGCAGGGCGTCGGCAGCTTCCAGCTCCCCGAGCTTCCCGACGTCACCGGCGAGACCCTCACCACCACGCCCGTCCACGCGGGTGCAGTGCAGATCATCCCCACCGCCGCCCCATAGGCCAGAGCACCCTCGAGAGTTGGCCTGCATTTCACACTCCAAGAGGACAGCGCGTCGCCCTGTTTTTGTGGCCGTCTCGCGGTGGTGCTCAGTGCTTTCCAAGTCTCCCCCACTACCTCCGCAGAGCCGAGATCAGTTCATCCAGCTTGTTGGCGATCAACTGCATCTCCCCCTGGCTCGGTGGATCACTCACCGCCAGCCCCAGCGTGCTCACACCGTTCGTGTTACTGCTGGTCTGGCTCAGCGCACCCGTGATGGCATTCCCCAGGTCCGACTGCGACACCTCACCGGCCGGCCCCTGATCCCCGGTCGCACCCACCGTCCCCTGCGGAAGGCTGAAGCTCAGGGAGAACGGGGTCAGGGGAGAACGGGGGAGAACGGGGTCAGGGTGCAACTCATTGACAGGCTTTGATCCTTCGTTGAGAACGATGGTATGGCACGCAGCATTCGTATTCAGGCCGCAGGGGCTTTTTATCACGTCATGGCCCGGGGGAACCGGCGGGAGGACATTTTTCATGATGACGATGACCGGCGGTTCTTTCTCCACACGCTGAGCCAGGCCTGTGACATGACGGGCTGGCGGGTTCATGCCTGGGTGCTGATGAGCAACCATTACCATCTCTTCATCGAGACGCCGGAGCCGAACCTCGTAGCGGGGATGTCCTGGCTGCAGAACACCCTCACGCGCCGCTACAATGTGCGTCACCGGAAATGGGGGCGGTTGTTTGGCGACCGCTACAAGGCGGTGGTCGTGGAAGGGCAGGATCGCTACCATTACCAGACGCTGATGGACTACATTCACCTCAATCCAGTGAGAGCGCGGATGATCCAGCCCAAGAAGGGGCAGAGTGTGCTGGACTATCCCTGGAGCAGTCTGGCGAGCGCCTATGCGATGTTGCCGAAACGGAGGGCGAAGTGGCTGGCGGCTGAGGCTGGGTTCAAGGCCTTTGATCTGGAGGACACGGTGTCAGGGCGCAGGAAGATGGCGGAGAGGTTGGATCGCCGGGCGGTGGAGGAGGAGATCAAAAACTGCGGTGTGCCGGCGCTGTCTGATGAGGTGGACACGCGGTGCAGTCATCTGCGCCGGGGATGGTTTTGGGGGACGCAGGCTTTTGGGGAGAGGATGAGGAAGCTGGCCTTGGCGCTTCTGAAGAAAGAGGGCGCGCCGAAGTCGCGAGGCTACCGCAAGCAGGTGTCGGTGAGAGAGCATGGGGAGAAACAGGCGGCGGTCTGGCTGGTGGAAGGTCTGAAGGCGGCAGGCTTGAAGCGTGGCGAACTGGCCGGGGTGAAGGGATCAGATCCGAGAAAGGTGCTGCTGGCGGACCTGCTGTGGAGACGGATGGTGGTGTCGCAAGAATGGCTGGCGGAGAAGCTGGTGATGAAATCGGCGGCGAATGTGAGTCAGCAAATCCGGCGACTGGAGAGGAAGAAAGCGCTGGCAGGAGTGCCTGATACGCTGAGGATGTTCTTGGATGAAACGGATGCCCACACCACTTGAAAAATCCGGTGAACTGTCAAGCAGTTGCACCCTGACCCCGTTCTCCCCGTTCTCCCCCCGTTCTCCCCCGGCAGGGCGCGGATGACGTGCTTCATCTCCAGGCGCATGAGGGTGACGTTGACGGTGCCGGGCATGAGGCCGGAGCGGGTGATGAGGTCGTTGATGTGGCGCTATTCATTGTCGATGGGACAAGGAAGCAAGAAAGGGACAGACACTCTATCCAGATCGCTGTCTCTCACAGCCTCCTGAGGCAAACCCGGAAGCCAATGCTGGGATGGCGGTAGGTCTTCTCGTCGTAGTGGCCGGAGGATGCAGTGCAGCAACTTGCGCCATCGCTGTAGCAGCCACCACGATATCTTCGATTCCGGCCCTGATTACCCCCGTCTTCACACCATTCCGAGACATTGCCATGCATGTCGTGTAAGCCCCAGGCGTTAGGTTCTTTCAGGCCGACAGCATGGGTATTATAGCCGCTGTTGCCGCAACACCATGCCATCTGATGCGCATTGCCTCCCATGCCGTTTGCCATCAGGCCAAAGCGGCTGGTGGAACCTGCGCGGCAGGCATACTCCCACTGTGCCACCCAGGGCAGTGCAAACTCCAGGCCTTTAGGAAGCAGCTCGTTGAGACCCGTCTCCTTACATAAGGCATTGAGTTTAGAGCAAAAAGCCGTGGCATCTTCCCATGACACGCGTTCGACAGGATGATTTTCGGCTTTACTGCCGCGAATGGTCTGAAGCCAGCGCTGTGTGAAGAGAATCCTGTCGGCTTTCCAATGGCTCGGATTAGTGCCCATGATGGCTTGATACCAGCGCTGCGTCACGGGAAATCGGCTCATGTAGTAGAGCTCATCAACGCTCACCCTCGCAGCTTCTTCGGGCATCACGCTGCCAGGGATGATAGGCACCATGGAAGCGATGATCTCACGCATACGAGCGATCTGTTCCTCTCGTGACATGGTTAGGCAGTCAAAGTTGCTGTCTTTGGAATTGTCAGTGTTCGGAATCATGGGAGCAGAGTAGTAAAAGGGCCTGGCATTGCAAGACTCGGCGAGCGCAGTTGTCTGTCCCTTTATCGCTACTATCGGAGTGGGGTTCAAAGCCCAGGCCGCCCAGACGTGCCACCCCATTCACAACTCACACCAGCCGCACATAGCGCCGCCCGGGCAGGGCGCGGATGACGCGCTTCATCTCCAGGCGCATGAGGGTGACATTGACGGTGCCGGGCATGAGGCCGGAGCGGGTGATGAGGTCGTCGATGTGGCGCTCCTCGTTGTCGATGGCGTTGAAGAGGATCTCTTCATCCAGGGTCATGGTGACAATGGGCCTGGGGGCCTCCAGCGGCGGTGGTTTCGGGGCGGTGGGGAAGAGGGCCGTCAAATCATCGAGCACGTCGCCGCCATCCATGACGAGCTTGGCGCCCTGCTGGATGAGGCGGTTGCAGCCTGCGGAGGTGGGTTTGTCGATGGGGCCGGGCACGGCATAGACGGTGCGGCCCTGCTCGGTGGCCTGCTGGGCGGTGATGAGGGAGCCGCTCTTCAGCGGGGCCTCTCGGGTGCTCACCCCCGCTTCAGACCCGCCACCAGCTTCTCTCCCGCCGCACGCAGCGTCTCCTCCTTCTTGGCGAAGTGGAAGCGGATGTAGCGGTGCTCGGGTTCGCGGAAGAAGCTGCTGCCGGGCACGCCGGTGATGCCGACTTCCTTGGTCATCCACTCTGCCGCCTCCGTGTCTGTCTTGAAGCCCAGCGATGAGATGTCCAGCAGCGTGTAGTAGGCCCCCTGTGGCTCGGTGAAGGGCAGGCCGGTCTGGCGCAGGTAGTCGAGGAAGACATCCCGCTTCGCATCATACGCGCTTTGCAGTTCGGTGTAGTAGCTGTCCGGGAACTCCAGTGCTGTCACGGCGGCCTCCTGCAAAGGGGCGGCAGCTCCGACGGTGAGGAAGTCATGCACCTTCCGTGCCCGTGAAATCAGATGCTCCGGCGCAAACACATGCCCGAGACGCCAGCCGGTGATGGAATACGTCTTCGACAGCGAGCCACAGCTCAGGGTGCGCTCCCACATGCCCGGCAGGGTGGCAAAGTAGGTATGCTCATGCGGTGCATAAACGATGTGCTCATAGACCTCGTCCATCAGCACAAAGGTGTCATACTCCTCCGCCAGTCCGGCGATGAAGAGCAGCTCCTCGCGGGTGAAAACCTTCCCGCTGGGATTTGCCGGATTGCAGATCACGATGGCCTTCACGCCGGAGGCAAAGGCCTGGCGGAGTTCTGCGCGGTCAAAGGTGAAGTCCGGTGCATGAAGCGGCACATGCACGGGGATCGCCCCCGTCAGGATCGCATCCGCCGCATAGTTTTCGTAGAAGGGGGAGAAGACGATCACCTTGTCCCCCGGATCACAGGCCGTCATCATGGACACCATCATCGCCTCCGTGCTGCCGCAGGTGACCACGAGATGGCGGTCGGGATCGATTTCCAGTCCGCTGAAGTGCTGATGCTTCTTTGCCAGCGCCTGCCGGAAACGCGGCGCGCCCCAGGTCACCGCATACTGATGAAACGGCCCGCGAATCGCCACCGCCAGCGCATCGATCAACTCCACTGGCGGATCGAAGTCGGGAAACCCCTGCGCCAGATTGATGGAACCATGGCGGTTGGAAAGGCGGGTCATCTCGCGGATGACAGATTCGGTGAAGACTTCGAGTCGGCGGGCAGGCTGGGGCATGGCGTGTCCCGATAAAAAGGATTTCCGCTTTGGCAGGACTTTTTTTGCGGGCCAGCGAGCAGGGACAGAACGCGGCGCGAGGCTTGCTCCGCGGCCACTCGGACCTCGCGCCACTCCACTAGGTCGAAACGAGTGGGACTTTCATACGAGCCGATGCCGAGCGCAAAGCGCCTGTCCGGGCCATGCCAACCCCAGGGAATCGGGATCGAAAGCGGCTGCCCTGCGATGTCGAATTCCTTCTTGAACTCGCCATCCACACTGACCCTCACACGGCCTGGACGCACCTCGACGAGCATTTCGTAGCTGCGGCCGTTCTCCAGCGGAAAACGGAAGCCGTAGCCGTCCATGAGCGACTTTTCGCCGATCATCTGCACCCCCGCCAGCCCCTCGTCCCAGGCATCGAGATCACAGCAGCCGAGCGTGCCGTTGGCGGTGAAAAACAGCGCCACGGAATGCTCGCCGCCCAGGCGCGTGAACCGCAGGCGTGCATCATAGAAGGGAGGCAGTTCCCTTTCCAGGATCACAGCGCAGATCTGCTCGTTGGAGGTGAGTACGCCATGGCCGTCCTTCCGCCAGTCACCGCCGATCACATCCTCATAGACCCGCACGCCAGCCAATCCATCGTGCCACGGCCCTGGCAGCGGCGGGTCGGGCACGGTCTTGGCCTGCTCCGCCTGCCACATCCACAGCGCCGCGCCAGCCATGATGAAAAGGGAAGCGCCGAGCAGCCAGGGCCACAGCGCCCGACGTGTCACTGGCGCTTCATGCAGCGCAAGAATGAAGACCGCGACACTGGCGAACCGCTCCGCTGGATTGGGTCGGAGTGCGCGCATCACCGTGGCGCTTACGTGCAGTGGAATTTCGGCCCGCAGCCGGTGCGGAGGATCAAAACTACCGCGTGGCGTCTGCCCCGTGAGCAGTTCATAAGCGATGACGCCGAGGGCATACACATCGAGCCGGGTGTCGAGGTCGCCGCCTTTGAGCTGCTCCGGTGCCATGTAGTCCACCGTGCCCACCGTTGTTCCTGCCAGGGTGAGCCGAGTGGTCCCTTCGTGCAGCGGCAGCGCCAGTCCAAAGTCGGTCACGCGGGCCATGCCATCTCGGTCGATGAGCACATTTTCCGGCTTCATGTCACGGTGGATCACCCCGGAGGCATGGGCGGCCTCCAATCCGGCGGCGATTTGCCGCAGAATGCGCAGCGCCTCCGCCAG
>NZ_JBILYB010000218.1:0-6756 GCF_044378005.1 Prosthecobacter sp.
TTCCGCACGATTTAATGTAACGGCATCTTCGCTATCTTCGATTTTGAGTTCCTTGGTGATTCGGTGACGCTTCACACGTTGCGCCGTTAACGCCCTCACCTTGGCGGCATCACTGTTGTGTCGCTCGAAGTGAGGCATGGATAGCTTTCCATCCGATACCACAAGCCAACCAGCCGCCTGCAAAGCATCAGCAAACCCTTTGCGTCCCACCAATTTGTCCAAGAACTCTTTTGTAACGCCAAGATCGCTACCTGAAATCTTATTCACCGTGATCCAGGACCAGAGGCGAATGAGTTTTCCCACCACCATGTCGGCATCCATGCGGAGCTGCGTGGCAATGGCGCAGATCTCAGGTTTATCAGGGGTGGCGGTTTCGATTTTGATCCAAGGTCGTCTCATAAGATGATGCTTACCGTTTTGGAGCAGAGCAGCAATAACGTCAAGGCAACATACAAAGCGTTACATAAGACACCAAAGACAACCCACGGATGGGCTACGATGTCCCGCAAACTACGCGAGCAACTCTTCCAGCTCGCCCTCTCCAAGACCGGTCATGAGAGGTGAGTTCTCATCGAGCGTGGCCTCGATCAGTCCGCGTTTCTTTTGCTGAAGGGCAAGGATGCGCTCTTCCACCGTGCCGCGCATGGCGAGTCGATAGGCGGTGACGACACGCTGCTGGCCGATGCGGTGGGCGCGGTCGATAGCCTGGGCTTCGACGGCGGGATTCCACCACGGATCGAGCAGGATGACGTGATCGGCAGCGGTGAGGTTCAGGCCGTAGCCGCCAGCCTTGAGGCTGATGAGGAAGATCTTCCGGGCGGGGTCGCTCTGGAACTTTTTGACCTGGGCTTCCCGGTCGTTGCTGGAGCCGTCGATGTAGCCGTAGTCGATCTTCTTCTCGTCGAGCTTGGCGCGGACGAGTTTGAGGTATTGCACGAACTGGCTGAAGACGAGGACCTTGCCATCGGCTTCGAGGATGGCATCGAGCTTGTCGTTGAGCATCGGCCACTTGCCGGAGAGATCATCGGCATCGAGACCCGCCAGGGCATCGCCCTGAAGACCGGTGAGGCGGAGATCGCAGCAGATCTGGCGCAGGCGCAGCAGCACGGTGAACATGGTCATCTTCGCGCCGCCCTGGCCGGAGCGTTTGCGGGCGGCTTTGATCTCCTCGCGCCCTTCTTCGAGGACGCGGCGATAGACTTCGGCCTGAGCCGGAGATGGCTCGCACCAGAGGATCTGCTCGATCTTCTCGGGCAGGTCTTTGAGCACCTCGCGCTTCATGCGGCGGAGGAAGTAGGGGCGGAGGAGCTTCTTCAGGCGGTCGCTCGCGGCGAGACCGGCGGGGCTGTCGAGACCGTTTTGGATCGGCTGCTCGAAGCGCTCTTTGAAGTTGTCGCGACTGCCAAGATAGCCTGGCAGGGCGAACTGGTAGATGGACCAGAGGTCGCGCACGCTGTTCTCCACCGGCGTGCCAGTCAGGGCGATCCGGGCCTTGGCTTTCAGCGAACGAACCGCCTTGGAGGCATCGGTGTCGGGATTGCGGATGTAGCTGGCTTCATCGAGCAGGACGAGACGCCAGGGCTGCTTTTGCAAAGCATCCTGATCCCGCACGGTGAGCTGGTACGTGGTGATGATGACGTCAAACTCGGCAAGCTGGGAAAGCAGTCCCGAGCGGTTGCTGCCCTGGGAGACGGCGACTTTGAGATGCGGAGCGAATTTCTCGAACTCGGCCCGCCAGTTTCCGGTGAGGCTCTTCGGGCAGACGATGAGGGAGGGTAATGACGAATTCCCGAATGACGAATGACGAAGTTCACCGCGTTCGGGCTTTGCGTCATTCGTCATTCGTTCATTCGTCATTCCAGCGCGAAGAGCCACAATGGCAGCGATGCTTTGTACCGTCTTCCCGAGACCCATGTCGTCTCCGAGCACACCTCCACGCTCACTTTCCGCTAGGGTGATGAGCCAGCGGGTGCCGAGAAGCTGGTAAGGCCGGAGTTTCGGACCGAGATCGCCGAGGCGTGGCAGAAGGTCAGCTTCGTCGATGAGCTTCGAAGGCCCCGACGACTCGCCGAGGAAGTAGTCCGCGTGCAGGCCGCTGATGCGCGCACCATCGGCGGTGAGCTGAAGCGGCACATCGCGAAGCGTGTCTTCGAATTCCTCCACTCCGGCGAGGTCGAGCAGGTAGCGTTTGCCATTCTTCGCCGTGACACTGCGCAGGCCGCTGCGCACAAGACGCAAGACCTCGGCACGCGGCAGGCGGAAACCATCGGGGGCTTCATAGGCAAACTCCATCGCCAGCCAGTCCTGACCGCTGCGGCGGTCATCATCCGCTTCCCGGCGGTGGATCTGCGGAGTGATGCGGGCCACGCCGCGTGTGGCGGCACGCCAGCGTTCACCTTCGATCACCTTCATCTCACGGCGCAGGCGCGGGAGGTCGGTGGCGTAGAGTTGCAGCACGGACTCGGGCTTGGAGAGCTTCCAGACGAGCGTGTGGCCGCTGGCCTCGACTCGCGTGCCGAGCTGGAAGCCGAGTGACTCCATGAGCGCCATGAGCCGGGCTTCTTCCGACTCGTTGCGTAGATAAAAGAGACCCGTCGTGCTGGTGTCCTCAAAAGGGAACAGCGTCTCCGCCGCGCAGTGACGACCGCTTTCGCCGACGAGCCAGTCTTTGCCGCCAAACTCAGCTCGCAGCGTGGCCTCGACCGCCTGGAGCGAGCCATCCAGATGCAGCGTGAAGGTGCAGGGCACGGGCGCGCAATGGAAGTGCTCCAGACCCGCACCTCTCAGCTCGAGCTGGAAGGCATCGTTCAAAGCCTCGCGCTGCGAGATGAGCCAGCGCAGAGGTCGCCGTGTCGGCAGCTCGCGCAGCAAGGTCTCGCACTCCGGGCCGAGCGGAGGCAGTTGGAAAAGACTCTGCGTCTCACGGCAGAACCAAGTGCCGCTGGGGCGCGTCTTGATCAGCGGAAGCTGGCCATCACCAGCAAAACGTAGGCTGACCTCTCTCTCTCCGGGCTTCGACTCCGCCGTGATCAGCAGACGCACGGGCTCACGAGCGATGCTCAAAGGCAATCCACCGCCGCTCGGCTTGCCTGCGATCACACGCGGATGCTCGGCAGCGCTGCGGAGGAAGGCATCAAACACAGCGCTCGGCAGCGACATCGGCGCGCTTTGATTTCGAACGCCTTGCTCGGCAAGCCACGCCGCGAGGAGGGACTCCTCCCCTTCCCCACCGGGTGAATATCGGACATAAGTCCCCACCGGTTCACGCATGGTGCCCGTGAGCAGATTTTCCGGCAGAAAGATCGTGTAGGTGCCGGGAACTTTGAGAGGAGACGCGGAGACGCGGAGAGCTGGTGGCGCAGAGACGGGCTTCTTCTCCGCGTCTCCATGTCTCCGCGTCTCCGCGTCTTTCACTGGACCTCGCAGATGCATGAGCACCACGGCCAGCGCATGTTCACAAATCATCCCCCGCCTTGCCGTGGGGCAGGTGCAGAGATTCTCGACATCCGTGCGTGAGGTAAAAGACAGTCCGCTGGCAAACTTCGTCTTTCCACCACCGGCCAGACCTCGAATCCGGCCCTTCTCGGCGCTTTGAACCGTGACATGTCCGCCATCCACGAGGGCACGCGCCGCCTTCATGGCCTGCCAGCCACCGATCTCTCCGAGCCATTTCTCCGTGATTTCCATTTCTTTCTGGCGCGGTGGATGGTTCCTCTTCAAACTCACGTCAAGATACATATGAGGATCGTTGCCATCACCAATCAAAAAGGCGGCGTGGGAAAGACCACGACAGCCATCAACCTCGCCGCCTGCCTGGCCCAACGCGGCGTGCGCACGCTGCTCATCGATCTCGATCCCCAGGCGAATGCGACCAGCGGTCTCGGACTCGCGCAGGAGGATGGTGGCAGCCTTTATTCAGCCCTCGTGCTCGGCACCGATCCCCATACCGCCATCCGCAGCACCCGCATCCCGAACCTTTCCATCATCCGCTCCCATCAGGAACTGGCAGGCTGTGAAATCGAGCTGGCGCAAAGTGGCAATCATCTGGCGCGCCTCAAGGAAGTGCTGGAGCCCCTGCGGCAGTCGAATCACTTCGACTACATCCTGCTCGACTGCCCGCCTTCCCTCGGCGTGCTCATGACCTCGGCGCTCGCCGCAGCCGATGAATTGCTCGTGCCTCTCCAGTGCGAATACTTTGGCCTCGAAGGCCTGGGCAAGATCGTCGGCGTCGTGCAGCAGATCCGCGACTGCGGGGCCAATCCGAACCTGCTGCTCGAAGGCATCGTCATGACCATGTATGACTCACGCGCCAATCTCTCCCAGCAGGTGGTGAGCGACGTGAAGAACTACTTCGCCGAGATCATCTACAACGCCGTCATCCCCCGCACCGTCCGCCTCGGTGAAGCACCGAGCTTCGGCAAAGCGATCGTCGAGTATGAGCCCACCGGTCGAGGAGCCACCGCCTACCGCGCACTGGCCGAGGAATTCCTCGCCCGTCGTGCCGCGAAGATGGCCTCGTAGAACGACTTTCAAAGTCGTAAACTGGTGCCCTGAGTTCCAACTCTGGGGAGCAAGGCGAGATAAAATCTCGCCGCACCAGTTTACGAGTTACAAACTCGTTCTACGTGCGAGTTGAAAACTCGTTTTACGCCAGCGCCTTGATCAGCTTCCCGTGGATGCCGTCGAAGCCGCCGTTGCTGAAGATGATGATGACATCACCGGACTTGGTTTCGGACTTCAGGCGGGCGATGATGGCGTCGGTGTTGGCTTCGTGGAAGCAAGGATGACCACTGGCGCTGACGGCGGCGGCGACGGCGCTGACGTCCAGCCTTTCGTCGGCAGCGACTTTCTCGGGATTCGCCACGGCGGCGACGATGCTGCCATCGGCCTCCTTCAAGGCGGCGATGAGCTCGTTTTGCAGCACGTTGCGGCGGCTGGTGTTTGAGCGCGGTTCAAAGACGGCCCAGAGACGGCGGGCGGGATACTTTTGGCGGAAGCCGCGCAGGGTCTCGCGGATGGCCGTGGGGTGGTGGCCGAAGTCGTCGATGATGGTGATGCCATTCACCTCGCCACGCACGGTCTGACGGCGGCGGATGCCTCGGAAGCTCTCCAATCCAGCGCGGATCTCGTCATCGGTGAGGCCGGCATGACGGGCGGCGCAGACGCACATGGCGGCATTGCGGGCGTTGAATTCGCCGATCATCGGCACGGTGAAGGGCGCGCCATTGAGCGTGAAGGTGGTGCTGTCGGGCGCGGCCTCGGTGATGACGACGCGCTCGCTGCAGGTCTCGCCAGTGCCCACGGTTTTCACGGGGGCGTAGCTCTTCAAAGAGAGGCAGTTTGCGTCATCGCCATTGAGCAGGACGAGGCCATTGCGCGGCACGCTGTTGAGCAGGCGCTGGAAGGTGAGTTTGATGTCGGCCAGCGTCGGGAAGATGTCGGCGTGATCGAACTCCAGGTTGTTCACGATGGCGCACTCGGGCAGGTAGTGGAGGAACTTGCTGCGCTTGTCGAAGTAGGCCGTGTCGTATTCGTCGCCCTCGATCACGAAGAGATCGCTGTGATTAAAGCGGGCACCACTGGCGAGATTCTCCGGCACACCGCCGATCATGTAGCCGGGATCGCGGCCCGCGTTTTCAAAGATCCACGCCAGCATCGTGGTCGTGGTCGTCTTCCCATGCGTGCCGCTGACGACAAAGCTGCGCTTCCCCTGGATGACCTCGCGCCGCAGCATCTCCGCCATGCTCGTGTAGGGCAGACGGCGCTCAAGCATCGACTCCAGCTCTTCATTGCCACGGCTGATGGCATTGCCGACGACGAAGACGTCCGTGTTCGCCGGAAGGTTCGCGGCCTTGTAGCCCTCGGTCACCGTGATGCCCGCATCGCGCAACACATCGGACATGGGAGGATAGACCTTTTCATCAGAACCTGAGATCGTGTAACCGAGCTGACGCATGGCGACAGCCGTGGAACCCATGGCGGTGCCGCAGATGCCGATGAAGTGGAGGTGTTTGGACATGAAGGGGAATGACGAAATCCTAATGACGAATGACAAAGACTGAGATCAGAACTTATTCGCCTGAATCACATCCGCCGCGCCGCTGAGGTAGTTCACGAGGTTCAAAGTGGCTCGCATGGCCTGGCGGGGCACACTTTCGTAGGTGCGGCTGCCGATGTGGGGGGTGATGAGGGCTTTCGGGTGCTTCAGGAGCGGGTGATCGGCGGGAGGCGGCTCTTCGTCGAGGACATCGGTGGCGTAGCCGCCGACGGTGCCGGCATCGAGGGCGGCGATCATGTCGGGCATGTGGACGAGCTCGGCGCGGGAGGTGTTGATGACGAGCAGGCCTTTCTTTGCCAAGGCGATGCGGTCCGCGCGGACGAGGTGGCGGGTGCTTTCGCTGAGGTTGGCGTGCAGGCTGAGGACATCGACCTGGGCGATGAGGCTTTCGATGCTGTCGTGGCGGGTGACGGGGTGCTCTTTGGCGAAGGCTTCGGGCCAGTAGAGGTCCATGCCGTGGACTTCCATGCCGAAGGCGAGGGCGCGTTTCGCCACTTCCTGCCCGATGCGGCCAAGACCGACGATGCCGATCTTCTTGTTCCAGATCTCATTGCCAGTGACGCGCTTCCATTGGCCCTCACGGACGGCATTGGCGCTATCGATGAGGTTGCGCACGAGGGCGAGCAGGAGGCAGAAGGTGTGCTCGGCGACGGTGGTGTGGTTCACTCCGTGGGTGAAGAGGACGGGCAGCTTCCTCG
>NZ_JBILYB010000091.1:0-25216 GCF_044378005.1 Prosthecobacter sp.
AGTCCGCTTAGGCCGGAGGGGCGGCTCAGTGCTCAGTGCTCAGTGCTCAGTGCTCAGTGCTCAGTGCTCAGTGCTCAGTGCTCAGTGCTCAGTGCTCAGTGCTCAGTGCTCAGTGCTCAGTGCTCAATGCTCAGTGCTCAATGAAAATGCCGCTTGGTGCCGTCAAGCGGTGTCGCGGGAGACTGCGCACTGTGAACTGAGCACTCCTCCACTTCTCCCGTCGCCTACCTCGCCAGCAGCTTCGCTTTCTCCACAGCCGTCACTGGCTGCGGCTCATCGAACTGCATCAGCATGGTGGAACCATCGCCCTGTAGGACGCGGAGCTGGAGCAGGCGTTTCGTACTGTGGCTGATCTGGAGATCGAGCTGCTTCAGGTAGCGTTTCACAAACGGGGCCTTCGGGCGCAGCGTCACGGTGGCCACACCGGGACTGTCTTCGGCGACTTTGACGATGAAATGCCGCGTGAGGTCTTCGGGGGAGGCTTCGCGCCCGCTGAGAAAGCGCGCCCACATGCGGTAACGCGGATCATCTTCCTCCAGCACCTGCCAGGGAGAGTCAGCAGCCTCGCGGACGCGGAACTCCTTCATGTCATGCACGAGCACGGTGGCCGCAGGCTCACCGAGTTCCCAGCGGAAAGCTCCGTCTTGAAAACGCCAGAATTGACCGCGTGCGCTGACGGGCTGCTTCAGTGTAGGGATGGTGCGCGTCTGCTGAAAGCCTACCTCCATATCGGGCATGGTCTTTTGCGCCTCCGCCCACTCCACCATGATCGCTGGCAGCGGGGAGTAAGGTTTCGGCAAAGTCACCGCCTGAGACCACGCGGCGACAGGCAGGAGGAAGATGAGGAAAAGGCAGCGCATAAGATGCGGCATCTAAAACAGAGCCCGCCCGCCACATCAAGGCAGCATCGCCTTCAACTGACGCACCTCGGCACGGACATCGGCGGCGAGCAGGAAGGCGGAGACGACGACAACCCGGCGTGCGCCAGCGGCCAGAATTTCGGGGGCACGGGCAGCATTCACACCGCCGATGCAAAAGATGGGCAGGGCGACACGGCGATGCACCTCGGTGATGTCTTGCAGCCCGATGGGCGTGTAGTCAGGCTTTGTTCCCGTGGCATAGAGCGGCCCGAAGCCGATGTAGTCCGCCCCCTCCACCTGCGCAGCCTCGGCCTGGGCGAGACTGTGGGTGGACTTGCCCACAAAGATCCCCTGCCCCACGACCGAGCGAGCTTTCGCCACGGAGTCGTCGTCCTGCCCGACATGCACGCCCTCGCTGCCCACGTTGGCGGCCACTTCGAGATGGTCATTGATCACCAGAGGCACGCCGAGATCACGCGTCACCGGATGCATGGCACGGGCCAGCGCCTCCACCTCGGCGGCAGTCGCGCGCTTGGCCCGTAACTGCAAGATGTCCACGCCCCCCTCACAAAGAGCGCGGGTCATCTCCACGACCTGCTCCGGCTTCACATAGCCGAGATCGACGATGCCATAAAGGCGGGCGCGGAGAATGGATTCAAAGGGCGGAGACATGGCGGGTTACTGGCCGGAGTGGTGGCTGAGGTCAAGGCCACAGAACCGGGCACGGCCAATGGAGCCCCCGTTTTCATTCTTGTCGAAACTAAACCCACCATTCAGAATCGACTGGAAATGAGCCAACCCTCCAGCCCCCGCGCGATTTCCTTTCTCCTCCTCTTCGGTGGGCTGGCGGCCGCCCACACCGCTTGGGCCGTGACCTACCCACTCGCCAAGGCGCTCGCCCCGCAACTCCGGCCCATGGGCCTCACGGCCAAAGCCGAGCCGGGTGGACTGAACCAGGTCAAAGGCCAGATCATCCGCATCCTCAACGCCATGGAGACCAGCGCCCAGACTGGCGGCCCGGATGGCAGCGCCTTGATCGGCAAGGCTTTCGAATTCCAGCCCAGCGTCGGCACGCTTCAGCGTCAGGCCATGCAGCGCAGCCTCGTGCAAATGTGGCAGCAAGCCCATGTCCTCGGCTGCTTTGATGACAAGCACCAGTTCACCGGCATGATCACGAAATTCGGGGACGCAGGCTCCCAGGCCGTTTTTGAATACATCGTCCCCCTGGAGCATGTGCCGCACTTCTCTCGTGACATCTCCAACGTGCGCCTCGTCGCCCCCTCCAAGAGTCGCGCCAACAATGCCGCTGATGCCGCCCGCGACCTCGCCTACCTGACCCAGTTCCGGGACATCGAGCGCGAGATCCTCAACGCCAAACTCAGCATCAAACCACCGACGAACAACTTCGGCCAGACCAAGGAGGAAGCCGCCAAGATCTTCAAAGAAGAGATGGAGCGCGCAGGCGCCATCGGCCAGGAGACGCCGAACATCAGGCTCAGCGGACGGCTCACCGAGCAGCCGATGAAGCGCAATGGTTACCAATGGGTCTATTCCATCGAACTGGTGAATCTTTCCCAGCACCCCACCGAGGTCACTGCCCAGTGGTGGCTCCTCGGCGACACCGAGCTGAAGCACCTGAACTACCTCATGGCCGAGGGCAGCGAAAAACTGCAACTGCGCAGCATGGCGACCCACAAGGCCGAGTTCAAAACCAAGGCCAAAAATCATTACGATGGCCGCGCCGATGACCTCGACGGCCTCGGCCTTAAAGACCCCAGGCGTGGCAAGACGGAGCCCAAGTATCGCGGTGCCGTCATCCGCATCCTCCATGGCAAAGAGCAAGTCGTCGCCACCTGGACCTCCGATCCCACCATGGCCCGATGCCTGGGCACCGATCCCGAGCCTGAATACGACCTCAAGCGCCTGCCGAAGCTCTACGAGAACAAGCCCAAGTAATCCGATGAGGTGCTGCTTCGTCTGGCGCTGAAAAGGCAGCACACAGCAAAGTTGTGGACCACCAACCGGCCTCAAAGCCTTCTGCACCCTTGCCCTTCGCAGAACAACGAACGAAGACGGCCTCCGCATTTTCATGCCTCCGTGCACAGCACATCCCCCCTTTCCCTCAATGCTCTCCCTCATCCTCACTCATCCCGGCGGCTCTCATAAGGACGAACTCCTCGCCTGCAGCCTCCTTGCCGCCGTTCACCGCGTGCCCATCGTGCGCCGCGAACCTACCGAGGCCGATCTCGCCGATCCCACCATCGCCGTCGTCGATGTCGGTGGCGAACATGTGCCCGAGCGGCACAACTTCGACCACCATCAGTTTCCTGCGGACCACCCGCCGGTGTGCGCCCTGAGCCTCGTGCTCCAGCATCTCGGCGTCTATGAAGACGCCCGCCAGTTCTGCGACTGGCTGGAGCCCGCGGAGTGGTTTGATACTCGCGGTCCCAATGTCACCGCCCAGTGGCTCGGCGTGGATCGCGCCACCATGAACAAGCTCAGCTCACCCATCGACATCACCCTTCTGCGTCGTTTCGCCAAAGCCAAACGCCTGGAGCCTGGCGAGCCCCTTTGGGAAATCCTCAGCTACATCGGCCAGGATCTTCTGGAGTATCTGGGAGAGCTGCGCAGCCGCATCGACTTCGTTGCTCAGAATGCGGAGATCTGGAGCGTCGAGGACCATGAAATCCTCTTTCTCCCCCGCACCGAGCCCATTCCCGACGATCCCTCCGCCGGCATTGGCCGCTACCTGGAGAGCATCGGCAAAAGCAGCAGCATCGCCGCCCTCATCTACCCCGACCGCCGGGGCAGCGGCTACGGACTCTCCCGCCACAACGACAACCCGCGCTACGACTTCACCCGCATCGACAAGGAGCCCGACGTCCACTTTGCCCACGCCCGAGGCTTCGTCGCCAAAACCTCGGCGGCAGAAACCAGCAGAATCCGAAAACTGCTCGAATTAGCAAAGGTCTGAGGAGATCATTGGCCTCACTTCGAAAAGGGCGCTAGGCCTGCTGAAAGAGGCAGTCCCGGTGCCTGGCAAGTCATGCAGGCTTTTATTTCCGCAAAGAATGCCCACAAAGAATGCTTGCGGCGTGGCGTTGGTTTCGGCCACACTTTTCACCTCTATGGAAAATACCCCAGCCATCAGCTCACGCCGAGATTTCATCAAGTCCGCCACCCAGGCCACCGTCGGCCTGTCTGTGCTCTCCGGCATCAAGATCCCCTATGTGCACGCCGCTGGCGATGACATCATCAACGTGGCCCTCGTCGGCTGCGGTGGCCGTGGCACGGGCGCGGCCAGCAACTCCATGGGCGTGAAGCAGGGCACCCGCCTCATCGCCATGGCGGATGTGCAGGAAAGCCGCCTCGAAGCCAGCTTCAACGGCCTCAGCGCCAAGCACCCGGACCGCTTCAGCGTCTCCGCTGACTCGAAGTTCATCGGCTTCGATGCCTACAAAAAGGCGATCGACATGCTGCGTCCGAATGACGTCGTCATCCTCGCCACACCGCCCGCTTTCCGCTGGGTGCAGTTCCAATACGCCATCGAGAAAGGCGTGAACGTCTTCATGGAAAAGCCCATCTGCGTGGATGCCCCGAGCGGCAAGCGCATGCTGGAACTCGGCAAGAAGGCTCAGGAAAAAAACATGAAGGTCGGCGTAGGCCTGATGTGCCGCCACTGCCGTGTGCGTGGTGAGCTCTTTGACCGCATCCAGCAGGGAGAGATCGGCGAGATCATCCTGGGTCGTGCTTATCGTCTCCAGGGGCCAGTGGGCACCTGCTTCACCAAGCCGCGTGATGTCAAAACCGACCCGAATGAGCTGATCTACCAGATCAAGAACTTCCATAGCTTCCTCTGGGCCTCCGGGGGAGCCTTCAGTGACTTCAACATCCACAACATCGACGAGATCTGCTGGATGAAGAACGACTTCCCGATCGAAGCCAAAGCCACCGGTGGCCGCACGGAGCGCGGTGAGTATGTGGACCAAAACTTCGACCACTACAGCGTGGAGTACACCTTCCGCGACGGCACGAAATTCTGGCTCGAAGGCCGCAACGCCATGAAGACGCACAACGAATTCGCAAGCTATGTGCATGGCACCAAGGGTTCGGCCGTGGTCTCCAGCGCCGGTCACTTCCCTTCCCGTGCGATGACTTTCAAAGGTCAGAACAAAGTGGCGGCGGACATCATCTGGCGCGGACCGAAGCAGGAACCAAATCCATACGATCTCGAGTGGCAGGATCTCGTGGAAGCCATCGTGAACAACAAGCCTTATAGCGAAGTCGAGCGCGGAGCCATGGCCAGCCTCGTCACCGTCATGGGCCGCATGAGCGCACACACCGGACAGCTTGTCACCTTTGACCAGCTCATGGCCCACGACCATGAATTTGCCCCGAAGGTGAACGAACTCACCCTCGATGGCGCGGCTCCGCTGATCGCAGACAAGGATGGCAAGTATCCGATTCCGTATCCTGGCCGCCACGGCATGTACGAATACGTCGTCGGTCAGGCCTGATCCGTCGTTTAGTCTCAAGCCCGGAGCACCGCCAAGGTCTCCGGGCTTTCTTTTATCTCACTCATGTCCGCCCCTCCCCTCAGCCCCAGACAACTCTTCAACATGCTCGACTCGGGCCGCATCTCGCGGGAGGAATTTCGCGCTCGGATGAAGGACTGCGCAGAGGAGATCATCACCGAGATGGAGGAGGATCATCTCAATCCCGTGGCCGCCTTTCTGGAGCAAGTACTCAGCCGCCGTGCGGCCTCGAAGCTGCTGCGCCATCATGAGGAGAAAATCATCCGCGAGGTGTTGCAGGCATTGTCCGAGCTCGATGACTTCCAGCCCGCGCGATGGCTGTGGAATGCCGCGCATCCGCACATTCCCCTGCACGCCTTTTTTCGTAGCAAACGAGAGCCCGTCTTCCGCATCGTGACTCTGGATGCCATGCCGCAGCTCGTGACCGTGAATGTGGAATACAGCACCCAGGGCAGTGATGGCCTCGTGCGTGAGCAGATCCGCCTGCGGCGTGACCGGCGCTCCCAGCTCGGACTGGAGCGCCGCCAGCTCGTGCCGGACTGAGGCCCTGAAATTTCTGGCTCGCCATCACACATCGACTCTCATTAAAGTGTGAGTTGTCCGTTTACGTTGCGTTCCCACTTCCCCCAACCACTCGCCATGAAAACCGTCTTTCTGCTCATGCTGGCCGCCAGCGCCGCCACGCTTTCCGCTCAAACACCCGCCGCCCCCGCTGAACCTGCGCCGAAACTCACCGAGGCCCAGGTGAACACGGTGCTCGATCAACTCAAAGCGCTGGAAGCTGACATCCTGGCCAAGCGCGGCAGCAATCTCTCCTCCATCCTTGCAAAGCTAAACTCCGCCATCGCCAGCGATCAGGCGGCGATCAAATTTTACACCGAGTGTGACGTGCTCGTGAACAGCGAGCGCAAGGAGGCGAGCAAAACTGAGGCACGCCAGCGCGCCGAGCAGATCGAAAAAAACATGGAACGCAAAGCCAAGGCTGGAGCAGGTGCCGACGATGAGCAGGGAGACAACGGCATCGCTCTGCGTCTCGGCATGCGTTATCTCATCCTGACGCTGGAGGCCCATGAGTCAAAGGAGGAGGAATTCAAAAAGATGATCCCCAAGCTTCAGAGCTACATTCAAGATCTCGTCGCATCCGCCCCGAAGCTCCAGGGACGTGCGTTGGGCATGATCAACCGCGCCTGCGGCCCGAACAGTCCCATCGTCGAAGCCTACCAGCTCGACCGCTACCTCAACCGCCAGCATTGGAGCCGTGATCCCATCAATATCGGCGGCATGTATCAGTCCACGCTTTTCTACCTCGCCGAATCTGAGGCCAAGGACTCCCTGCCCACACTCTGGGACAGCCGCATCAATAACGAAGGTGCCTTCCGCAAAGAGCAGATGAGTGAGCCGGAATACATCCTCTGGCTGCAAAATGAACTGCCCGCCATGCGCTGGGAGCGCGCCACCCATCTCTATGAAAAGGGGCCGTCTGTGATCAATGCCATGGCTGACATGCTCAAGGTGATCAAAGAATTCCCGGCCCATCCAGACGCCCCGAAATGGGTGGCTGAACTGCGCACGAGAGTGAACGAGTCCGCCGCTGTCCCACCCACCGCCGCCACTGGCAGCTAGTCGCCACCACTTTCCTGTGATCCGGCCTCTGCTTCGCAGCTTCCGCTGTGCCTTCTCAGGCATCGGCTGGGCATTGCGCACTCAGCGAAATCTGCGCATCCACGCCGCCGCCACAGTCGCCGTCGTCATGCTCGGCTTTGTGCAAAACATCTCCCAAGGGGAGTGGTGCGCCATCCTCGGCTGCATCTCCCTTGTTTGGGCCGCTGAATTGATGAACTCCGCTCTCGAAGTCCTCTGCGACCGCATCACCACCGAGCCCGACGAGCACATCCGCCGCGCCAAAGATGCTGCTGCGGGAGCCGTCCTCGTCTGCGCCATCATCAGCGTCGTGGTCGCTGCCCTG
This sequence comes from Prosthecobacter sp., assembly GCF_044378005.1. Lineage (GTDB taxonomy): Bacteria > Verrucomicrobiota > Verrucomicrobiia > Verrucomicrobiales > Verrucomicrobiaceae > Prosthecobacter. Next base: position 7,362 of record NZ_JBILYB010000091.1, read on the forward strand.
GTGTTTCTTTAGCTCGGCTCTCGGAGCACATGCCCAAAAAAAGCCCGCCATCACTGGCGGGCTTTTCCGTTGATCAGACAGACTTAAATCATGCCTTCGGCGTGTTCGGGCCACTCTCAGGCAGCTTCGGCTGGGCGATGTATTCCTTCGGCAGCTCACCTTTCAGCGCCTTCAGGAAAGTCACGATGCTGGCGGTCTCATCAGCCGTCAGCACTTTGCCCAGTTGATGCTCCGCCATCTTGCTGACCATGTCTTCGAGGCTCTTCACAGAGCCGTCGTGAAGATAGGGGCCGGTTTCGGTGATGTTGCGCAGGCTTGGGACTTTGAAGAAGTGTTTGTCGCTCTCTTGTTTCGTCGCTTCCATACGACCGGCGTCTTTGAGATCAGGCCAGGCCTTCACCAGACCAAGCTTTTGGTACATCGCACCACCGATGGCAGGACCATTGTGGCAGGTGGCGCAGCCCGCTTTGGCAAAGGTTTCGTAGCCTTTGGCTTCTTCGGATGTCAGGGCATCCTTCTTGCCTTTCAGAAACTCATCCCAGCGGGATGGAGTCACCAGCTTGCGCTCAAAGGCACCCACGGCCTTGCCGAAGTTGTTGTAGTTGATGGGTTCTGCTTCACCGGGGAAGGCGGCCTTGAAGGCATCGACATAACCGGGAATGGATTTCAGCACATCCACCACAAAGTCAGCGCTCGGCATGCCCATTTCCACGGGATTAAGCACGGGGCCTTTGGCCTGCTCTTCCACGCTTGGGGCGCGTCCATCCCAGAACTGGGCGACGTGTAGCGCGGCATTGTAAGTCGATGGAGAACTGCGTCCGCCGAGCTTGCCTTCATGGCCGGGTGAGAAGGGCAGATTGTCTTGGCCGTATTTGTCCAGCATGTGGCAGGAGTTGCAGCTCATCTTTCCTCCCTTGGAAATGCGTGTCTCATAATAGAGCATCCGCCCCAGATTGATCTTGGCTTCGGTCAGTTCATTGTCAGGAGCTGGGGCTTCCGTGGGCAGTGGTCTGAACATGGCCAGATAGGAATCCGAGAGAGCGTCAGCCATGAGTGGCTGGCAGCTCAGTGCGATGGCGGCGAAGGTGAGGCGAGTGGTCTTTTTCATGATTTAGAAATAAGCTTCGAAGTTACGTGACCTCAAAGGCTAGGGTTGCAGTCAATTGCGAGCAAGTCACGACTCGCTCGCCTCTTGAAATAAGACTCTGTCGCGATAGCCACGACATCGGCTTTGACAGGTCCCCTGCCCTGTCCATCAATCGCGCCGCGCACCGCATCTGGCGCGCCTCCTTTCTCCCAATGAAACCCACTCTCCTCATCCTCGCTGCCGGCATGGGCAGCCGTTACGGCGGTCTCAAGCAACTCGACGCCATGGGCCCCTCTGGCGAAGTCGTGCTCGACTACTCCGTCTTCGATGCCATCCGCGCCGGCTTTGGCAAAGTCGTCTTCGTCATCCGTCGCGACTTCGAGGAGCAGTTCCGCACGCAGATCGGCAGCAAGTTTGGCGACCGCATCGAAGTGGACTACGCCTTCCAGGACATCACTGACCTCCCCGCCGGCTTCTCCCTCCCCGAAGGCCGCACCAAGCCCTGGGGCACCGCCCACGCCGTGCTCGCCGCCGAGAAAGTCGTGCATGAGCCCTTCCTCATGATCAATGCCGACGACTTCTACGGGCGCGATGCCTTCGCGAAGATCGCCGCCGATCTCACCACCCCGCGCCCGGACGATGGCAAGAGCCACTACTCCATGGTCGGCTACTACCTGCGGAACACCCTCTCCGATCACGGCAGCGTCGCCCGTGGCGTCTGCACCCGTGATGCCAGCGGCAGACTGAGTTCCGTCACCGAGATGACCAAGATCTTCAAGACCGCCAGCGGTGCCGAGAACCGCGAGACCGACCCCGCCCTGCCTCTCACCGGCTCCGAAGTCGTCTCCATGAACTTCTTCGGCTTCACGCCTGACATCTTCCCCCACCTCCGCGCCGCCTTCACCGAGTTCCTCAAAGTGAACGGCACCGACTTGAAAGCCGAGTGCTACGTGCCCAAGGAAGTCGATGCACTCATCCAGTCTGGCAAAGCCGACGTCACCGTGCTGGAGTCGAACGACTCCTGGTTCGGCGTCACCTACCCTGAAGACAAGGCCGACGTCGTCGCCTCCATCCAGGCACTCGTTGCCGCCGGGGCCTACCCTCAGAGCCTCTGGAGCTGATTGAAAGAAGACCCGCTTCCCACCGGCGAACTCGAAAGGGTTCGCCGGTTTTTTGTGCTCGACGCCACCCCGAACCTCGGGTGATAAGCGCGTGACATGGAATCCAATCCCTACGCCCCGCCGCAAGTCACCATCCTCTCCGCCCCACGCTCCGAAATCGAGGAGGCCGAAGCCATCCGCCAGGAGCACATCAAGGTCGAGGCCACCGTCAAGTCAGTGGGCACGTTGTACTACCTTGGAGCATTTCTAGTCCTTGGACTATCCGTGGCATTGCCAATTCTTGTTACACCTGAGGATGATCGGGCAGAAACCATCGGCCCAATAGCTTTGACGGCATTCTTCCTGACAGGAATCGCGCATTTAGTCCTCGCCTATGGCCTCCGCCGTCTCCGTTCCTGGGCGCGCTGGCCCACGGTGGTCCTTTCCTTTATCGGCCTGCTCGGCTTTCCCCTGGGCACCTTGATCAGTGCTTTGATCCTGGCAAACCTACTCGGCAAGAAAGCCGCGATGGTCTTCTCCCCTGAATACAAGGACATCATCGCCGCCACACCGCATGTGAAGTACAAGACCTCCATCATCGTGAAGGTCTTCCTCGTGCTCCTCCTGCTGGCGCTCATCGGCATCATTGCCGCCGTGTCACTCAGTCAGCTGAATTAAAGCACCCGCAGCGCATACTTCCCTTCCTTCTGCGTCAGCTTCACCGGCGCTCCATAAAGCGTGCTCAGTGCGGAGCTCGTCAGCATTTTCGTCTTCTCCCCCTGCCCGAGCACACGCCCCGCGCGCAGCAAGAAGACGTCCGTGATGCACGGCAGGATCTCCTCCACATGATGGGTCACCATCACCAGAGATGGTGCCTCCGGCCACGTGCTGATCTCACTCATCCAGGAGAGGAATTGCTCCCGCGCCACCGGGTCCAGCCCCGCGCAGGGTTCATCCAGGATCAGCACCTCAAAGCGCGCCATCAGCGCACGGCAGATCAGGATCTTCTGCCTCTCCCCCTGCGAAAGCGTGCCCCAGAGCGACTTCTTCAAATGTTCGCAGCCAGCCGCCTCGATGAGCCCCGCCGCCTGCTTCTTCAGCGTGGCGGATGGCGGCTGCCAGAGGTTCAGCTTCGCGTCCCGACCGCTCGCCACCACATGCATCACCGGCTCACTTGGCTCCATGTAAGTTGTCAGCGTGTTCGTCACCAGTCCCACACGCTTCCGCACCTCCCGCCAGTCGCTGTTACCGAACGTGTCCTCTCCGATCTGGATGATGCCATCTGTCGCAGGTTCATACCCCGTGATCAGATTGATCAGCGAGGTCTTCCCACAGCCGTTCGGCCCCAGCACACACCAGTGCTCCCCTCGGTTCACCTGCCAGTCGATCCCTTCCAGGATGCGCCTCCCCCCACGGGTGAAAGTGGCTTGCTGGACGCGGAGGAGAGATTCATTCATCAGCGTTGTTTAGCGGGAAAAACTCACCACGCAGGCAAAACTCGCCATCAGCGAACACTTCTTCCCCAGCAAGCCAGCCACCCTGGGTGAGTAAAACGAGTTTCAAACTTGGAGGGGTGATGGCATCTCGACACACCAGCTTGCGATTTTTATTGTCGCGCTGCGGAGATAATCTCAGCCGAGGGCGGCGTAGTCGATGGTGCGGAGGCGGGCTTGCTTGGCACCCATGCGGGGGACGCAATCCAGCAATGCCTGCGTGTAGGGATGCTGGGGGTTGGAGAGGACTTGCTCAGTGGGACCGGTTTCAACGATCTGGCCACGGAACATGACGGCGACGCGGTCGGCGACGCCACGAATGATGCCGAAGTTATGAGTGATGAGGATCATGCTCATGTCGAGATCCCGGCGGAGGGTGGCGAGCAACTCCATGATCTGCTTCTGGATGGTGACATCGAGCGCGGTGGTGGGCTCGTCGGCGATGAGTAGCTTGGGCCGACAGCAAAGGGCCATGGCGATCATGACGCGCTGCTGCATGCCGCCGCTAAGCTCGTGCGGGTAGGCACGGAGGCGCTTTTCGGGCTCGGTGATGCCGACTTTAGTGAGCCAGTGCAGGATCTCGGCCTCGCGGTCTTTGACATCGGGGCGATGGAGGGAGAGAGCCTCCCCGATCTGGGTGCGCACTTGGAGGACGGGATTCAGCGAGGTGGTGGGCTCCTGGAAGACGTAGGCGATCTCTTTGCCGCGCACCTGACGAAGTTCCTTCTCGCTCATTTTGAGGACATGATGCCCGGCGATGCTGAGTTCGGTCGCGGTGATGCTGGCCTGCGGCTCAGGAAGAAGTCGCGCTAGGGCGAGGGCGGTGGCGCTTTTGCCACTGCCGCTTTCACCGACGATGGCGATGGTCTCGCCCTGGGCGAGGTCGAGGCTGATACCACGCACAGCCTGAGTGGGCGGGGAGCCGTGGCGGCGGAAGTCGATCTTCAAATCGCGGATGCGCAGGAGGGGCGTGTCGGCCATGATCAGGAAAGAGTGGGGTGGGATTCGCTGAGCGATGATGTGCCCCGTGAAGCGACCTGACAAGATGCAAAGCGGGGCTGCTACCAGAGCTTGAAGCCGATGTCGCAGGCTTTGCGGATGCGCACATTGAGCAGGAAGAAGATCCCGCCCGCCGCATAAGTGACATTGACCAGACCCAGCCACAGAGGCAGGAGCGAATGGGAGATGAGCGGTGGTTGCTCGGGCTTTAACTCGGGCAACACATGCCCAAGGAAAAGGATGCCACCGATGGTGAAGATAAAGAAGAAGAGGGCAAGCAGGCAGCGACAGACCGCCATGCCGGAGAGAATGCCAGTGATAAGCAGGACAGTCATGAGATACCAGAGTCCAGCACCGGCAGCCCAGCGGAAGACCTCATGAAACAGCAGCAGCACAACCGCCACTCCTCCCACCACTAGGTGCGCCCACAGGGCCACTCGGGTAAAGTGGACTTCGCTTCGGAGACTTCCTTCTTTGTAACGTTGCAGGTCGAGCATTTGGCTGTGCCAGATTCGGGTGAATCACCTGCGGGTCAAATTATCTTTAATGAGAGACTCCACGCTCGTGTTCACATCGATCCAAAGGCCGCCTTTGGGCAGCTTACGCCCGCAGTCGTAGCAGACGTTGTTTGTCACCAGCAGCCCGGCGCTGCCTTTCGCACTCCAGACGGCCATGGTGCTGAGGCCGGTGAAGGTGTTTCCGGTGATGGCACAGTCCTGGCCACCATCAATAAAGATGCCGCTGCCTTCATCAATGTGCATGGGAGTGGGGCCTTCCGCCGGACGCTTGTCGAGGCCGCCGCCGATGTAGGTATTGGTGAAGCTGTTCCCAGTGATGGCGTGACGACCACTGTCTTTGCTCACGCGGACGCCGAACTTGTGGGCCAGCACGATGGTGTTTGCACTGACGGAGCAGCCATGGGCATCCCGCAAGTCGATGCCACCCTCCAGGTGATGGGCGATGACGTTGGCGCTGAGGGTGATGCCGTAGCAGTCACGATCCAAAATGATGGCCGTGCCATTGCACTCCTCGATCATGTTGCCACTCACGACGGAGCCGTAGGTGTTTTCGATGACGACGCCGTGACGGAGGTGGTCATCGACGTTGTTGCCATTCATGCAGAGGTTGAAGCTGTCCGTGCAATGCAGCGCGTCCTGGTTCTCTTCGAAGTGGTTGGCATTCACGACGATGTCGTGGCAGTTCACGATCTCGATGCCGCACTTTTTGTTGTAGGTGAGGATGCAGTCGGCGATGCGCGGGTCTTCAAAGCAATCGACGAGGTGGATGCCATGAGCGCCGTGGTGGTCGATGCTCATGCCTTCGAGATAGATCTCCTGGATGCCCTCGGCGAAGATACCATCGCCGCTTTTCTCCTGCCCCTCGATGCGGAAGTCAGCAAGTTGCACGCGCCAGAGTCGCGCCTTTTTGTCCTGATCGAGTGTCGGTGGACGCAGGATGAGGGCGGGCTTGCCCTCTTCGTTGAGGTTCTTGATCCATGTCGCGGCACCGGAGCCGATGACGCGGGTGTCTTCGGTCTTGATGACGAGCGGCTCACGGATCTCGACCTTTCCAGGAGGAAGCTTTACCAGGCCACCGGAAACCGGCAGGGCATCGAACGCAGCCTGGATGGAAGGGAACTTGGCGGCATCCAGCTCGACTGGTTTCGCCACAGGATCAGCAGCCTGGAGGGTGGAGAACAGGACGAGACAGGCGGAGGAAAGCAGACGCGGGCACATGGGTTACTTACGAGCCAGCGATTAGAGGCCTTTCCCTGTGAATCATTGAAGGTCCAGTTCTGAAATAGAAGTGAGCAGTGGCGCGTTGCTTGATCACTTCTCTCATGCCCGACTCCCCTGCCCCATCTCATCGCTGCCGTGGCCCGCTTTCACGGCGGAGCTTTTTGGAGATCGGCTCGCTGAGCACACTGGGCTTGGGCATGAGTGACTTTCTCAGGGCAGAAAGCATCGCCAAAAACAGCGGGCGGAAGCTGAAGGAGAAGTCGGTGATCTTTGTCTGGCTGCCGGGTGGGATGTCGCAGCTCGAAAGCTATGACATGAAGCCGAACGCGCCGGTGGAGTATCGCGGCGTGCTGAATCCGATCCGCACAAAGGTGCCGGGCACGCAGATCTGCGAGCTTTTCCCGCAGCAGGCGAAGCTGACGGACAAGTTTAACATCATCCGCAGCATCCATCATGAGTTCTCCGACCATGGCGGCGGGCACAAGCGCTTCATGACGGGGCGGAATCCAGCGCTGCCGGTGGGCTTTGTGAATGATGCGCCGAGTGTGCAGTCGATCATCAACCGCAAGCTCCAGCGAGCCGATCAACCGATGCCGGTATGCGTGGCGGGCGTGGATCGCGGACGCAGCGGGATCGATACCTTCTCACTCGGCTCGGCCTATCTCGGGCCTTCGACGACGCCTTTTCTCGTGGCTGGCGATCCGAGCGCGAAGGACTTCAAGGTGGAGAACATCGGCCTGACATCTGACATGGAGACGCGGCTGGATGACCGGATGCATCTGCTCTCAGGCATGGACAAGCTGAGGCGGGACATGGATCGCAGCGGCCTGATGGAGGCGATGGATAGCTTCAGCCAGCAAGCTTTCTCGATGCTCACGACCCCGCAGGTGCAGCAGGCCTTCGACCTTTCCCAGGAACCGACAAAGCTGCGCGAGCGCTATGGCTGGTCGGCCTACGGGCAGCGCGGCATTCTGGCGCGTCGTCTGGTGGAGGCGGGCTGCCGCTTTGTGACGATGGTCTGGGAGAATCCTTTCCCGAGCAAAACAATCCCGAAAAACTGCACCTACAACTGGGACAGCCACGCGGTGAATTGCGACATGTTCGCCGACTGCCGCTGGCGCATGCCGGTCTATGATCAGGCAGTGTCGGCGCTGATTGAGGACATCTATTCCCGTGGTCTGGAGAAGGATGTACTCGTGGTGGTAACAGGTGAGTTTGGCCGCACGCCAAAGATCAACACGCAGATCGGCACGCAGACCGGTGTGACCCAGCCGGGGCGTGATCACTGGCCGCAGTCAATGTCGAACATCGTCTTCGGCGGTGGTATGGCCACCGGGCAGGTCATCGGTGCCACGAACCCGCGCGGCGAGTATCCCATTGAGCGCCCGATGAGCCCGAATGACCTCTGGGCGACCGTTTACCAGCACCTGGGCATCAACCCCGACGATACCTTTGATGACTTCCAAGGCCGCCCGATGTCGATCCTGCCGTTCGGAGATCCTGTGCCGGAGCTGATGCCCGTTGGATGAAAAATCAGTTCTCCTTCGGGCGGATGAGCAGGACAACTATGATGGAAAGCAGAGCGATTCCGGCGAAGACGCCGAAGATGTAGTCGATGGCGACGCCACGATCTCGGAGGGCACCGTAGCCTTTGTCGCCAAGGCCGCCGAAGGTCATGCTGACTAGGTTCATGATGCCGTAGCCGGTGGCGCGGACTTCAGGTCGCGTGATCTGGCTCAGGATGGGCATGTTGTTGCAATCAAAGAAGCCCCAACCAAGGCCAAACACAGCGAGCGCGACGATGGCAAGTGTGATGGTGGGCGCATGACCGACACCAAAGAGCGCCGGGAGGAAGAGCACCATACCGAGGGCACTGGCAAAGATGCGTCCGCGCAGTGATCGGCGCATGAGCCGATCCGCCAGGAAACCGCCGAGCAAGGCCCCGAGAAGGGATGCGATCTGCACGGTGAAGACGGCGATCATGCCTGCGCGGCCTTGCTCCAGGGCGAATTGATCCCGCAGGATCTTCGGACCCCAGTCACGAATCACCCACCCGGCAATGGCTGGCAGGGTGAAGTAGGCGACGAGGAGGAGGAAGTTTCGATTGAAAAGCAGTTCGCGGAGGCTCGCGGCGGGAGACGCTGAAGGCACCGCATCGGCACGATGGGGGGCGTTTTTTAAAGAAGCAAAAAGTGGCAGCGCATAGATCACCCCGACCATGCCGCAGGTGCTGAACATCCACTGCCAGCCGTAGCCCGGCGCGTCTGCCACATAACCCGCGAGTCCGCCGAGCATCTGCCCGAGGTAGATGCCAGTCTGATGCACACCTACAGCGATGGAACGAGTGCCTGTGGTGTGGAAGTCGGTGATCAAGGCAAGCGCTGCGGGAATGTAAAAGGCCTCGCTGATGCCCATGGCGGCACGCGCCCAGACGAGCTGATCCATGGTGGTGACATAGCTGGTGAGATAGGTCACAAGGGACCATGCGAGCAGGCTGAACCCGATGACACGACGCCGGCTGAAACGATCCGCAATGAAGCCGCCGATGGGGCTGAGAAAGGCGTAGGTCCACTTGAAGGCGGCGAGCACGTCCCCCCAGGCTTCCTGGTTCGTGATGCTGGGGATGTCCTCCACCATGGATTTCTGCATCGTGGCCAGCATCTGCCGATCCAAATAATTCAGTAGCGCGACGGGGAACAGCAGCGCGACGACCATCCAGGCGGTGCGGGCAGGGTTGGGGGCGGTGTCGGTCATGAGGGTTGGGGAGTGACCGTTAAATCACAGGCCATCCCGGCGGGGAAGCTCAAAACGATGCGCATGTTTGACCTGCGCATGACGGGGCAGGCCTCAGCCGAGGATCTGCCAGAAGCCGTTCCAGACCCAGGCGGCATTGCCAGACCAGCAGCGACCGAGCTCGATGAACTCGTGGCCGGGCGCTGGAGCGGCGCTGAGGTATAGACCCACGATGATGAGCACGTTGACCAAGAAGATGAGGCTCATGGAGAAGAACTCGCCATTGCGCTCGAGGTCGCTTTGATGTGTGAGGACGGTCTTGATGGTGTAGGTGACGTGAAACCACCAGGTCATGCCGAGCAGGGCATAAAAGAACCAGACCGGCCGCAGATGCACGCCCCGGCTGCCGATGGGCAAGGTGACCATCTCGTGAAGGTTCCAAAACATGCCCAGAAGCCCGAAGATCAGCATGACTGCCACGGAATAGAAAGGGATGAGGTAGGGGGCGAGCGTGATCCAGGTGTTGGATTTATTGGTCTCCACGTAGCCGCCCGTGGGCGAGGCACTCCAGCCGAAGATTTCGCCACCAAAGGCTCGGGCGACGACAAGGTGGCTGAGTTCGTGCCCCAGTACATAGGCATGCACGGGACGCCACCCGGCCAAGTAGGCAGCAGCCCAGGCAAAGCCGCCCGTGGTAAAGAAAATAAACTGCTCTGAGCGCCAGAAGTCCGACCTCGTGAGCGCCCGGAAGAGCATCTCTCCCATCGTGAAGGCAGTGATCAATGCCAGGGGCAGGAGCAGAAAACCCGCGATGAGCCCCTTGTAAGTGCGCACCTTTTTACGCTGCTTCACCACCGGGTGCCGACGAGTGTTCGCAGGCTTCGACCGCTCCAATTTCTGGTCGGTTCGCTCACGGGCGCTGAGTCGATAGGTGTTCGAGGACATGCTGGAAAATCGCGAGTTATTTAGCAGATCTTAACATCTTAACAATCCTAGATGTTCACATGTAGCATAACTTTCCCAATAACTCCCCTGCCCTCCTCGGCTTAAAGTCGCTCCCCAGGGCCCAGTCGGCGGCGGGTTTCATCGTCACTTCCCCGAGCCCTCACCGTGATGAACGCACTCGCGCTGAGGATGAAGGCCCCACAGATCAGGCTGAGATTTTGGAAGGACATGACCTCGATGGCGGCGAAAGCCAGAGGCGGAGCCAGCAGCCCTCGGACGCCAGTCAGGAAGGAATGGACGCTCATGTATTCGGCGACGGCGTGTTTCGGGGCAAGTTTCGTGACCCAGAGTCCCCAGGTGACATTCCCCCCCGCATTCGCCACGCCCCAGAGCCCCATGCCGATACACCAGGCGGGCAGTCCATGACCGAGGTAAAAAATCATGATGGCCACCGCGAAGATGACATTGAGGATGGAGCGGACCATGAAAAGCCCCACGCGATCATAAATAATGCCCCAATGGTAGGAGCTGAGCATGCGCAGCGTCACCGGCACCACCCCGACCACCCAGGCAACGGTGCGCTCGGGCAGATTGATGCCGTGCTTCGCGTTGGCGAGGTATTCCACAAAGAGGCTGGCAGCCACGAGATTGCCGATGCCCATCATCATCCAGGAAATCAGCAGCGTGCGGAAGTCACGATCCGCGCGCACCCAGCGGAGAGCAGACAACAACCGCGTGTCAGCCGACTCCGCGGTCTCCCATGGCACTGCTGGCAGTCCATAGGTCCACCAACCGGAAAGGAAGCCGCTGGCGGCAAAGCACCAGAGCAGCCAGACGTAGTTCTCCAGGTTCAATCCCAGCAGCCAGCCACCGAAAAAGCCGAAGCCAACGGCAGCTGCCGATCTTGTCACACCAGCGATGGCGTAAAGCCGCCCGCGTTGCGCTTCTGGGTAGTTCAGCCGGTAGATCTGCGTCAGCAGCGGGATCTGCATGGAGAAGCAAAACAACCCAAGACTCAGCCCCAGAATGAAAATCCATGGGTCACGCGGGAACAAGGCGGCAGCCGCCATGCAGGCACCGCCGAGCATCTGCACCTTTGCAGCCGTGCGGGCGATGGTGCTGCGAAATCTCAGCAGCAGCGGGATGACGAAAAGACTGGTGACCAGACCACCACTGGTGGCACTGAGAAAAATGGACTTCTCGATATGCCCGAGATGGAAGACACGCACCGCGATCAACATGCCAAAGGTCGATGACATGGCATCCAGCACGCCTGAAGGCAGCGACCTCCACAGCTCGTTGTGGAAGGTGCGACGCGTGTCTGGGTGGGTGGACATTGATTCGTGTTCGCAGTGCTTGGCGTGGCTTCGCCTAGTCTGCAACGTTCCTTTGACCCGAAACACATGAGCTCAGCAAATTTGCCTCATTGTGCAGCCCAATGAGGCTCCAGATCTCTCAAAGCTGCTGAAGTAATCGGACAACCCCTCACTGACTCGCACCCTGAAAGTGACGTGCCTTCCACCACACCGCTCCAGCAACTCCGCGTGCCACTCGCGGTATTGGGAATGGAAGCACTCGGATGACACACTACCGAGACCGGCACTTTAGGTGCCGTCTCGGTGGATATGAGCGTGGATCACTTCCCGGCCTTCTTCGCGGCTTCGCGCTGCTTGAGCATTTCAGCGCGCTTCTGTGCGGTGGCTTTGATCTCTTCCTGACGCTTTGCCACAGCCGCCTCGAGGCCGTTCGGGTTCTTGGCATCGGTGATCATGGGGAAGTCATCGGTGCGGAAAGGAGTGAGCGGCAGGCCTTCGAGGGAGAAGACATTGCAGACGGGATTGTCACTCCAGGCATAACGAACGGCGACGGGAGCAGCCACCTGCGGGCTGCTGACTTCGATCTGGTTCGTGCCTTTCTTCGAGCCGCCGATGATGCTGGCCTTGGCCCAGAACCATTTCTTGTCGGCACCACAGATGGCGAAGCCCCTGACCTCATCGACATCGACGGTGCGGAGACCGGTGGGCGCATGGTCAAAGGTGAGCAGCGCTTTGCCGCCATCGATCTTCATCTCTTTGAACTCGGGACTGCGATACACGAGTTTCATGCCGTAGTCCTTCGCCAGCGCCCAGCGGGCGAGACGCTCGGCCACGTCGCGCTTGTTCTTCGGATGGATGTCGTTGGCTTCACCGAGATCGGTGATGACGCATTGGCCACCGTTGGCGATCTTGCTCATGGTCTTCGTCTGGCTCTCGCGCAGCTCGGCCCAGTCGCTGTCGCCTGGCTCTGGCATCTCGGGTTTGAAGTCGGCAAGCTGGACCCAGTAGAAGGGGAAGTCGCCCTGCTTCCACTCGCTGCGCCAATGGGTGATCATGAGAGGGAAGAGGTAGCTGTATTCGTGGGCCTGGGAGGCATTGCTTTCGCCCTGATACCAGATGGCACCCTTGATGCCGTAGCCGATGATCGGGTTCAGGCAGCCTGCATACAGATTGCCGGGGCGCTTCTGGCCGCGGAGAGGATTCTGCGGCGCGCGTGGAGCATTGCCGGTGAACATCTTGCCTGCCTTGATGGCTTCCTTGCGAGCGGCGGACCAGGCATCCAGCTTCACTTTGTGATCGGCCAGTTGCTTTTCAAAGGCGGCGTCTGTGAAGGTGGACTCGGTTTGCTTCCACTGGGCGATCATCTTCTTGAAGCGGGCATCCTGCTCCAGCACATCGCGGCGCACCCAGGCCTCGCAGGCGCTGCCGCCCCAGGCGTTGTCGATCAGGCCCACGGGCACCCCGAGCATCTCATGCAGCACGCGGCCGTAATGATAACCCACGGCGGTGAATGCACCCGCTGTCGTCGGCGAGCACGCTTCCCACTGGCCTTTGAAGTCGTCCTGGAGTTCCTGTGTGCCGACCTGCGGTACAGAGATGAGGCGGATGTTGGGATACTTCGCCGTGGCGATGTCGAGATCAGCATCCCAGACACTGCCGAGATTGAAGCCCATGTTCGATTGCCCGGAGCAGAGCCAGACCTCACCAACGAGGATGTTTTTCAGCTCGCGGCTGCTGGTGCCCACGATGCTCATCGAGGCAGGCTTTGCATTGGCAGGCACGGGATCGAGCTTCACGGTCCACTTGCCTTTCGTATCAGCTGTCCCGGATTTAGTTTGGTCACCGAAGCTCACCTTCACCGTCGTGCCGGGTGTGTCCCAGCCCCAGATGGGATTCGTCTGCTTCTGCTGGAGCACCATGTTGTCGCCAATGATGGCCGGGAGACGCAGTTCCGCGTGGGCAGCGAGAGCGGTGGAAAGGAGGAGTAGGGCGAGAGTGCGCATGGTTGGAAAAAAGAGTGTGCGTAAACGCCGCCGACAAGCCCGGCATTGCAGAGCATGTCGCGTTGATTCACCATCGGCGCATGAAGCACCTCCTCCCCGCCCTATGGCTCACCCTTGGCCTCACCGCATGTGCCCCTGCCCCTGAGGCGGCCTACCAGGATCTCAAATGGCAGGACGACGTCTATTTCCTCAAAGATCAGCCCTTCACAGGAGTGGCGCGGGACAAACACAAGAACGGCCAGCCCAAGGGAGAATACCCCTTCACCGAAGGCCGCCTGCACGGCGTGGTCAAAGAGTGGTGGGAGAATGGCGTGCTCTCCACCGAGACAAACTTCGACCACGGCAAGCGCCACGGCCTGAACCGCTACTGGTCAAAGAAAGGCAACCTCATGAAGGAGCAGGTCTATGAGCACGATCATTCCGTGAGCGAGAAACACTACGATGTGGAGTGAGTGATCTATGGAGACTCGGAGATAAGGAGTCTTGGAAATCATCTGCAATGCGATGATGATTTTGTCATGGCTTCGCAGCAACAAACCTCGCAAGATCACGCATGGCGATCACCGTGCAGCCCTCATCTTTCAGATGCTGCATGTAGGTCTCGAACTTAGCCGGATCGGTGTTCACCCACGGGTGCTTGATGTCCGGCACGCCGTGAAAGGTCATCACCGCGATCTTGCCGTCCTTCGCCTGCGCCACGGCGGCTTTGAACTGCTCCAGCGTGCTCTCCGGCTTGCCGTCAAAGGCCTGCGGCATGAGCAAAGGATCGTCCGCAGCGGGATCAAAGGCCTTCGCACCGCCAGCCCTCGCAAACAGATAACTCCGCTCCCGTAGCAGCTTCACCGCCGCTTCGCTGGTGGCGTAGCCAGGGTAGCAAAAGCTCACCGGACGCGGGATGCCGTATTTCTCACACTGCTGTTCGATGAACTCCACATCGGCCGCCAGTTGGTCCGGCTTCTGCTTGTTCACGCCCGCATGCTTACGTGTGTGATTGCCGATCTCAAAGCCAGCCGCATGCAGCGCCTGAATTTGCTCCCAGGTCATGTAGTTCTTTTTGTCCACGAGGAACTCAAAGCCCTCCGTGATGAAGAATGTGGCCCCAAAGCCATGCTTTTTCAGCAGCGGTGCCACATAGGTAGCCTGGCTGGCCACCGAGTCATCAAACGTCAGCACCACGAGCTTGTCCGGCACTGGTTCAGCAGCAGGCAGTGACAAGACAAAACCAAGAGTCAGGAAAGCGAGGAGTGTTTTCATGGATCAATGAGACGCGTTAGATGTTGCCGTAAACGCAGCCGAGCACATCTCGAATCTTCGGGACAGGAATGCCCCGATCACTCAAACACGATCTCGCCCATCACGGCGGTGTCGTCCATGCGGGTGCTGGTGAGGGCGGAGGACCAAATCGCGCGATCCACCTGCTCGCGGGGGAGTTGGTGGTTGCGGCCGAAGTTGGCTTTCCAGGTGATGCCTTTGGTGGGTGGTTCGGCACCGAGAGTTTTGAAGGGGATGACGAGATGAGCGTGCCAACGCTTCGTTTTCGCATCGACGCGGGTTTGGCTGGTCCAGTCGCCGTTCCAGGTGGGATCGTCCTTGCCGTGGCGCGGGTCCATGACGTCGGTGATGCGGCCGTTGAGGGCGTCGTATCGGCTGGCGGCGTGGGCACCTTGGGTGAAGCGGTAGAAGAGCGGTTGGGCGGGGTTCGGGGCGAGGTAGAGGTCGATGGCTTCTTGATTCGTGAGGACGCGGTCGCGGTTGAAGGCGGTGAACTTCGTTTCATCGCCGAGCGTGGCTTCGGCGCGGAGGTGGAGGGCGTTTTCGTCGTAGAGCAGGCGGATGGTCGTCGGGCGCGGCAGCGTGTGCAGCGGCGGGAGGAGCGTGAGTTCGTGCGCGGTGGCGGTTTGCCACTCGGGGCTGTCGAGCGTGAGTTTGGCGGTCGTTTTGGCGATGGTGAGCTTTTTGAGGCCGGGCGGCGGGGCGTGGCGCATGGCTTGCGTGTCCCAGTTGAAGCAGGTGTTCGCATACGGCTCCTGATAGCCGTCGTGGGCGAGTTGCAGGTGCTTGGCGTCGTGGCCGGGAAAGGGAAAGAGGACGTGGTTCCACTCCTTTTGATGACCTTTGACGTAAAGCGTGGCGATGAAGGCGTTTCGCGCGTCGATGGCATCGAGCAGGCGATGCAGCGAGCCGGTGTCGGGCAGCATTTGATAAGCCTGATGCAGATGCACGACCTTCGCGAAGTGCTTCAAGTAGTCGAACTCCGTGCGCACGAGCGCGAGGCGTGTCTTGACCTTCGGCGTGGCGGCGAGCTTCTCGGACTGGCTTAGATTGGATTCGAGGCTCGAGAGCAGTCGCGGCGTGTAGAGGAAGGCGATGAGCTGAAACGGGTCCTGCACCGTTTTGCGTCCGCGAGCATCGGTGGGCAGTGGTTTGTAGGTCCACACATCCGTGCGCGTGCCGATGTGGTCGGAGTAGAGCGCGATGGCGTGATACAGCTCGTCGTAAAAGGCACGCATGTAGAAGGCGATGCTCTTGTCCGGGAACGCGCCCTCGCAGAACTCGGGGATGAGGTCCTTCGCGTGGTTGTTCGCCGGATCATCAAACATGCGGCCCATGGTGTAATACACCGGTCCTTCGAGGCCAAAGAGCTGGCCGGGGCCGTCGCGATACAGCGACTGGATGCGCGCGGCGGCGAGCCTTTGCACCTGCAGCTCGATGTAGCCCGGCGTGCGCATCGGCGTGTAGCGCGTGCCGAGGTTCGGGCACCAGTTATAAACGTAGCCGGTGAAGCCACGCGGCACCTCGATGCCGCGCCAGGGGGCGATGTCTTCCTCGTTCGTGCCGGTGAGCATGATGCAGGTGTTCGCGGGAAATTGGTTAAACGTCTTCGGCGGCTGCGCGGTGAGGATGTAGCTCATCATCGTGATCTGCCCGCCGGGATGCGATTTCTCCACGCGCTGCGCCACCTCGCGGTTGAAGATCCAGATCTTCTCCGACCAGTCCTTGCCCGTGCCGTAGAGCGCCTCGCACTTCTCGCACTGGCACTCGCGGAAGCCGTCCGGCTGGCCGAGATCCACGCTGTCAAAGCCGCGCTCCAGGTGCGAAACGAGGTCGCGATAGATGCGCTCCTGCACATCGGGATTCGACAGGCAATACTGCCCGTTGCCCTCCGGCTTCAAACGCGAGCCGCTGATCAGCGCGAAGTATTCCGGATGCTCCGCAAACAACTCCGCCGGCACCGCTCGCTCCCAGGTGTGCCCGCCGAACTGCTCATCCACACGCGGGAAGCGATTGTGCGCGAGATCATAAAACGAACCGCCCGCCGGATGCGCCGAGTTCACGCGCAGCAGCGGTGTCTTCGTCACGTTCAGCGTGTCCGGCACCGTGATCGTCTTCATCGGCAGGAACTCGATGGCGGGCGACGCCATGAGATCGATCTTCGCCGCGCCACTCACCGGCGTGTAGCCCGGCAGATCAGGATACAGGAAACGCACACCGAGAAACTCCCGCGCAAAGTCCACCGCCGCCTTCGCCGTGCCCACGCGATCCCAGTTCGGCCTCCGCGCATTCTCCACCTTCGCCCTCGAGGCCTGATCATTCCCCGCGAGGATCACATCCCGCCCCACCACCCGCTGAACATAGCTCCAATCCCGCAGCTTCGTCACGTCGAGGCCGTTCTTCTGCGCCAAAACCGTGTTCCCAAGCATCAACGCCGGCTTGGAGGCATCCCGCTCCTTTTCACTCACGATGGCGATCTCCGCTTTGTTCGCCAAAAACGCCGTCTGGAGCAATCGAGCCGTCTGCTGAAGACTCGCATCAATGGCCGGAGTCGGCGCCGCATCCGGCAACACGATCTGGTAGTCCGTTTTGCCCGCTTCGAGCAGCGTGAGGTCTGCGGCGGTCGCGGCGGTGAGGGAGAGGAAGAACGCGAGGAGGGGTTTCATGTGAGGACATGAAACGTGGGGAGCGGGGGCATCTTCGCTGGGGGCTTTGCTTTCAGTAAATGTGGAACTGCCAGCACCAAGGTGTTCTTGCGGTCGTGGTTATTGAGTAGCCACTACCGACACAAGGTGTATACCAAGACGCTGTGCTTCATCTGCTGCGAGTTGAAGTGTGTGTGAGTCGATCTGGCCACGATCATGGACAAGAAAGAGTGCAGGGAGCTTCTTGGTCTTGTTTGAGTAAAACTGCGACTGACCAATACCTTCTTTCCACTTCTGGAGGAAGTCGACCTCAATGGCGTATCTGTCCGTCACAATATCAACTCGCCCGCCATCAATCGAAACTTCGGGTTTGCCATTAATGCGCTCAGCCAGAGCCGTGATAAACAGCGATTCGTTAGCACTTGCTGAAAGTGGAATCTCAATCGTCGGAAGGAGCAACGATAGTGATGATGTCGTCGTGGCTGCACCACCATTTGATGATGCCTGAACAAAAACCGCCTGA
>NZ_JBILYB010000092.1:0-25162 GCF_044378005.1 Prosthecobacter sp.
CTGACCGCCCGCAGCGGCAACCGCTTCAAGCTCGACAAGCCCCTGCGCGAAAACCTGTGGCAGATGAACGACGCCACCTGCTCCACGCTCTTCCCGCTGCTCAGCGGCGAGTTCGTGGACGACCTGCGCATCGAAAACCTCGTGCTCGACGGCAATCGCGAGCACAACGCCGAGCTCGATGGCAACTACGCCGGCTGCATCTTCCTTCAGGACTGCAACCGCGTGCACATCCGCGGCGTCACCGCCCGCAACAACCACGGCGACGGCATCTCCTGGCAGATCTGCCACGACGTCGTGGTCGAAAACTGCGTCAGCGAGAACAACAAGAACCTCGGCCTGCATCCCGGCAGCGGCTCGCAGCGGCCGGTCATCCGCAACAACACCCTGCGCGGCAACGACATCGGCATCTTCTTCTGCTGGGGCGTCAAATACGGCCTCGCCGAGCAAAACACGATCGAGGGCAACCGCGTCGGCATCTCCATCGGCCACCGCGACACGGACAATCTCATCACCGGCAACACCATCCGCGACAGCAAGCTCAACGGCGTCCTCTTCCGACCCGAGCGCGGCCCCGACTTCGCCGGTCACCGCAACCGCATCGAAAACAACACCTTCATCGACAACGCCCCCGAAGGCGGCGCCGTCATCGACATCCAGGGCGGCACCGAATCCATCACCATCCGCGACAACACCTTCACCGAGACCCGTGGTGGCAAGAAGCGCGACGTGGTCAAACAAGGCCCCGATACGAAGCAGATCGTCGTTGAGGGGAGCGAGGTGAAGGGGTTGTGAAGCAGGGAAGGGGTGTCACCTTGGCACGGGGGTTGCGTCTTTGAATAAGACACTGTTTGCAACCCGGACGGTCTGTCCGATTCATCCGACACCTCATGCCCTCCATCCAACCCCGCCGCGCCGGCATCCTTGTTCCAGTTTTTGCCATCCGCACCGCTGACGACCTCGGCATCGGCGACACGGGCGGCGTTTGTGAGCTCATCGACTGGGCGGCGGAGATCGGGCTGGGCTTTGTGCAGTTCCTGCCGATCAATGCCACGGGCGGGGACAGCAGCCCCTACAATGCCATCAGCTCCATCGCGCTGGATTACCTGACGCTGGAGATCACACCCACGATCGTGCCGGAGATCGATGATAAATTCTACCGCACCACGGTGCGCTTCCTGGGCGGTGATGAGCTGCAGGAGGGGCCGGTGCAGTATGACAAGGTGCGGAAGCTGAAGACGAACCTGCTGCGCCATGGCTACAGCCGCCTATCGAAGAAGACGAAGAGGGGGAAGGAGTTTGCGGCCTTTTGCAAGGCGGAGGCGAGCTGGCTGGAGGACTACTGCCTCTTCCGGGTGCTCATGGACATCCACGGGCATGAGGACTGGCCAAACTGGCCTGAGGAGACGAACAGCGGCGCGAAGGCAAGGGCCTGGCTGGCGGAGCAGCGGGTGACGCACACGGCGGAGATCGCGGAGAAGTTGGGCTACCACGCGTATGTGCAGTGGCTGTGCTTCAGCCAATGGCGGGCGGTGCGGGCCTATGCGGCGGAGCAGGGCGTCAAACTCATGGGGGATGTGCCTTTCGGCATCTCATGGTGCAGCAGTGACGTGTTCTTTGAGCCGGAGCAGTTTAACTTGGAGTGGTGTGGCGGTGCGCCGCCGGAGACGTACTTTAAAGATGACTACTTCGTGCAGCGCTGGGGCCAGAACTGGGGCATCCCGCTGTATCGCTGGGATGTGATGGAGGCGGACGGCTTCGGCTGGTGGCAGCGCCGGGTGAAGAAGCTGACGGAGGTCTTCGACATCTTCCGCATCGACCACGTGCTCGGCTTTTACCGCATCTACAGCTTCCCGTGGAGGCCGCAGCGGAACGCGGAGTTCCTCCACCTCAGCGACGACGAGGCCAAGGAGCGCACGGGAGGACATCTGCCGCATTACAAGGAGCACGCTGATGACACCGACGAGCACAAGGCCGCGAACCTAGCCGCTGGGGACAAGTATCTGAAGATGATCGTCGCCGCCGCTGCGCCCTATGAAGTCGTGGCGGAGGATCTCGGCACCGTGCCCGACTACGTGCGCCCGCACCTGCTCGGCCTCGACGTGCCCGGCTTCAAAGTCAGCCACTGGGAGGACGACGGCCACGGCCATGTGCAGCTCGGCAAAGACTACCCGAACTGCGCCTTCACCACCTACGCCACCCACGATCACGAGCCCATGAAGACCCACTGGGAGCATCGTCGCCGCGACAGCCAAAGCCACGACGAAGGCGACCGCTATCTCGGCAACAAGGAGCTGCGGTACCTCAGCGAATTCGCCGGGCTCCCCATCCGCGAGGGCGACTGGCCCGCCTATGATGATCACGTCCGCCACTGCCTGCTGGAGGCGCTGATGGCGAGCAACGCTCGTTATGCCGCCTTCATGCTGCCGGATCTCTTCGCTCTGGAGGAGCGCTTCAACGTGCCCGGCATCGCCAGCGGCGTGAACTGGAGCGCCCGCCTCCCCATGACCATCGCCCAAATGCGGGCCGAAGATCCCTGGAAAGCCGAGAGCACCTGGATGGCCGAGGCCGTGAAGCGGACGGGCAGACAGCCGGAATGAGGCAAGATCAGCCATTGGGCGACGTGTCATCTGCGTCCATGCCCACCACCGCTGATCTCCCCGCCGCCCTGCTCGATCTACTTCACCAGTCGCCTTTGCCTCTGACGCTGGCGGAGTTGGTGAAGCAGTTGCGCGGTGTCGTGGGGGCCAAGGCGGCGAAGAAGGACGCGGTGCTGGCTGCTTTGGCTGGCCTCACGAGCGTCCGCGCGCTGTCGATGAATCCACGCAAGCCAGCGGAGCTGAGCTACACCGTCCATGAGGATGCGGCGGTCACGGCGCATCTGCTGGAGCAATGGGTGAGGTCGGCGAAGAAGCCATTGAAGCTCCCCGACCTGCGGAAGAAGCTCGCGCCAGCCTTGCACGCTCAGTTCGAGGCGGCCTTCGAGAGCCTGGTGGTGCAGCAGCGGCTGTTCCTTTTGCCGAAAGCGATCCCGCTGGTGCTGGCGACGCGGCCTTCCGCGCGGGATCTGCTCGACACGGCGACGCTGAGGCGGCTGCGCTTGCTCGTGCAGCAGGTGAATGCGGTGAGGTCGTCCGCATTGACGGTGGATGGCTTGATCGAGTGGCTCGACGGCTCGTCCCCAGATCCTGCCGCTGAACCTTCGGCGGAACTGACGCCGGAACTGCTTCGGGAATGGTATGAGGCGGATGCGCGGCGCTCGTCCACCCGCATGGTGCCACTGCCGCAGACCTGGACGCATTATGCCGCATGGGCGGCGGGTCATGCGCAAGTGGCTGATCTTCAACGATTCCGAAGCATGATCGAGAGGCTTTACAACGAGGGGGTGATTTGGTTAGAACCCTGCGAATATCCGCAGGATCTTCCCGAAGAGGAGCGTGCTTTGCTCGTGCCTCTCGCCATCGGACCCCCCGGCTTCGCATGGAGCTGGGTCAGCCTTACTTGATGTCATGACCACCACCTATCTTCCCCTGAATCCCTTCCTCTCTTCCAGCGTCGGCGAGGCCGAACTGTGGGGCTCACGCGAGTGGCTGGACGTGCCATCCATCCACGCTTATGCGACGACAGATCTCAATGTGATGGTGGAGATGGTGCGTGCCACGAAGAGGACCCGCGTGCGCTTCGTTCGAGGGGCTGGCGGTGCGGGTAAATCCCACCTCTTCACGCGTCTGCGCCGCCATGCCGGCGACACGATCTTTTACGCCTATGCGCCGAACCCGCCGCTCCAGTCGGAGACGCTGGAGGCCTTTGTGCTCGGGCGGCTCATCGCCAGTCTGCGACACCCCGCCCGTCATCCCAATGGCGGAGCCTCGACCTACAGCCAGCTCCGTCTGCTGGCCTACGCGCTGCTGCGCCCGGTGGTGGAGCAGGACGTGACCCTTTCCCAACTGCACGAGGCGTGGAGCGGCATCGCCATGGAGGAAAAGAAGGATCTCCTGCACCAGGCGCTGCTCCTGCTGGAGGCGGATTTTCCGTCCGTGCCGCGCAGTGTGCTGCGCGCCATTTTGACCGTACTGCGCGATGACAAAGAAGCGCTCGCCGCTCAATGGCTCGCTGGGGCGACCTACCTCACCGAGGCAGATTTAAAATACCTCGGCGTGCCCGAGGCGCTGCGTCGCGAAGACTGCGCCGTGGTCATCCAGCTTCTCGGGAAGCTCTCCGCGCGCGTCGGCATGCCCTTCGTGCTGGTGATGGACCAGCTCGATCTCATCGCCTCATCCGCGCAGCTCGATGAATTCCAGCGCCTGCTCTTTTCGCTCATCGATCAAAGTGAAAACTGGGCTGTGTTCATCGGTCTCGTGGCCGAGCGCTTCACCGCCTGGGATGCCGGGCTCACGCAGGCGTTGCGCGGCAGGATCGGCGTGCCCGATTCATCGGCACCCCTCGGCTTCCTGCTGCCAGTCACCGATGTCCTGCCCATCGGCGGCGAGGATAAAAAAGAGCTCCTGCTCGCCCGCCTGAAGTCACCCGCCCTCGCTGCCCAGCGTGCCAAAGATGGCATCACGTCAGAGCTGCATCCGCTCACGGACGGCGACCTCACGCGCCTCACGCAGGGCGGGGCCGTTTTCCCGCGTCACCTCATCGCCGCAGCGGGGGATGTTTATGAAAAGGCCCTCAGCACACCTGCTCCAGTAATTGCACCTGCGGCAGTCGTCATGACGCCTGAAGTGGCCAAACCTGCGCCTGTGGCAGCCGCCACAGCACCCGCCCCGATGGCAGTATCACCGCCGCCTGACATTCCTGGAGCTAAACAGACGCTGCCTTCCGCCCCTCAGCGCATTGAAAAGCCAACGCTGCCAGTGACCGCGCCTTTGCCGGCCAGTGTCGTCGTGACGCCACCAGCGATCCCGACGCCCCCCCCTCCGCCAATCGCAACTGCTGCCGCTCCAGCACGACCCGCGCTTGCTGCGAAGGTGGATGAGCTTTTGCAAAAGCACCTCCTCGAAGGTCATGGCGAAACCACCGTGGACAGTGCCGTCGAACTCGGCCAGCGCGTGAAGGATCTGATTGAGGTCATGGCAGGCCAGCCCGTGGACTTCCGCGACAGCGACATGGGGAAGAACTTCCCCGGCTTCGATGGGTCCGACTTCACCGCCTCCTGGAATGGTGGACAAGTCCGCGTGGTCACCACGAATGCCATGCGCAACAGCTTCATCGCCGTCCTGGAGCGCCTGCAGGAGGTCGCGGGACGCACGATTTTGCTGCGCCATGCCGCCGCCGCCGTGACGGGACAGCTCACCATGGAAATGCTGAACGCCTTCAAAGCGAAGAACACCTTCCATCATGTGGCGAGCACCGAGTCCGCCCTGCTCGGCGCACTCGGTCGCCTGCTCGCCTCGTTGCGTGAGGGCATCCACAACAGCCTCCACACCGAGCCACCCGCCACACCGGCAAACATTCGTGAGGCTCTTCGGAAACATCCTTTGCTCAGCTCCTGCCGGACCTGGGAGCATCTGCAAAAGATCCAGACTCATGCCGAGAAGCCCGTGATGGCAGCCGCTCCAGCCAGCGGCGTGCTCTCCAGCATTGCGAATGGTTCGCCAGCCAAGCCGAAGCCTCCCGCATCCGAATCGCAACCTCCCCAAGTTCCCGCATTCACAGTCGCAGTGGCCCCCGAGGACAAACCAGCGACAGCTCCAAAGTCAGCCGCTGCCACTGAAGCCGTTTCAACGGCGGCAAAGCCACCCGTAGTTCCAGTCGTGCGCCCCATCGCCAATCCACCAGGAAAGCCTGTCGCCAAGCCCATCCGCCCACCTGTGAATGGCAAACTCCCGCCACCCTCGAAACCCGAGGGATGAGTCATCATTGAATCTTGAGCCAAATCTGAAACCTCGACAAGGTCTCTCCAAGCTGCGGGTTACTTCCTCTCGCTCTCAGCGGGCAGCACCTCGACTTCGATGTCGCGCACGATGACGGATTCCTCGGTGTCGGGGGTGGTTTGAACCGTGACGCTGCGCTCCCAGGATTGCTCCCTGACCTCCACTGTCGGAGCCAGCCCAAAGGCCTGACGCAGACTGCCCACCAGCTTCATCACGGCAAAGATCGCCACGCCTGCCACGACCGCCAGCAGGCCAAAGCTCACGAACAGGGCAATGCCCACCAGCGCGAGCACGCTGAGCAGGATCTTCGCCGACCAGCCGAGCTGCCTGCCACCGAGGTTGAACTGGAAAAACTGCGCTTTCATGGGGTCACCATGCTCCCGCGTTTCCTGATGGCAATCCGCATCTGGCCGCAGTGAGTGCAGTGCTTTGGAGTCTTTGCCCGGAAGTGCGGCAAACATAGGTGATGTTAATGATCAAGCTGGAGCGAAGAGCTTTTTGTCACACAGCGAACTGACATAAGGCTTCTCATATTATAATAATTATATTACAATCTGAAGCTAATCACTCATGGCATGAACAAGCTTCTCCCTCTTCTCTGCAGCATCTTCATGATGCTAGCGTCGGCTGCCCAGGCCCAGACTTCCGGCGTGTTGCGCGAAGTTTGGAATAACCTGGAAGGCAGTACCATCGCCGATCTTACCCTTTCGCCCGACTACCCCTCCGCGCCGGTGCTGCGCACGGTGGACCCGACCTTTGCCGCACCGGTGAACTGGGCCGAGCGCTACGGCGTGCGGATGCGTGCCTTCCTCACGCCGACGACCTCGGGCAACTACACCTTCTACGTGAGCGGGGATGACGGCTTCGAGCTCTGGCTGAGCACCAACGATTCCGCCGCGAACAAGGTGAAGATCGCTTCGTCGGCGAGCTACACGAACCCGCTGCAATGGACGAAGTATGCGTCGCAGAAGTCGGCGGATATCGCGCTCGTGGCGGGGCAGCGCTACTACATCGAGGCGCAGGCCAAGGAAGGCTACGGCGGCGACCACCTCGCTGTGGCCTGGGCCACCACGCCGACAGCGACACCTACTGTCATCCCTGGGGCAAACCTGACGCCCTTTGAAGTGCCCGCGACGATCCCGACGGGCATCGTCGTCGAGGCGGGCAAAGCCGCGAGGCAATACGCGCCGAACCTCACCTAT
This sequence comes from Prosthecobacter sp., assembly GCF_044378005.1. Taxonomy (GTDB): domain Bacteria; phylum Verrucomicrobiota; class Verrucomicrobiia; order Verrucomicrobiales; family Verrucomicrobiaceae; genus Prosthecobacter. Next base: position 7,079 of record NZ_JBILYB010000092.1, read on the forward strand.
CAGGCCCTGGTGCAGGCCCTGAATGTAGCGAATGCGAATGTCACCCCATCCATCCTTTGGACACAGGTCAGTGGCAACACGGCTGTGATCGCCGCGCCCACACTCGCCGCCACCACGATCACTCTGCCGAGTGCAGGCACCTATGTCTTCCGCGCCACCGCCACGGTCGGCAGCACGACAGGCAGCGATGACGTGACCGTGACCGTCCTCCCGCCACTGGCCCCGGATGCGGGCAAGGCCCTGGCCGAATATTGGTTCAACGTCAACGGCACCAGTGTCGCGTCGATCTCCAGCAGCGTGCATTTCCCGAAGTATCCGCACTCGCATCGCATGGTTACTTCGCTGAGTTCGCTCGCCTCCATCGCTGAGCTTTTTGGCGAGCGCACGCGCGGCTTCCTGCTCGTGCCAGTGACGGGGACGTATCGCTTTTTCCTCGCGGCGAATGAAACGGCGGAGTTCCGCCTGAGCAGTGATGCCTCGCCCGCGAATCTGGCGCTGCTCGCCTCCGTGACGAAGGCGGTCAATGTGGCCGACTTCGCCAATCATGCCTCGCAAGCCAGCGCGGTGATCACGCTCACCGCTGGCCAGAAGTACGCCTTTGAAATCCTGCACAAAGAAGAATGGAGCACGGATCACTGCACGGTGATGTGGCAGCAGCCGGGTCAGGATTTCATGAGCGAGATCACAGGCGAATACCTCGCGCCGCCGACCGATGCCGCCGCTGTGGTCGCCATCGCTCAGGAGCTTAAACTCACACAGGACTACAACCTCTTCGCTGGTCGCGATGCCACGATCTACTGGCCGCGCAATTCACTTTCCCTCAGCGCCTATGATTCCCGCCGTATCTGGGGAAGCGACACGCCATCTCGCATCTGGACCATGGTCAGCGGTCCTGGTGCCGCGCTTTTCTCGGCAGCGGATAAGGCACAAACGCTCGCCACCTTCCCGAAAGTCGGTACCTACGTCCTGCGCTACTCCGTCACCACGACGAGCAACACGAGCACGGATGACATCACCGTGCGCGTCGTGAATCCGATCAATGCCAACGTCGGCAGCCTCACCCGCCAAGTCTGGTGGAACCGGAATTATAGCACGCTCGCCGCCATGCGAGCCGACACCGCTTTTCCGAATAACCCCGACATCACCGACACCATCCCCGACCTGCGTCAGTCACAAAGTTGGGCGGACATGTATGGCACGCGCGTCACCGGCATCCTCAATGTGCCAGCCGGCGGCATCGCCGATGTGAACTACACTTTCTATGTCTCCGGCGATGACGAAGCCGAGTTCTCCATCAGCACAGACGCGACTCCCGCGAACCTCCGCAAAGTCTGCTTCACCACCAACTACACGAACCCCGAGCAATGGACGCTCCATGCCTCCCAGACCTCCGCGCCCATCGCACTGAAGCCCGGCGGACGCTACTTCATCGAACTCGTTCACAAGGCGACGTGGGGTGCTGATCACTTCGCCGTCGCCTGGTCGCCAGAGGGCGACAAACTGCCGCGCGTGATCGAGGGCAGCTTTGTCGAGCCGACGCAAAAGCTGCCTGCCTTTGACAAGGACATGGTCTTCTACGCCAACGCCGGTCGTGACCGCACCTACTGGTGGCCGCATGATCGCGTGCAGCTCGCGGGCAGCATCATCAAAGCACTCAGCAGCAGCGCCACGGCCACCGCGCTCTGGAAGCAGGTCTCCGGCCCGAAAGCCACCATCCTCACGCCGACGAGCCCAACCAGTGATGCCATCCTGTCCGCCATCGGCGTCTATGTTTTCGAACTCGCCGCCACCGAGGGCACGCGTACCAGCCGCGACACGATGACCATCACAGTGAACAAAGCCCTTACCCCCAGCACCGGCGCGCTCACCCGCTCCGTGTGGCTCGATGTCGAAGGCGGCACGCTCGCGGACCTCACCACTTACGATCCACAGCTCGCCTACCCGCACCTCGAAGATCAGTTCCCCGGCACCGAGACACCACGGAACTGGGCCGACTACTACGGCCAGCGTTTGAAAGGTTACCTCACCGTGCCAGTCGCTGGCCGCTACACCTTCTGGATCGCGTCCGATCACGCCTCCGATTTCAAAATTGATCTCAAAGACAGCCTCGGACTGCGCCGCATCGCCTATCTCGAACACGAGGGCCATCAGCCGCGCATGTGGGACGATCACCCCGAGCAGAAGTCTGCCGAAGTCGAGCTGCTGGCGAACACGCCTTACCCCATCCAGATCCTGCACAAAGAGCGCGAAGGCAGCGACCACGTCTCCCTCGCCATGAGCGGCCCCGCCACGAATGGACGCGAGGTCGTCTCTCGCGGATTCCTCACACCAGATCACTCGGCGCCAGCATTCAATCCCGAGATCACCATCGCGCTGGGCAGTGATCGCACACTGCTCTGGCCGCAGAGTCAGGTCGCCATTGCCGCACTGGTCTATGATTTGAATCAAGGCCCACAAGCCCTCACCTACAAATGGAGCAGCACTTCCACGAAGGTCAGCTTCGACAACAGCACGAGCCCCGTTTCGATCGTGAAGTTCACCGGCCCCGGCGTGTTTGAAATCAAAATGACCGCCACCGATGGCACGAACATCGCCACCGACGTCATGCTCGTCACCGTGCAAAATCCGCTCGCGCCGAAAGCGGGCGGCTTGCTGCGTGAAGTGTGGACTGGCATCGGCGGCTACTATCTCACGGATCTAACGAACTCCGCCGCCTATCAGGGCAAGCCGAGCTTCTCCGACATCGTGCCGAATCTCGAAGCACCGTCGAACTGGGGCGACAACTACGGGCAGCGCCTTAGCGGCTTCCTGCAAGTGCCCGTCGAGGGCGATTACGTCTTCCTCATCTCCAGCGATGATCAGAGCGAACTTTGGCTCAACTCCACCGGCGAGTCTGCCACCGGAGCCACGAAGATCTGCTCCACCCCATGGGCCACAGGCCGCTATAACTGGACCGCAAATGCCGCCCAAAAGTCCGCCTCCATCCATCTCGTGCCCGGCAAGCGCTACTACATCAAGGCCCTGCAAAAAGAAGGCGGCGGCGATGATTGCCTCGCTGTGGCTTATCGGCTCGCCACGCAAACGGACGCGCAGGCCCAGGTCATCCCCGGCGTGCTCCTCAGCCCGCCTGATGGTGTCGTCGCCGAGTCCTTTGACAGCGAGATGAACGTGCGCGCTGGTGAGCCCCAGAGCGGCTACTGGCCGAAGTCGCGCTACACTTTGCACGGCACCGCACTCGACTACATCCCAGGCCCGGAGGCGCTCGCTTATCGCTGGACGGTCACGAGCGGACCTGCTGGCACCGTCTTTGATCTGCCCACCGCGCCGACCACCGGCGTGCAGTTCCCCGGCGCTGGCACTTTCCAGATCCAGCTCACCGCCACCGATGGAAAAAACACCCGCTCCGCCACGACGAGTGTCACCATTTCTCCAGCACTCGGCGTGGGCACTGGCACGATCCTCGCGGAGGTCTTCAAAGGCATCACCGGCTCATGGGTCACCGATCTAACCAAGAACGCAAAATACCCCAACAGCCCCGACGAGCGCTTCCAGCTTCGCACTTCCGAGATCGTCTCAAACACCGGCGACAACTACGGCATGTTGCTTCGCGGCTATGTGCATCCGCCCGTGACTGGCGTGTATCGTTTCAATCTCGCCTCCGATGAATGGAGCGAGGTCTATCTCAGCACCGACCGCACGCCGGAGAAGAAGGAACTGCTCTGCTTCGTGCCCGCCGCCACCGACTATTATGAATGGCGGAAGTCCCCCGACTACCAGCTGTCCCGCCCCGTCTCGCTGACGAAGGGCCAGAGCTACTACATCGAGATCCGCTACAAAGAGAGCGGCTGGCGGGATCATCTCGCGCTCGCCTGGCTCAGCCCTGGCAAGACCGCGTTTGAAGTCATCGACGGGGCTTTCCTTTCTCCGCTCCAGCTCACCGACAAAACACCGCCCACGGTCACACTCACCGGCGGCAACGCGGTCACCATCAATGTCGGCGGCGCTTTCACCGATCCTGGATTCGTAGCACTCGATGGCATCGACGGCGATGTGACCGGCTCCGTGCGAGTGGAGGGCAGTGTCGATACTTCCACGCCCGGCACCTACACGCTGCGCTACATCGTCACGGATAAATCCGGCAATCAAAGCACCGTGGCTACACGTCAGGTGACAGTCGCCGTCGCCGCGAACACCGACCCCACCTATCCCGCCGACACGAGCGGCGCGCATCCGACCACAGCATGGACAGCACCCGCGACGATCTCCGACATCGACGCCGCGCGCTTCCTCAAGCAGGCCACCTTTGGCCCCAATGAAGCCGAGATCGCCAAGGTGAAGCAGGTCGGTTTTGCCAAATGGATCGACGACCAGCTCGCGCTGCCTGCCACGAGCCACCTCGAGCATCTCGACCGCATGGCCCTCTTCGAAGGTGCGCAGCAAAAGCTCCTCGAACTCTCCCGCACCGCCAACACACTCGGTCTCCCCGGCGCGATGATGCCCACGACAAGCACGCCGCTGAACACCGAAGATCGCCTTTATAGCTGGTGGACACTCGCGATGACCTCGCCGGATCAGCTTCGCCAAAGAGTCGCGCTCGCGTTGAGCGAGATCATCGTCATCTCCGACCGCTCCGGCTCCGGGCTGCGCAACTACCCGCGCGGCTGCACGAACTTCTACGACATGCTCGTGAAGAGTGTGGCACCGGGGAAGACGTATCGCCAATTGCTCGAAGACGTGACTTTGAATCCGATCATGGGCACCTGGCTGACGATGGTGCGCAGCTCGAAGACCAAGCCGGATGAAAACTACGCCCGTGAGATCATGCAGCTCTTCAGCATCGGTCTGGAGCACCTGAACAAGGACGGCACCTTCAAGCGCAACGGCGCTGGCAACGCCATCCCGACCTACACGCAGGATGAAATCCGCGAGCTGTCGCGCGCCTTCACCGGCTGGACCTACGCGAACTCGCGCAGCTTTACCTGGACGAGTTGGCCGGATGAGATCAATCCGATGATGTCCTTCGAAGACCAGCATGATCGAGGACAAAAGGTGATCGTCGGCGGAGCCACCGTTCCTGCCGGACAGACCGCAGCCCAGGACATTCGTCGCTGTGTCGATGTGCTCGCCGCTCATCCCAATGTCGGCCCCTTCCTTGCCGAGCGACTCATCCAGCGCCTCGTCACCAGCAATCCTAGCCCTGCCTACATCTTTCGCGTCTCCAAAGTGTGGGACAACAACGGCAAAGGCGTGCGTGGCGACCTCTGCGCCGTCGTCAAAGCCATCCTGCTCGACAGCGAAGCCCGCACACTCGGCACCACGCTGGCCTCTGGCAAAATGAGCGAACCAATGATCCGCCTCTCCCGTGTCATGCGTGCCTTTGGCAAAGCCCCAAGCAGCAACCCGCCGCTGCTGGGCCGCTACTTCATGTGGAATGCGCTCGATGAGATCGGCCAGTGGCCGATGCAGGCGCCGACAGTCTTTAACTTCTTCACGCCGAGCTATGCCCCGCCCGGTCCAGTGCTCGACGCAGGCTTCGTTTCCCCCGAGTTCGAGATCACCACCGAACTCACCGCCACCGACACCGCGAACTACTTCTTTGAAGGCGTGACCAATGGCTTCTACACCAATGCCAGCAGCCGCATCACGCTCGACCTCACGCCGCTCACCAGCCTCTGGAGCACGCCTGATGCGCTGATGACAAAGATCGAAACCATCCTCCTCGGACGTCCGATGTCCGCCAGCCTCCGCTCATCGTTGCTCAGCCTGCACACCCTTCACTCCACGAATGCCACCAACGGCGTTCGAGTCATGCTCCAACTCCTCTCGGCCTCACCCGAGTTCGTCATGGAAAAGTAAATCCAGCACACGCCCTCCCATGTCCTCTCCTGAAATGCCCACTCTGCTCACGCGCCGGAATTTCCTGGGTGGCAGCGCCTGCTCGGCGATGTCCACGACTTGCCTGCTGAACACGATCCTCACCCTGCGGCATGTGAATGCCCAGGCGGCGGATGTGCTCGCGCCGGGCACGCCCTACAAGGCCATCGTCTGCCTCTTCCTCTACGGTGGCAATGACTCGAACAACGAAGTCATGCCGCGCGAAAGCAGCGCGCACGCGAAGTATGCCGCCAGCCGCACCGTGCTCACGATCCCGCAGGCAAACATCCTCGCGCTGAACACGCTCAACGATAACGGCCTCCAACTCGGCCTGCATCCCTCGATGACCGGGATGCGCGACCTCTATAACGTTGGCAAAGCCGCCCTGATGACGAACGTCGGCACGCTCATCGCCCCCGCGACGATGGCGGACTACCGCAACCGCACCGCAGCGATCCCGGACAATCTTTTCTCCCATAGCGATCAGCAGATGCAGTGGCAGACCAGCGCTAGCACGATGAACGCGGCCTACAACCAAACAGGCTGGGGCGCACGCATGGCCGAAGCACTCGTCGGCACGCAGCAGCGCACTTCGGTGTCGATGCTCGTCTCGCTCAGCGGCACGAACTTCTTCCAGGTCGGCAAGACGATGTTTCCCTTCCGTCCAGGCCCTGGCGGCACGCCCGTGTTTCGTTTGGGCCAAGGCACCAGCAGCCAGGATGTCACGCGCTACACCGCCTTCCGAAACATCCTCAACGCCGAGTATGCGAACCTCATGGAGGACGCCTTCGCCGACCTCTCGAACAAGTCGATCATCGAAGCCGACACCATCAACACCGCGCTCGCTGGCACTTCGAACTTCCCCACCATCCCGAACTCCGGTCTCGGCGAGCAGCTCCGCACCGTGGCGAAGATGATCCAGGCTCAGGGCCCGCTCGGCATCACGCGCCAGATCTTCTTCGTCGCCACCGGCGGCTTCGACACGCATGGTCCGCAGCTCGGTGATCACGCGAATCTCCTCGGCGGTGTTAGTTCGGCCATGAAAGGCTTCCAGGATGCGCTGGAAACCATCAACATGGGCGACAGCGTCACCACCTTCACCGCGAGCGATTTTAACCGCACCTACGACAGCAACGGCCGCGGCTCCGATCACGGCTGGGGCGGGCATCACCTCATCATGGGCGGTGGTGTGAACGGTCAGCGAGTCTATGGCTCCTTCCCCGATCCCGACATCAACCTCGCCGGTCATCCGCTGAACACCGGACGCGGCAACTGGATCCCCACCACCGCCGTCGATCAATACGCCGCCACCATGGCCAAATGGTTCGGCCTCAGCGACACCCAGATCCGCGACGTCTTTCCGAACATCGTGAACTTCGATCCCGACCTTGGGTTCATGAAAGCGGCATGAAGCGCTACCTCCGCCCCTTTCTCTTCGGCCTTGCTCTTCTGATCGCCGTGCTCTTCGGGCTCATGCTCGGCAAGGGTGGTGGACTTGCAGGCTTGTGGGCGGACATGAAGAGTATGTTTGGCCGCGAAAGCTACCAACTCGATCCGAACGACCCCGTTTTAAAAGCCGGACTGCCGCAGCCTGACCCCGCCGCTGGCTTGCCTGACTCACCACTCAATGACTTCCTCAAACCCGACCTCACGCCGCAGGAGCAAACCCAGATCGTCGGCCAGATGCTGATCGACTACTGGACGAGTGTGCGATCCCTCCCCGGCGGCACCTGGGAGGAGGTCCGCGAGCAGCTCGCGGGCAAGAACAAGAAGGAACTCGCGCTTGTGCCGAAGGAACACCCAGCGCTCGCGACAGACACATTTCGTCAGAAGCCAGGCGCATCAGGCATCCATCTCCATGTCATCTCCAGCAGCGGCTGCGCCTTCCAGCTCATCTACGATGGGCCCGATAAGCAGCCCTTCACCGATGACGACCTCATCCGCAATTACCCGCCGGATTTGAAGTTCGAGTGATCAATAAACGTCGCGACGATAACGCTTGGCTTCTTTGAAGGAGGCCATCCAGGCCACAGCTTCTTCGGGGCTCATCCCACCTTCTTTTTCGAGGATGGTGTGCAGGGCTTTATCGACATCCACCGCCATGCGCGCGGCATCGCCGCAGACATAGACGATGGATCCCTGCTGGAGCCAGGCATAGATCTCGGCGCTGTGCTCCAGCATTTTGTGCTGCACATAGATCTTCTCTGCCTGATCTCGACTCCAGGCCGTGGTGAGCTTGGCGAGCGTGCCGTTGGCGAGCCAGCGCTCGAACTCAACCTTGTAGAAGAAGCAGGTCTTTTCACTGACCTCACCAAAGAACATCCAGGCCTTGCCTTTCGCTGCCGTGGCTTCTCGCTCCTCCAGGAAGGCACGGAAGGGCGCGATGCCGGTGCCTGGACCGATGAAGATGACGGGCGTTTCCTCCTGCGGTTCGGGCAGGCGGAAACCTTTGCCGTGATTGACGAAGACGGGGATGAGCGTCTCGCCCACGGTGATGCGATCCGCGAGGAAAGTGGAGGCCACACCGCCGCGCTCGCGCCCGTGGCTGCTGTACTTCACAGTAGCGACAGTGAGATGCACTTCCTTCGGGTGCGCCTTCTGACTGCTGCTGATGGAGTAGAGGCGGATGTTCAGCTTCTTCTGCGTGAGCATGAACTCCTGCGGCTCAAACTTGGCCGTGGGGTTTTCCAAAAGCAGGTCGATGACGAAGCGGCCCCAGAGGTAGCTCTTCAGCTCTTCCTTACGCTCAGGCTCAAGCAGTCCAGCGAGTGGCGTGTTACCACTCGTTTTCTCGATGATGGCCTTGATGAGTTTGTTATCGACCTCGGTGATGAGCGTCGCTTCGAGCAAAGCCTGACGGATGGGCACTTCGACGCCGGTCTTCGGATGTTTCACAATCTCCTCCCCGGTGAAACCAAGCGCCTTTAGCGTGTCAAATACGAGCGCCGGATCATTCGTCGGCTGCACCGCGAGGGAGTCGCCAGGGGTGTACTCCAGCTCACCACCTTCGAGATCGATCTCGTAATGCCGCGTATTCTTAGGCGCACCTGGACCTGAGATGTCGAAAGCCTTCTTCACCTTGGCGATGAAGGGATTTTTCACGTTATAGACAGGCTTTCCGGAGGCGGCTTCAGTGCTCATGAGAATGATAGTTCAGAGGCCAAAAGGGCGCGCAGGCTGCGCCTTGTCAATCAAGAGGGCGGCGCGGATCGAACCCACTCTGACACCGCCCTGAATGATCCACCTTAGAAATCAGAACTGGAAGGAGGCACCGACGTAGAAGTTGCGACCGTAGGCGGGGTCGATTCCGTTCGAGGTGATGCGGGAGTAGTAGTCTTCGTTGAAGACGTTATTCAGCCCTGCCATGAGGGTGAAGTTTTTGGTGACGGGGACTTCGGCGGTGAGGTCCCAGGTCATGTAGGAAGGGATGTCAAACTGAGGGTTGTTGCTGTCTTGGGCTTTGTGATCGGCCACGAAGGTGCCGAGGAAGGAGACTTTGACGCCTTTGAAGCCGTAGATGAATCCGGTTCTGACCATGTAGTCGGGGGCGAACTGCGGCGTGCTGCCATCGTTGGGACCACCTTTGATCTCGGCGTTCAGGAGCGTGGCGTTGGCGTGGAAGCTGAGGCTGCCAAGATGGGACGCGAGCTTGGTGCCCTGAAGAGCATCGTATGCACCGATGAGGTCCACTTGGAAGGCACCATCCCAGCCAGTGTTGATGCTGCGTCCAGCACTACCGAGCACGTTGTTGCTGATGGCGAAGCGGTTGTCCTGATCAATGAGGAAGAGGCTTGTGTCGAAAGTGAACCACTGCCGTGGGGTGCCACGGAAGCCGAGTTCGTAGCTCCAGCCCAGGCCTGGAGCCGTGTCTGTGGCGGTGCTGCCGGGGGTGGCGATGACGGATTCGGTGAAGACGGTAGGTCGGTAGCTTTGGGAGATATTGGCGTAGAGTTGGGTTTCTGCAGGTAGGTCGTAGGCGATGCCGAGGCCGAAGAGGGGCTGTACATCATGCTTCGTGACATCGCGCTCGCTCTGGAGCACGCCTGCGGTGTTAAAGGTCTTCGAATGCACGCTTTGCTCGACGCTTTCCAAGCGGAAGCCGGGTGTGATGGTGAGGTCGCCCCAGGTGAATTTGTTCTCGGCGAAGAAGGAGTAGTAGAAGACATCGCGCTGGGAGTCGCCTGTGGTGACTCCATCTGAGGCAGCCGGGCCGGAGAGACCGCGTTTGTCACGGCGCGGGGAATCCATCAGGTAGAACTGCATGCCTGCGGTGAGGGTGTGGTCACCACCAAGTGCATGCCAGTCCTGGCGGATGCGGGGCTCGAAGCCGAGTGAGTAGAAGGTCTGGTCTTCGATGTTGGACTGGGTGCCGTTGGGTGTGGCACCAAAGGCGTTTCCGGTGTGGCGCTGGCGGTGGCTGTAGCGGTTGTAGTAACCGGCCCACATTTTGACATCGAGTTCAGTGCCGTCCTGGATCTTGTGCTGAAGTTCGGCTGAGGCGACGTAGCGGCTGAGGCTGAAGACGTCGTTCGTTCGTGTGGTTTTGTCACGGTTGCGCACATAGTCGCGGTAGCTGAGACCACCGGGCTCGTCGTTCTCCTGCTCATAAGCATCGACGGCCAAAATCCAGCGCGTGTCGGCATCGACATCATAAGAGATTTTAAAGTGGCCACCATCCAGGTGGTAGTCGCTGTTGCTGGTGCGGAAGCCTTCGGACTCCCGGTGGTTGTAGTAGCCGTAATATCCTACCTTGCCGACGGTGCCGGTGATAGCCGTGTAGTTGGAAAAGAAGCCGTCCGTGCCGCCGATGTTCTGGGTGCGGAAGGAGAAGGGGGTATTCCGGTCCGGCATGTAGGTGATGTAGTTCAGCGTGCCTGCGGGCTGTGGTCCATACATGAGTGAGCCGCCACCACGGATGAACTCGATACGGTCCACCACATCCAGCGGTGGGGTGTAGTAGGCCTCAGGGTAGCCAAAGGGGTCGGCATGGATGGGGATGCCGTCTTTGAGCACCTGCATGAACTGGGTGCGGGCAGGAGTGCCAATTCCACGGTAGCCGATGCTGACGAGTGGTGTCGTTTCCTCAGAAACGAGCAGACCGGGCGTCAGCGCGAAAGCCTGGCGATAGTTGTTGGCCTGCACTTTGGGCAGGGCGTCGAGGTCGATGACCGTGGCGCGCTTGCCCGCGAAAATCTTGGTGCCTTCGACTGGGAGGAGGAAGGGATTTTGCACCACCGAGTCGTTCTCGGACTCACCATAGACCAGGATGGTGTCGAGTGTGGTTGAGGCCTCGCTGGTGACGGCAGGGACGGTTTCCTGAGCTGTCAAAGACAGGGCCGACAAGGCAAGGAGAGAGGCGAGAAGATGTTTGTTCATGGCAGTTAGTGAGACGATGTCTCAGCGAGGCGCGCGCTTTAGTGCAATTGAGAACCATGTGCAACAGAAATTCTGCGAACAAGTCGCAACAGGTTGCGCCGTGCCGAATTTAGCCTTGTGAGTGTGCGATGCCCCATGCAGCCTGCGAGCCGTGTTTTCCTCGATTCGAGTTCCCTCTCTCCTCTCAGCCGCCGCACTCCTCACGGGTTGCGGTTTGATGCCGCCGCTCGGGGCGAAACGTCTCCAAACGGATGTCGCTGGGGTTCAAGGAATCGCCCCTGACAAGTGGTCAGCGCTGCCAAAGATCGCGCCAAAGGCGGCGACAGGGTGGTTGGCCGACTACAACAGCCCTTCACTCCGGCAACTCGTGGACCGGGCCATCTCGGCGAACCCCGACCTGAAAGCGGCGGCGGCACGTGTGACCCAGGCGCAAGCTGAGACGGTGCAGGCGGGTGCGGCGCTGCTGCCGAGCATCAGCGGGAATTATTCGGCCAGCCGTCAGCAGACGCCGGCAGACCAGCGCTTCTCCGGGCTGAACTTCATCAACAACCGCTTCCGTCTGCCGCTGAATGTAAGCTGGGAGGTCGATCTCTGGGGTCGGGTGGCCGATGAGCGGGGCGCGGCAAAGTCTCGTCGTTTTGCCGCTGAGGAGGATTTTCATGCCGCCCGACTGTCGATGGCGGCGAGCGCTGTGCGGACAGCGGTGACTCTGGCGGAGGCGCAGTCGCTGCTGGCTTTGGCCGAGCAAAACGTGAGCACCCGGCGAGTGCAGCTCGGCATTCTGGAAAAGCAGATGGAGCGGGGCTTGGAGCCGGATCGGGCGGCACTCGATGTCTCGCTCGGACGGGCGGACCTGGCGAGAGCGGAAGCAACTGTGCAGCAGCGACGGGCGGCAGTGGACCAGTCCCGCCGAGCTCTGGAAGTGCTCATGGGCGGTTACCCCGCAGGGGCAGAAAAAGGACTGACCAGCCTGCCCCATTTGAGTCGCCAAATTCCCGCGGGCCTGCCTTCGGAACTGCTCCTGCGTCGGCCAGATTTGCGTGCGGCGGAGAGGCGGCTGGAGTCGGCGCTGAAGCTGGAGAGTTCGGCGAAGAAAGCTTTTCTCCCGAGCATCCGCCTGACTGGCGACTACGGACGCACCTCAGCGGACATTGACGATCTCATGGAGCCTGAGACGGCCATGTGGAGCATCGCCAGCAGCATCACCCAGAGCGTGTTTCAGGGCGGGCGAATCGTCGCTTCCGTGAAGCTGGCGCGGGCGCGGTATGAGGAGCAGCTCCAGACCTACACCAGCAGCGTGCTCACCGCTTTCCGGGAGGTGGAGACAGCTTTGGCGGCTGATGCGTTTTTGCGTGATCAGGCCGCTGCTTTGAGCCGGTCTGCCGAGGAGGCCGAACGGGCGGAGGGGCTGGCGCTCGGGCAATATGAAAAAGGTCTGACGGATGTGCTGACACTGCTGGACGCGAGGCAGCGTGCCTTTGATTCTCGCAGCGCCTTCATTGATGTGCAGGCCCGGCGCCTGCGGAACCGCGCCGACCTGCATCTGGCCCTGGGTGGCGAGTTTTGACAGATCGAATCGGTGGGGCTCCAGATTGGGTGGAGTGGAGAATTTTTGCCCTAGAATGGAGAAAAAAGCTTCTCATCTGGCACGCGCCATGCTTAACACTGACATGCTCCCTGCGGGAGGATCATCTCTGAACGCCGAGCACCCTAAAATCCAAGTCGAACTCTACAACCATGGCCAAATACAAACTCGAATACATCTGGCTCGACGGCTATGAGCCCGTCCGCAACCTCCGCAGCAAGACTCAACTCAAGGACTTCGCCAGCTTCCCGAAGCTCGAAGAACTCCCAGATTGGGGCTTTGACGGTTCCTCCACTCAGCAGGCTCCTGGCGGCAGTTCCGACTGCGTTTTGAAGCCAGTCGCTCTCTATCCAGACAGCACTCGCAAAAATGGCGTGCTCGTCATGTGCGAAGTTTATACTGCCGACGGTACCCCCCATGCCTCCAATGACCGCGCCACCATCCTTGACGATCCAGACGCTTGGTTCGGCTTTGAGCAGGAATACTTCCTCTATCAGGACGGTCGCCCCCTCGGCTTCCCCGAAAACGGCTACCCAGCTCCCCAGGGTCCATACTACACAGGCGTGGGCTACAAGAACGTGGGCGATATCGCCCGCCAGATCGTCGAAGAGCACCTCGACATCTGCCTCGACGCCGGCATCAACCACGAAGGCATCAACGCCGAAGTGGCCAAGGGTCAGTGGGAATTCCAGATCTTTGGCAAAGGCTCCAAGACCTGCGCTGATCAGGTGTGGGTCGCTCGCTACATTCTGAACCGTCTTTGCGAGAAGTATGGCATCGATGTCGAGTATCACTGCAAGCCTCTCGGTGCCACCGACTGGAACGGTTCTGGCATGCACGCCAACTTCTCCACCAAGCACATGCGTGAAGTCGGCGGCGAAGCCTACTTCCTCGCTCTCATGGCTCAGTTTGAGAAGAATTGCATGGAGCACATCGCCGTTTATGGCCCTGACAATCACATGCGCCTCACCGGTCTGCATGAAACCCAGGCCATCGACAAATTCTCCTGGGGTATCGCTGACCGCGGTGCATCCATTCGCGTCCCGCACAGCTTCAAGAAAAACGGCTGGAAGGGCTACCTCGAAGACCGTCGTCCGAACAGCCAGGGCAATCCATACCAGATCGCCTCCCGCATTCTCAAGACCATCTCCGAAGTGCCGAAATAAGCACCGCCGAGACTCTCGAGCCAGCATCTCCCACAAACGCCGCCTGGACGAAACAGGCGGCGTTTTTTTGGCTCATGTCTGATGGTGGGGTAACAAAACGCCCCGCTCTGAAGACAGAGCGGGGCGTCGCAGATGAAAAGAATCAGGTCAGATCAAGGCAGCGGGCGGACCCAGATATTGCGCAGGCGCACGGGGGGCTCGTTTTTGTGATCTTGAATGCGCAGCGGTGCCTTTGCTGGGAAGCTGCCGCTGTAGTCGGTGATGTTCTTGTGCTTCGTGGGGCCCATGATCTTCGTGTGGACCTGCACGCAGACGCCATTCACAAAGGTGGTGACGTAGGCGGGCTCGATGACTTTATCGCCGTCCAGCTTTGGGGCGGTGAAGACGATGTCGTAGGCCTGCCATTCACCGGCTTTTTTCACGGCGTTTACTAGCGGAGGTGTCTGGCCGTAGATGCAGCCGGTCATGCCGTCCGCGTAGGTCGGGTTGTTGTCGCAGTCGAGCATCTGGCACTCGTAGCGATCCATGAAGAAGATGCCGGCGTTGCCTTTTTTCTGGGAATTGCCCTTCGTGTGGGGCTCGCTCTTCCACTCGAGGTGGACCTGGCAGCTCGCGAATTCCTGCTTCGTCCAGCAATCGCCACCAGCGATGAGCATCTCGCCATTCTCGATCTTCCAGGGGCAGGGGCCGAACTCGCCTGTGTCCTTGCCCTTTTCGTCCTTCTTCTTGCCCTGGAGGGCGTCCGAGCTGGTGCCGTTGAAGATGATGATGGCATCGGAGGGTGCGTCACCGAGTTTCTCGCCAGGCTTCACCGCTTCGGGACGTGGGCGGTCGATGTCATGGACCTTCCATTGCGTGCCGGGGATGATCGGCGTGTCGGAGTATCCGATGGGGGAAGGCTTGTCGTCCGCAGCGAGAGCAGCCGTGCTGGTCAGCGCCAAGGCGAGGAGGAGTTTTGAGGTGGGGTTCTTCATGAGGAGAGCCGCAAACGAGCCGCTGCCGCCCCTGCTTTCAAGTGCTGTCTCGTTCATCGTGCCTGTGCGGGGAGAAAAATCTCCTCGCCACTGCGGTGTGCCCGCAGTCGTGCTCCATCCGCTGTGATACCGATTCCCACGCTGCCCGAGATTTCGAGATCGAAGAGTGTGACGTTCTTTTCCTCACAATACTCGCGCACTCGCGGCGGGATCGTTTCTTCGAGGAAGCGCGAATCACTCGAATGGATGATCACTCTCGGCTGCGCTGCGTTCAGCAGTTCCGTGAGCCCACCGGGATCGACGGGGTGCTGCCCACGCACCAATACATCGCAGCGCAGATCTTCGCGGTGCTCCAAAAGGCGCTTTTCCGTGATGAAGCCCGCATCGCCCAGCCAGAGCACACGCGTCTGACCGAGTTCCAGCATCAGCACAAGTCCCCGATCATCCGAACGGTCGTAAAGATCCGTGCTCAGGGGGTGCAGCACCGAGATCGTCGCTGCTGATGAGGTCTTCGAAAAAGGAATCCGATCCCCCGCCTGATGCCGGTGCCATGCCGCACTGTCCACTTTGGCAGAGTCGCGCAGCAGATGAAACACTGCGAATTTTGGGTCAAGCTCCCACGGCTCATGCACACTCGTGTAAAGTCGCGGGTTACCCATTTGCAATGCCATGGAAGCCGCGCCGATGTGTGCCGAATCACCATGCGTGAGGATGATGCCGTTCAGCGCATTGATCCCCTGATGGCGAAAGAATGGGCGCAGCACACGCCGCCATCCCGGCACATTGCCCGTGTCGATCAGCCATTGCGCAGCATCCACACGCACATGCCCTGACGAGCCTCCGCCGGGGAGGTGGAAGACCTGCATCTCCATCGGCGGCGGTGCTTTTTCAAAGCGCAGATCCAGTGTCACATTCGCCCCCGGCAAACCGGCGAACCAACCTGCACTGACGACCATGCCGCGCGCGAGCCAGGCATTGGCCCAATTTGCCAGCACTTGCAGCGGCCCTGCTCCAAGAGCCGCAGCCATCAGGCTCACACACGAAACGCCGATGCTGAAACCCGACATCGGCACCAGCAGCAGATTCGCCAACAAACCCACCGGTGTCATGGTGTGGAAGTGCCCGAGCATCAGCGGCAGACTGCCCATCCATGCCGCCAGCGAAGTGCAGGCCAGACCTGCAAACTGCCGCCTGCACCAGCGCCCGAGCCACTGATCCCATGAGGCCAGACTGGGCGGGAGAAATGCATCCAGCTCCGTCCATGGGCGCAACCTTTGAAGCATCGGCCCAGCCAGACTCGCGATGGCCCAGAGCACGAGGAATGAAAGCTGAAACCCCGCCTGGAAAAGCTGGTGCGAATCCCAGACCAGCAGCACCAGCAGCGCGAACCCGAGGCTGTTTTGCACATCCGATTTTCGATTCCAACGCAGTGAGCCGAGCACGATGGCGATCATGAACGCCGCACGCGCAGCTGAGGGACGCCAGCCCGTGATGTAGGCATAGGCAAACACGATCACGATGATCAAGCCCGCAGAGCGCGTCTTTCCCAGCCCCAGCCAGCGCAGGCCAAAGGCCAGCACCACCGCCAGCATCACCACATGCAGACCACTCACCGCGAAGATATGCAGAGTGCCGCTGTCACGGAAGGCATCCTCAATGTCATCCCCCGCCGCATCCGAAGCCCCGAGCGCCATCGCCAGCAGCACGGCTTTGTCCTCGGCACGGTCCTCGATGCCTCGTGAAAGCGCCCCCGTGATCCACTGTCTGGATGTCTCCGCCCAGTAGAGCAGATGAAATCTGGGCGAGAGCGGTTCCTCGCGAATCAATCCCACACGTTGTGCCCGCAGATAGGCGATCCAGCCATTCCGCAGACTGAAGTCCACCGGGTCAAACTGACCCGGATTCATGGGAGGCTTTGGCAAAGAAAGTTCACCTACGATCTCATACACGCCTGCCTTCTCCAACTGCCAGCCCAGCGGCAGAGCCACTTTCACCCGGGCAGACAGCGGCAGATAATCCCCGTCATCACCCCAGCGCAGCTCCGAGATTTCCGCCACCGCGCGCGCCTCATCCAGCTCCGCCCCATCCGTCCATGGATACAGCCTTGCCCTCAAAGTCACTTCCACAGGCCTGTCCGCCTGTGCAAGCAGACGCTGCCGCAGCGGATGTTCATAGGTTTGATGCAGACGCCAGCCATGCAATGCCATGAAACCCACCATCGCGAAAGGCATCCAGGCCACCAACTGCCTCCGCCACAGCCCAACCAAGAGCGCCGCCATCATCAAAGCCAGCATCCAGCTTCCGGAAACGAGCCACCCGACATCGGCGATGATCACCCCGATCACCGCCACGATTCCCACCCAAAGCAAAGGTCGGCATCGCCGTGTTTCCAAAAGCCACCCAGCCAGACGCTGCCGCGATGAAAGCTGCTCCGCCTCTGGAGGTCCATCATCCATCAAGTCTCCTCGGTTTTGGGCTCCGCTACTTCTTCTTCCCCAGCTTCAGGTTTCTCCTCTGTTGTTTCAGCATCCTCAGGAGTCTGCGGTCCGCCTGAAAGGAACACGGCGTTACCCAGGGCATCCGCCATCCGCGCCAGCACCACTTTGACGAAAACAAAGGCCGCGATCACCCCACCCACGAGGAAGAAAATTAGCATCAGCATGGGGTCGCCCTCCACCTGCTGCCAAGCCTTCCACGCCAGCCAACAAGCCAGCGCGGCCAGGACCAGTCGGATGACCCATCGGCGATTCATGACAATGAAAATAATCCAAAGCCATCTGAATTGGCAAGCCTCCTTATTGCTATCGGATCTTCGCGTCCGGCAGTTCGCTCTTCACGCCTTCGTCGAGGGGCATTTTGTCGGTCTGGGTGTCGAGGCCGGTGGCTTGCATGAGTTTGGCGAGCTGGGCTTGGAGTTCGCCGACTTGGGGGGCGAGTTCGGGTTTGCTGATGAGGTTCTTGGTCTCGCCGGGGTCGGCTTGCAGGTCGTAAAGCTCGGCCAGGTGCTTATCAGGACTGCCATCGCCATGGGGATAGTGGATGTACTTCCAGCGGTCGGTGCGGATGGCGCGGACATTCGGGGTGTAGGGGAACTGCTTCTCGTAGTTGT
>NZ_JBILYB010000219.1:0-6697 GCF_044378005.1 Prosthecobacter sp.
ATCTGTTCACGGGCTTCACGCGGGGAGTCGGCCTCCACACGGTCATCGAACAACACTTGGCCAGCTCGGCTGGCGATCAGTTTGAAGAGTTTCATTGTCGTTTTGTTTTGGGTTTTGGGTTAGCAGGCAAAAAGGCAGGACTGGTGGCGGGGAAGGTGATCCGCAGGCTGCGTAGCCTTGCGGCGTGCTTGTGCAGATTTCAGGCGTGGCAGGAAGAACGTGTTGCTCACTTTCATGCCTCGCCACGCTTCCCATGGACCGAAGAGGCGGGTTTCATGAGCGTTCATCCACACCCAGCGCCCTGGCAGCTTATTGAGCGCATCAGGGCCGGTGGTGTGGACCACCAGTGCCGCTGCGCGGGTGTCACTCATCGGCGAGGTCGGCAGCGTCTCCTTGCGATGCTGCTCAAGCCGCATCAGGGCATCCACATACCCGCTCCATGTGCCGTTGTGGAACAGCACGCTCTCGGCCATGCCCGAGAGGCTCACGCTGGCCTTCGGCGTGACAGGGAAGGGATGACACAATCGCGCATCAACTCCGCCCACGCTGGCCCAGCGGAAGTGGATGACCACTTCGCCCTCCAGCTTCTTGAGCAGAGTGATGAGTTCACCGGTGCTCAGGTTCTTCTGCCATTTTACGCGGCCACCTTCCCGCCATGCCACGCCCGCGCCGTGCGGGTTGGCTTCATGACAGGCATACAGCACCTCGGGCTTCGGGCGCACGGTTTCAGGACAAATCAGGATCACACACATATCAGGTTCGGTTCTTGGGTTCGTTGTTCTTGGGTTTGGCCCGGCTATCCGCAGACTGCGTATAGCGAGGGCAAAGGGTTAGAGATTGGCGTCGGGGTAGCGGCTATCGAACTGCTGGCAAAGCCGCTGCGCGCTCTTGCGGTAGTGGCGGAACTCGGAGTGCAGTTTGCCGAAGAGCCCAAGGGCGACGGGACGCGCACTGCCGGTCCACCCGAGGTAGTCCCACAGGAAGCGCAGGCCGTCGGAGGCGGTGGCGGTGCGCTTGGCTTGGATCTTGTTCTTGCCGAACCCGCCGAGGCATTGGACCTCGCAGGCGCGGCGACACAGGCCGAGCACGCTGGCAAGGTGATGCAGTATCTTCTCAATGTTCACCGTGCCGGCAAAGACGCGGAACTCCACCACCCCGACGAAGCGTCCGTTGCGGTCACGCTTGAACGCTTTTCTAAAATTCACCATGCCGCGCCCGCATTGCTCAGCGCACTCGGCTTTCACGCGTTCCTCCTCGCAGGTGACTATTTTGAGCATGTGCTCGGCGGTCTGCTCATAGAGCGGGTGGCTGTAGTGATTGAGATGGCGGTCCGTCCCGGTCTGGCCGTAGAGGCTGCGTGCGTGCCAGCGGGCAATGTGGGCGAGTTTGCGGATGAACTCGCTCACCGCTTTCGTGTCGGACGTGCCGATGATGGATTCAATGCCCACGGTGATATGGCAGCCGCAGGAGCGATCCACCGTGGCACCGATGGCATTGAGCCATTCGACGAATCCGATCAGATGCTCCACACCGCGCTCACCGTGGAGGATGGGGGAAACGAATTCGCAGGGGATTTGCCCGGCTTCGCAGCGGATGGAGCCATCGCGCTCTGCCTTCCACGTATCAGCGTGGAAGGCGGGAGCGTTGCTGCGGGCACCAGCCAGCGTGATGCCAGTGGTGACCGGATACCCGGCGTGGTAATTGCCCACCGACACGTTGCTGGTGGCAGGCAGGCGGGTTTCGAGTTCGATGCCCCATTGGATCAGGGCGGCTTTGGGATCGGCGGGTTTCATGAGGATGGAATGGGTACGGGTGATTGAAGTCCATGCGGACTTCCCCTTGGCCTCGTCACCGTGGCCGCGTGTGTCGCACCGTTTTGATCACCATTTTAAAGACCTCCTATGAGAGGTCCCACTGCTCGCGGAACCCGATGAACTTGGGGAACCTGGGCGCTTCCTTCGCGCCGCTGGGTTGGTGCATGAACTTCACCATGCGGCCCAATAAAGCGGCGCGCTGCTGCCACAGGGTGATGCGGTCCACACCCCCGACGACATGGTTGTAACCCAGCCTGAACTCGATGCCCGTCTCCACGTGTTTGACGATAAAGCCGCCGAGTTCACCGCGCCCAACCATGCCAGACTGCGCCATGCTGCGCTTGGTGCGGCCAAACGCGTCCTTCTCAGCCGCGTTCTGATTGCTCATGCCCTCGTAGGTGTCGAGCACCACGGCCTCAGCGTCCTCGAAGCGCTTGATCTTGAGCAGGTAGCCCTCGCGCTCCGTGGACCTCCCGCACTTGTAGGGTGAGCCCGGCGTGCGGATCATCACGCCTTCATATCCCTCACTCACACAGCGCTCCTCATAGGCCATGAGGTCATCAAGCGAATGTATCTCCTCAGGCAGCACTTTATCGACCCGATGGTAATCAGGCAGTCGCGCGAGTTCCTGCATGCGGCAGGCATAGGGCACGTCGATGCCTTCGCTCACATAGTCGAAGACGGCGAAGGTGAAGTCAGGCTCACCACTCTCGCGGCCCACATGCCCGGCAGTTTCATTGAAAGTGGTGCCTTTCACGATTAACTCGCCGTCCAGTCCATCGGGCAGCTTGGATTCGATCCACTCGCGAATGAAGCGATTGGACACGGGCTTGAAGCTGCGGGTCAGGGCGCGGCCATTGAGCTTGAGGCAGCGGATGCCATCGAGTTTGGGCGTGGCGAGCAGGGGAAAGGTGAGGGCATGGAGACGCTCGCACTTGTCGGCGAGCATGGGTTTGGTGATGGGGGACGAGGCGGTGGTGTTCATGGTCATGGAGGGCGTTTTGTTGACCAGCGCTGGGCTGGGTTCCCTCCTGCCTCGTCACCGAGACCTCGTGTGTCGCACCGATTTGATCACCATGTGGCGGAGGCGCAGAACACTGTTGTCCATCCATGATTGGTGCCATGTTTGAGTGCAGCGCTGACCATAACCATTCACTGCTTAAAAGTACCCACTGGCATCATTCGGTCCATCATGTCGTGGAGTGCAAGTCAACGGTCGGCGGGTCGTCAGCGCAGGGTTTGAGTTGATCGGGCAAGAGCATCAACCTTGAGAATTGGCGTAACCCATTTTTTGAGTTGTTGCGCAGTTATGAAAATGCAAAAAATTTTAAGCATGACCCGCTGACTTCGGGAGGCGTAATTTGAAATAATTTTCAGCAAATTTTCAGCCTGTCTATACCATGAAAACCACCATGTCCCAAAATCCACTGCGTCTGCGCTGCAGACGCCTTCTGGCCTCATTTTGCCCAGCTTTGCTGGCGGTTTTTCTGCAGACAGGAGCTGTGTCTCTTCAGGCCGCTCCTCAGTATAACATCCAGGTTGGGCTGGGGGGAGCTCTCACGTTGGGGGAGCCTCTGACTTATGAGGGCATGATCGTGATTCTGCGCCCCAGCCCGGGAGACAACTTCTGGTATCGCCTGCCGCACCGCGTGGAGGTGGTGGGTGAGCTGCCGCCGGGCATTGAACTTATGCAAAAGGGCCCGGGTTTCCATGATCTGGCGCACTTTGCTGGCACCCCAACCCGCGCGGGCACCTACTCGGTCCAAGTCAGCGCCACCATGGCCGATGGGCTTAAAACCGGCAGCACCACTGCCACCTTCTTCATTGAGGACCCCAAGCTGCGCACCTACAGCGTGCAGAACTGGGGCACCGAGCGACTGCTTGCCGGAGCCGGAGTTGGCAATGCTGGCCTGCAGTTGGTCAGCTCGCAGTACCGAGTGCTGCGCGCGGCGGTGAAGGTCAACATCAGCGGCCTGCCAGAGGGCGTTGAACTTATCTCTTATGGCGATGGGTATCATATGTTCACGGGCACCCCAAGGACCGCTGGCACTTATCCGGTGAGCGTGGAGTTTCGTTGGCCTGATGACAACGCCCTGATTGCCTCCTCGCAGTTCACGGTGCAGGTCCTGCCTGATGATGAATCCGCACGACAGTATCAACTCACCCTGATCTCGCTGTGGCCGCTGAGGCAGGGGGTGGCTTACACAGACCAAGGCTTTCAGGCACCATGGTTTTATGTGGAGGATCAGTTTGGCCGCCGCAGCGAGGGGCCCTTTGTCTGCGAGGCCAGCGGCCTGCCCGAGGGCATGTCCTTCTCCGCCATGGGACACCTCGTGGGGCGTCCGAAGCAGGCAGGCACCTTTGAAATCAGCCTGCAGGTCACCCTGCCCAATGGCGCCAGAACCAATAACCAGAGCCTGAGCCTGCAGGTGCGCCCATCTTTGTCACTTGCACAGTACGCAGGCATTTACGATTGCAACATTGAGCGCAGCGAAACACTTAACGGCAACATGGGGGGCAGGCTGCGCTTCACCATCTCTGCTGCTGGGCAAATCAGCGGCTTTTTGATTCACAAGGGCCGCCGCTTCCCCTTTGCCTCATCAGCCGCGAGGTTTGATGAGGCGGCGGATCAATGGATCATCAGCCCGCAGAACGCGGGTTTGCAACTCAGCGGCAACTTCGCCGAGGAGCGCGACTACAGCGTGGATGAAAACTCACCCTTCATTCGCTTTGTGGGCCAAGCCAGTGCGGCCGGGGATGCGGTGGGCCTAGCTGGATGGCGCGCCACCACACGCTCGGCGGCCTCGCCCAGCCCCTATGCAGGCTCACAACCCGTGAACATTCTCTTTGTCTCCAGTGATGAGGCAGCGCAGCAGGGCGACTTTGGCGGGGCGGGTTTCATGTCAATGACGGTGTCTGCGTCCGGCAATGCCACCCTGACGGTGTGGGCGGCCGATGGCAGCCCTCCCGTTTCGCTGGCAACCACCCTGACAGAAAGCAGCATCGGTGCCTTCATTCCGGTTTACGCCATTCTCAACAACAGCAGCGGCTCCAGTGCCCTGATGGGAGAGCTCTTCCTCAATGCCGATGGCGATGCGGCAGGGCAGCTCACCTGGCAGCAGCCTGCCAGCAATCGCGGTGCCTTCCCCGAAGGCATTGACCTTATCACCTACGAGGGCGTTATCGGTTCGCGTCACGTGGTCCAACCCCAGGGCCTGAATCGCTTGGGCTTGGAGCAGAGCATTACCGATGCGCAGCTCGATTTGATGGGCGATGAGGTGCCCTCCGGCAGTGAGGTCACCCTAAGTCTGAGCAGCAGTCAGATTTTGGCAGCTCCCGCCGAGCAGCAGGTGTCGCAAGTCAAACTTAGCTACAACGCACGCAGCGGCATGGTCACCGGCAGTATGGTGCTGGGGCAGAGTCGCGGCAAACGCGCCCGTAACGTGACCTTCCGCGGAATGCGCGCACCAGATGGCAAAAGCATCCTTGGCCACTACACCGTGCCCGAAGCCGCCAATGCCCGGCGCAGCAGTGCAGGCATGATGAAGATCAGCGCCAAGGCTCGGTGAGTAGAGGGTGATCGGCACGCACCGTCACCGACGAGCTGCAAACACTCTCGAGTTGCGCTCAATCTCCCTGTGTATTGCTTGATATGAGGCGTTTTACAGGCACGAGCCCACGCAAGGTGTGAGTATATTCCAACCGCCGAGATCCACTTGTTGCGACCATCAACGCGCTTGTTGAGGCCAGCACGTCAGCCTTCAATCAAGTGATCAAACAGGCCCGGCTGGAACGGCTCCAGGGCGGCTTGCTCCGCTTTGAAGAAGTCCGCCTTGGTCTTGCCGCGCTTCTTGCCCTCGCGCGTGTGGCAGTCATACGCATATTCGGGGATGGCAATGTAATCACCGCTGCTGCGCAACTCCAGCGCCAACGTGTCAGGATCAAGTCCCGCCGTCTGATCATAGACGTAATTTTGTAGATGATCGGGATCGCGACTCTTCTTGCTCAGGCACAGCAGGATAATCGCCTTGCTAATGAAGATGCGGCCTTTCGCCTGCTTGGGCGGGATGCCGTCATTGATCACAAGATAGGAATCATGCAGCGCCTTCACTTCCTGAGTCAGAATGCCCCAGCAGTCCTCCGCGCTGATGGTGAGCAGGCGCTTCCACACATACTTGCCAAAGCCGCTCTGCCAAAGTTCCAAGGCCCAGTAACCGGCCAAAGCCGCATCGCCACGGCGGATGGCTTTCTGCATCGCAGAGGACACCTCGCTGAAGTTGTAATGACGAATCGTGCGCAGTTGCATGGGGTTGGCGGGAAAGAGATCTGGGAGGTCCATGAATGGAGGCCTCGTCACCGTGACTTCGGGATTCCATCCGTTTGCATCACCAAATGATGCCGTGAGGTTTGAGTAGGTCGCAGGGTTTGGAAGGTGCCTTGGGGTGCCGACTATTCGGGGGCGCACTACTCCAGAACGAGCGGATGACTCGTGTTGCCGTCGATCTGTGGCTGGTGTTGCAGCAGCAGATAGAAGCTTGGCGGCTTCACGTGGTGTCGCAGACTCGGATCCCAGAGCAGGTCAATCTTGGGATCCACCAAAAGCGGTATCGGGCACATTGAGCCGTCGCTCTCCCGATACAAACCAATCAACCACTCGCCATTCAACGGCTCCCGAAACGATGGGTGACCAGGGTCCATTGAGCAGAATGACGTGCCGAAGTGCTCGATCAATTGAGATCCTCCGGTGTGCGGAGGAGACTTCGATTTTTTCTGTGGAGACATCAGCGCGGTTCAGGCGACCCGTGTCTTTTACGACGCTCAATGTGACTCGAAAGTCGTCGATTGGTTTTCAAATACTTCATCACCTCGTCGAAATCATAGCG
>NZ_JBILYB010000093.1:0-24545 GCF_044378005.1 Prosthecobacter sp.
GGGAGTTGCTGGCCGTCACGCTCTACAAGAAGGGCGCAAGGTCGGTGGCTTCCGCGATTACGACGCTCTCCACGACTCATGGGAAGGAGGTCCATCATGGCATCCAAGCCGCGTGAACGTGCGCCCAAACAAGCTCCGTCCTCGCCGATGAACTGGCGACCGCGCACAGCGGAGGATTTGATCGGCCAGGCCAAACGTGTGGCGAAGGCGCAGGCGAGCAAAGCCAAGCGCCTCTCCAGTGATCCTTCAGCCACGATGAAGCTCCTCCTCTATGGCCCACCGGGTGTGGGCAAGACCAGCGTTGTCGAGTTGGTCGCACTTCAGTTGGCCGGCACGCCGCTGTCCATCGAGGACTACAATGGACGAGAGGTGACGGTGGACCTCGTGCGTGATTGGATGCGGCAGCTTCCTTATAGCAGCCTATTCGGCGCGTGGTCGGTCAAAATCGTCAATGAACTGGATCGCTGTTCCCGTGAAGCGCAGGACTTGTTGCTCACCTACCTGGACCGATTGCCTCCGGGCCGCGCGTTCCTCGGCACGAGCAACCTGCAGCTCGATCTGCTCACCGAGCGGTTCCAGACGCGGTTCCAAGCCATCAAACTACTGCCACCGACCACGGAGGAGCTGGCGGCGTTCCTGAGCACCCATTGGGCCGTGCCCTCCGTCACCGCTAATCAGATCGCGGTGGGCAGTGGTGGCTGTGTGCGGGCCGCGCTCGCCGATCTCGAATCCTATCTCGACCACCAACCCTCATGAGCCTGTTCACCACCACCCAAATCCCCATCCTTCACGACAGTCCAGGCCCATGGATCATGCATGTGCCCGTGGTGTCCACACGGCACATCCCACCCAGCGAGGCTGAGGCGTTGCTCCGTCTTCGTCCGCTGGAGTGTCGTGCACCAGATGATCCGCCCCTGTTGGCCCACCTGCTTGATGGCGTGGGACATCTGTTCCTCATCGAAGATCTCGATGCCGATGAAATGATGACATTCCCGCACCTGCGGGGCGTGCTCTTGGCCATCAAAGCCCGTGGCTACGCCTATGCGCGCCTCGATGCCGATGGCGAAACCTTTTCGGACCTGCCGCTCTTCGAGTGGTGACCCCAACCCTGAACCCGAACCAACGAACGACCATGAAACACATCCAACGAATGATTGACCAACACGGCGGCTTTGAAGCCGTCCGAACCCGCTACCTCCGCCTCGAGAACCCGCCGTTCATGCGGCTGGTGATCGAGGTCATCGGTGGCCCCTATCTGAACGGTGCCTATGAACTCAGCATCGCGCATTACTCTGAACAGAACGGCGATGCGATGCGCGATCCAGAACTCACGTTCCTCGTGGTGCCTTCGGCAGAGGGCACGACATGGACACCGCTCACCTATGAGAACAGTTATCTCGGAGCCTACCAAGTCGTGGCGGAGGTGAGTCGCGAAGGCTTAATCAAGGTGAAGCAGTCACAGTGGATGAAGGAGCTGCGCAGCTTCGCCAAACAGTGGGACCGTAACATCAAGCAGCAGGGGTTTATTGAGGTGTTCGTGCGCCAATATGGTGTCGCAAACGGTGCGACAACGGAGGGCACGGTGACGAGGCAAGGAGACGGCCCGCAAGGGCAATAACCCTGAACCCAACTACCCATGAGCAAGAAAGACATGATCGAACAACTGCGCCATCGCCTTGCCAGCAACGACCGCTGGGCACTGCGCGCGCTGATACGCATCTACCAGAATCAGACCGCCGACGAACAATGCCGCGAAACCACCATCGAGCGCAACGGCATCGGGTTCACCGGCCCTGATGCAGAAATCCTCACTAGCTTCGCCCGTCAGTATCAGAGGCGCGGCTCCTTGAGCGAACGGCAGATGATCATCCTACGCCGCCGCATCCCAGCCTATGCACGCCAGATCGTGCAAGGCAGCGATACCACGCGTCTTGAGGCAGCTTTTTCCAGCACTGCAAATACGCAAGCTGCGGAGCCACATTCCTGAACTCAAACACCACACCACTGCCATGCCCAATACGACCGACCCTGAAATCGAACTGCCACCCGATGCCGCCATCGCCGATGACCACCGTAACCCGCGCCGCCGCAGGAGAGATCGCGATGAAGAGGAACCGCCCCCTGACGTCGGCCACCTCGTGCAGCCGGAGCCCCGTCATGATCTCGACAAGATGATCCTGCATCCTGAGGTGAAGACTGACATCCATGCCGGTCTGCGAGCGCTAGAGATTCGTGCTGATCTCGACCGCATCTGGAACCTCAGCAGCATCCAGCCTCAACAAGGTCGCTGCATCCTCAACTTCTACGGCCCACCCGGCACCGGCAAGACGCGCGCTGCCCTTGGCATTGCGTTGCGCCTCAGCAAGCCGCTCTACCAAGTGGATTACAGCGCGGTCATATCGAAATACCTCGGTGACACCGCCAAGCACATCAAAGCAGCCTTTGCCGCTGCCCGTGAGCACGACGCGGTACTGTTCTTTGACGAAGCCGACAGCCTACTCTCCAAGCGTGTATCAACCGGCGAGTCCTGCTTCACCAGCATCAACCAGAACCGCAACTGCTTGATGCAGGAGTTGGATCGCTTCGATGGGGTGGTGATCGTCACGACGAACTTGTTCGAGAATTACGACGCCGCGCTGCTCCGCCGTATCCAGCGCCACATCAAGTTCCGCGTTCCAGACGCATCCATGCGCAGGGAGTTGTTCGCCCTTCATCTACCCAACCCAGATCGGGTGACGGCTGATTACGCAGTTCTCTCGGAGCAATCACGCGGCCTCAGTGGTGGGGATATTCTGAATGTATGCGTGAACGCGATTCATGCGGGGAGCACAGATGCGGACCCGGCGAAGTGGATGGTGACTCAGATGATGCTGGAGCATGAAATCGCCAAAGTGAAGAAATCGAAGGCGGAGCACTCAGGGGAGAAGGGGAAGAACCGGAGAATGATTGGGTTTTGTGAAAGGTGATGTGAGCTCGTTTGCAGTCTCTTTCACCACGACGACTCGCGGATGCGTTCGGCGTAGTCATGGGCGCCTTGGTTGCGGAAGGCATCGGGCATGAGTATTCACGCAAGAATCTGCTTCACCACATGCCCGTGCACATCGGTGAGGCGACGATCGACGCCGTTGGTGCGGACGGTGAGTTTTTCGTGGTCGATGCCGAGGAGGTGCAGGATGGTGGCGTGCATGTCGTAGCCGCTGGTGATGTCTTGCGCGGCTTGGTAGCCGATGTCGTCGCTGACGCCATGCGTGATGCCGGGCTTGATGCCTGCGCCCCAGAGCCAGCTCACGAAGCTGCCGCAGTTGTGATCACGACCGAGTGAACCTTGGGAAAAGGGTGTGCGGCCAAACTCGGTGGTCCAGACGACGAGTGTGTCCTCGGCGAGGCCGCGCTGGCGCAGGTCCTGGAGTAGCGCGGCGATGGGCTTGTCGATGCTGGCGGCCATCGGCGGGAGTTGCGTGGGGATGTTGCCATGGTTGTCCCAATTGTTCACCGCACCCTCGGGACCGCTCCACACCTGCACGAAGCGCACACCGCGCTCGATGAGGCGCGTAGCGAGCAGGCAGCGTTTACCGAAGTCGGCGGTAGCTTTGTCGGTGCTGTCCAGGCAGTAGGCTTTGCGAGCGGATTCGGGCTCGCGCATGACATCGAAGGCCTCGGGGGCGCTGAGCTGCATCTTTGCGGCGAGCTCGTAGCCAGCCACGCGGGCGGCGAGGCGTGAATCGCCAGGATGCTGCGCAGTGTGGGCGCGATTCATCTGGTTCAAAAGGGCGAGTCCATCGGCATCGGCACCGCGAGTGGCATAGGCGAACTTGTCGGAAGCAAACAGGTCGGCGATGGGCTGCGGACTGTCGGCCTTGATGACGGTGCCCTGATGCACGGCGGGCAAAAAGCCAGCAGTGAAGCAGCCGCGACCGTTGTAAGGCAGTCCACGCGCATCTGGCAGCACGATGAAGCCGGGAAGGTTGTCACTGAGGCTGCCGAGCGCATACGAGATCCACGCGCCCATGCAAGGAAAGCCGGGCAGAAGGAAGCCGTTGTTGAGCAAGTAGGCGTTCTGGCCGTGGACGTTCGAGCGCCCGGTCATCGCCTGGAGAAAAGCCATCTCATCGACGAGCTTCGCCTGCTCGGGAAAGAGGCTGCTGACCCATTTGCCGCACTGTCCGTGCTGCTTGAACTCGAAGGGGCTTTTCATCAGCGCACCCTGCATGCCCGTCGCGCCCTCGATCTTGGTTTTGGAGCCGAGTTTCTGCCCATCGAGCTTTGTGAGCGCGGGTTTGTAGTCCCAGGTATCCATGGGACTGACGCCGCCATTCATGAAGAGCTGGATGACGCGTTTAACCTTGGCGCGATGATGCATGCCGCCGTTCAGCTCGGGCTTCGACAAGGTGGAACCCACCGCATCGCGTGTGAGCATCTGCGACAAAGCGAGACCTGCGAAGCCGCCACCGAGGCTGTTGAGAAAATCACGTCGGAGGATGGGATGTGGAGTGGTCATGGCATGATGGAGTCTGTGTTCACGCGCTCTCCAAACCTGGAATCCCGCTGCCGCTGCTGCTGCCGAACTTGTCCACTTCCACGCCCATTTGGTGGGCGATTTGCACCCAGAGATTGCAAAGCGGTGGCGGATTCTTTGGGTCGTGGGCGATGTGTTGGCCGTGTTTGAAGCCACCACCGGCGATGAGGATGGGGAGGTTCGTGGCGTCGTGGCTGGAGGCGTTTCCCATGCCGGCTCCGAGCACGCAGGTGGCGTGGTCGAGTAGGCGTGCACCGCTTTGATCAGGCTGCTTCATTTGGCCGAGGAAGCGGCCCCACTCTTTGAAGAGATCGCGCTCTAGCAGGGCGAGTTTTTCGATCTTGTTCGGGTCTTGGCCGTGATGGCTGAGGTCGTGATAGGCGTAGGACTCGGCGGGCTTTGAGGGTGTCTTGGTGGTGCCGATGAAGTAGAGCGTGATGATGCGGGTGAGATCCGTCTGAAAGGCGAGTCGGGAGAGATCGAGCATGAGGCCGAAGATCTTCGTTTTCTCCTCCAAAGATGGGTCTTTGATCACTGGCACGCCGGGATTGGGCTTGGGCTGTGTGGCAAAGGCTTCATTGGCCACCATGCGTTGTTCGAGTTCACGCACGCTGGTGAAGTATTGGTCCAATTTTTCGCGATCTGCTGCTCCGAGGCCGTTTTGCATGCTGCGAGACTGAGTGGCGACTCGGTCGAGGATGCTGCGGCCTTCCTGGATACGTTGCACCTCGGCTTTCACCTCGGCGGGTGTGCCATTGATGAAGAGTCGAGCGAACATTTTCGCCGCGCTGGCCTCCGCAGGCAGTGCGACACCGCTGCGCGAGTAGCTGAAGCTGGAACCCGTGCCGGGCGAAAGCGCTAGCGAGGCATAGCGTGTCTGGCTGCCGATCTTTTCGGCGATGAGCTGATCCAACGAGATGCTGTTGCGGAAGCTCGGTGAGCTGGGGTGAGGTGCGCCGGTGAGGAAGGATTTGTCGGAGTTATGGCCGTCACGCACATCAGGATGATTGAGGCCAGAGATGACGCTGAACTCACGACGATGCTCCTTGATGAGATCGAGATAAGCAGAAGGCGTGTAATCTGCTCCCGCTTCTTTGGGGAAGAAGTTCGGGCCGTGGTAGCTGAAATAATTGCCCACGCAGAGGAAGCGTTTGGGAGCTTTGACTTCAGCCGCCAATGCGGCCTGCATGGCCTCCAGCCAGGGAAGTGCCATAGTGATGCCAGCTCCGCGCAAAAGAGCACGACGGGAGAGATGTTTGCGGGTGGTGATGGTCATGGAAGCGGAGATGGGGAGATGGGGAGATGGGGAGACAATCAGACAGGGAGACAATCAGACAGGGAGACAGGAGGACAGGGAGACAGGAGGAGCGGCGCACTTGATCGGGCAGCTGATAGACCTCCAAGTCCGTGTTCCGCATGATCTTCGTCTTTCGTTCATTCGAGTGTTCTGTTTGTTTCATAGCCTCAAAGTCTGATTGTCTCCCCATCTCATTGTCTCATTGTCTGATTGTCCGCTATTTCCTTAAAAACAGCCGAGATAAAATGACCTCCATGAGCAGCGTGCGCACTCCGAAGTCCTTGGCGCGGGCTTGAGTCACGATGTGTTCGAGCGGCTCACGGTCGGCGAACTGGATGCGGCCGCCGGTGAGGTGGATGGTGAGTTTTTCGGCGAGGCAATGGGCGAGCTGTTCGGGATGGGCGAGCAGCAGTTGTTTGAACTCATCGATGTCTTTGAAGCGGCGTCCATCGGCGAGGGCGTAGCTGGGATCGACCTTGGGCCCGGCGATGTAGAGGCGCTGATCGGTGCCTGGATAGCTGACGAGCTTGTCTTTCGCGGACTCGGGCACGGCGCGGTAGGTGTCGCGCCAGCGTCCGGTGACATCGAAGGACTCGAGGGCAAAGCCAGGTGGATCGAGCTGGGCGTGGCAGCCTGCGCAGGCGCTTTGATTGCGGTGTTTGTCGAGCTGTTCGCGGATGGTCGTGGCACCACGGATGTCTGGCTCGATGGCGCTGACGTTTTTCGGCGGTGGATCAGGGGGTGTGCCAAGGATGCGGTCGAGGATGTAGGCACCACGCACCACGGGTGAGGTGGTGGTGCCATTGGCGCTGACTTTCAAAACGGCTCCCTGAGTGATGAAGCCGCCGCGTCGTGAATCGGCAGGCAGGGCGACTTGCCGGATGTGCTCGCCTTTTACTCCCGGGATGCCGTAGTGCTCGGCGAGGCGTTCATTGAGCATGGCAAAGTCCGAGTGAACGATGTTTCGCACGCTGAGGTCCTTCTTGAGCAGTTCATCGAAGAAGGCGTGGGTTTCCTGCATCATGCAGGCTTGCAGATAGCCTTCAAACTCGGGGTAGAGCTTCGTATCGGGCTGCGTGAAGTCGATGTCGCGGAGGTTCAGCCAACTGGCCAGAAACTGCTGCGTGAAGCGCCGGCCCTTGGGGTCGGTGAGCAGGCGCTCGGTTTGTCTGCGCAGTTCAGCGGGTTCATGAAGTTTGTTTTCTGCGGCGAGGCGCAGCAGTTCAGCATCCGGCGTGCTGCTCCAGAGGCCGTAGCTGAGTCTTGCGGCCAAAGCGTGATCATTCAGCTCTCCAGGCTGCTCTTGGAGAAAAAGGAAGTGTGGCGAACAAAGAGCCAGCTTGTAGGCGGCACGCAGCGCTTCATCAAAGGCGCGGCCTTTGGTGAGTTCTTCACGAAACAGACTGAGATGCTCTTCGAGTTCAGCGGAGGTGATCGTGCGTCGAAATGCCTTGGGCAAAAACGAGCTTAGCAGGCGCCGCGCATCCGCTTCCGTGCCTTTGGTCAGTGGAACATCGCCATAGAGAAGCGTGTGACCGCGTGGTGGCCAGGTTTCGTGCAGAGGTCCTTCGATCTGCACCCACTGCACGGCGGTGGCGTAGCTCTGATTCATGGCGACTTCTCCTGGCAGCTCCGGCACGGCACGGAAAGGCATGATGAAAATGGTGCGCCCAAACGGCATGCGGGCCTCCACGCTGAACTCACGATACTCACTCGGACTCGTCTCAAAGTAGCCCAATGGATCGACCAGGCCGCTGTGATACTTCGTGGTGGTGCCGACCTTCACGATCACATGGCGCTCTGGCGACTTTTTATAGCCGCCGCGAGAATACAAGCTGTCGCGATCAATGATGGCCTTCACTCGAAAGGTGAAGCGATAGCGCTCTCCGGGCACAGGTGGATTCCACGCGACGAGTCCACCATGCGGCACACCTCCGCCCATCGAGCGGATGGCCAGTGTGCCATCCTCTGCACGAGTCCAAACGATGCGCTGAAAGCCGGCACGCCAGTCTTTCCACGTCTCTTCATAGTCGGTGCGGACCTTCGTCGTCTTTGGCTGGGCACCGCGTGCCGTGGCGGCTTGCAGAGCGGCCTCAGCGGCTTCGAGATAGCGCTCCAGATGCGTGGAGGAGAGGTTCAAGGCATCGCCCACATTATCAAAACCCTCTGCCGTGCCGTCCTCGGGCAAGAGGTCACGCAGCGGCTTGTCGATGCCGAGCAGGTCATGCAGCGTGTGCTCATACTCGGTGCGATTCAGCCTGCGGGCCACGACGCGGCCTTCACGGGCTGCCTTTGCCTCAGAGTGCTGCTGCAGCGGTTCATGCACGGTTTTGAGAAAGGACGCCAAGAGGGCAGCTTCAGGCCGCTTTTTGTTTTTTGGAGGCATTTCGCCGCGCTGCACTTTGTCATGCAGCTTGACCCAGAGTTGGAAGTTCGCCGCATCGTCCGGCTTCCATGAGAGGGCGGTCAGATCGAGGTCGCTTTTTTTGGTTTCGGCATCATGACAGTCGATGCAGTGAGTCTCAAATATCGGCTGCAACTGCGCTGACCACTCGGCGGCATGGGCCGGTGCGGCGAGTAGCAGGCAGATGAGCAAAGAATGACGCATGGGCATGGCGAAGGTTAGGGCTTGAGTTTGCGGCAGAGCCGAAAGCCGACGTCTTTATACAGGCTGGTCGGCAGGACGCTGGTGCGGGTGGTGGAGCGCAGGGAGAGAGCCTCATCAGGCCAGCCACCACCGCGAATGACGCGCTTCGTTTCATAGGCAATGCCTTCCGTCCACTCCCACACGCTGCCGCTTTGATCCAGGGTGCCGTAGTGGCTGCGGGCGGCGGGATAACTGCCCACATCAAAGAGATAGATGCTGCCCGGCTTGTAGTAGTCGCTTTGGGAAAACGCGTAGCCATTGCTGACGCCGTTGTTCTTGCCGTCGGTCCAGTAGTAGTTCGCTGCGTTGGTCTGAGCAGCATCCGGTTTGCAACTCACCGGAGGCTCATCACTGCGGGTGGCGTAGCGCCAGTAGCGCCTGGTAGCGGCATCATAGTAGGCGGCTTTATACCATTCATCCTCGCTCGGCAGCCACACGAGGGCCTCAACACTGCGAGGGGCCAAAGCGCGGCCTTTGGTGATGTCGTAGGCTCCGGTTTCGGTTTGCCCGCCATGCATCCAGTTCGCGAAACGCAGCGCATTCGGCAGGCTGATGTTCACGATGGGCTTTTTGTCATTCCCCGCACTGACGGAGTAGCGGTAGCTGCCTTTTTCACCTGTGCGTATGATGCAGCCCTGCTCGCTGCGAATGTCATCCAGCCCTTTCGGCATCGGCGCACCATCCATCTGCGGGATGTAGAGGCCGAGCGTGTCCGTGGCCGCCATGGCATTGAGAAAGGCCGCATACTGCGCACACGTCACTTCATGCTTCATGATCTGAAACTCGTAGGCCACCGCGCCAAAGCCCGATTTATCCGCAGGATTGCCCGGATCACCCACCGTGACCCATTCGGGCTCATCAGCGGACAGTGAGGCTGTGCAGAGCAAAAGCAGTGGGAGGAGGCGATGCATGTCAGAGAAAAGATAAACGCGGTGTCGTGCGATGGGCGCTACGGCCTAGGCATGGCCTTCAGCGCCGTCACCATGCGCTGACCGAGGATGAAGCATCCGGCGGCCTTGATGTGGACGTTGGTGGGGCTTTCAAACTCAAGGTCGTTGGATTTGACGACCGCGAATCGAGGATCAGCCACGGCCAGGCCATCGAGTGCTTGGTTGATGCCTTTGCTGCCTGCATCCAGTTCACGGATGTGCCCGGCGATGATGGGCAAATCAGCGCCGAAGTCGTCACGAAAGCGTGCCAGCAGATGCGTGAGGTTCTTTTGATGCTGCGCCGTGGTTTGTTTCACATCGGACTCGCCCTGATGCCAAAAGAGAGCCTTCACCTTCCACTCGATGCCGAGTGCCTCCACCTGTCGCCGTGCATCAGCGAGGTAGCGGGTGAAGCTGCCATAGATGCCGGCATCGTTTGGCTTTCCAGGCTCTCCGGGCTGCCAGTCGATGAGGTCATTGAGGCTGGAGCCGCAGACGCAGTATTGAATGAAAACGATGTCCCGCTTGGAATGCTGCACCAATGCGGAAGCCAGGCCACCACCGGAGCTTTTGGGATTCACGTTCTCAATGAAGGTGTGTTTCGCCGTGTCAGGCCGCGTGGTGCAGCCCATCCCAAAGTAGTGAATCGTGTGCTCACCCTTGCCTGGCAGTGCCGAGAGATTGCTCAAGCGCCAGCCATTCGACTGGCCAGCAACGATGTAGATGTCCGCAGGCTGTACCTGAGCCGCGGTGATGAATGCCGCGAGAACGAAAAACAGTGCCTTCATGGGTTCAAGGAAGCGGTTCAAAACGGATGTCGTCGAAGTAGCCATGCACGATCTGCTTTTCGTAGCTGTGGACGGACAATTGCAGCGTCTGCTTTTCGGCATCGCCCGCCTTGGTGGTGTAGGTGAGCGCTTCTTTGCCATCCAGCATCACACGCAGGTCCAGCCCCCGCATCTCCAGCACCAGATCATGCCACACGCCTGCGGCGATGGGCATCTCCGCGATCTTCGCAGCGCCGATGAACTTGCGGTTCATCTTGCCTTCCACCTTCAGCTTCTCGGCCTCGGGGCTGCCTTTGGGGTGCAGGATGTCTTCGTCCCAGGCTTTGATCATGGTCTCAGTGATGTGGATGCCGCTCAGATGAAAATTGCGCTCCAGCAGCCGGTTCATCCCGTTGTAACCGACACCCACGAGCCCCTTCGGTGGCAGCTTGAAGCGCAGGCTGACTTTGACATTGGCACCAGCCACACGCCGAGTCAGGCCCGAAGGATGCACGCCAGGCGAGGTGTTGGCTTGCAGCTCTCCGTTGATGATCTGCCACCAGAGCGGACGATCTTCTTTCTTCGCGGAGGTTTTGCCATCGGGATGCCAGCCATAGGCTCCCCAGTTGGCATCAAAAGCCGCTTCGGAATCAAACGACTCCGTCCAGCGGCTGAGGTCGGCTTTGTCCTGGGCGATGGCCGCCGTGGAGAGAAAGAAGAAGGTGAGCAGTCTTTTCATGAGGATGAGAGCGTGAAGTTACTTGGTCTTCGGCGTGGCGATGGTCACTTCATCGATCACA
Organism: Prosthecobacter sp.; assembly: GCF_044378005.1. Lineage (GTDB taxonomy): Bacteria > Verrucomicrobiota > Verrucomicrobiia > Verrucomicrobiales > Verrucomicrobiaceae > Prosthecobacter. The sequence continues at coordinate 10,957 of NZ_JBILYB010000093.1, forward strand.
AAAACGCCGCCGTAACCAGCGAGCGCGAAGGCGGCTTTTTCTTCACCGACAAAAGGATGCTCCAGCTCCACGAGCACTTTGTTGTCCTGACGCACGAGCAACTTGTCGCCTTTGCACTCGATGCAGATGCGTCGCCATTCTTTGGCATCCTTCGCCTCAGTCGCGACTGTCACCGGCTTGAAGCTGCTCACATACGGCGGATCGCCTTCCTTCGTCTGCGTGCGATCCACCACGGCAAAGCGATTCGCCGCACCATAGACCGCGTAGCCAAAAGCTGTCTTCTGCCGAAACCCGATGGCGATGGACTGGCAAGCGTGTGGCTTCAGCAAGAACTGCACGTGCACATCCTTCACCGGCGCGGCGAACTTCGTCTCCACCAGCCCGCGAGTCCCTCCGCTCGGCCCATCGACCCGCAGCGCCCCGTCTTCGATCCTCAGCCCCACCTCATCCGCCTTCGCCTCGGACACCCACTTGGTATCCACCACCTCCTTGTCAAAGGCGTCCTTCACCAGAATCGTGCCCGCATCGACCAGCTTGGGTTTCATTTCCTTCGGCTTCTTGTCAGCTGCGTTGGAAAAACCAGCACTGAGGCAAAGCAGCAGAACGATTCGGTGGATGTGTTTCATGGTTAGGATGGATTCAGTTCACAAAGAGAAACTCGTTGCTGTTGATCAGCACACGGCACAGCGCGGCGAGGTTGTTCTTTTTTGCATACGTGGCGAGGTCGCGTAGTTCATCACTCGTCGGATCGCGCAGCAAAATGCGGCGCACGGCTTCTTCGGGCGTGGTGATTTGTTTGCCTAGCTCACCGCTGAAATGGAGCACGAAGCGGTTGTTGTAGAGAGCCAACGATTGCAGCGCGGAGGCGGAAAAGCCACGTGACGGGGCGAGCATGCCGAGATCAGGAAAGTCGAGCGTATCCATGAAGGGATCAGGCACGCCGCGCCACACGAAGCGATAGATGCTGCGGCGGTGCTTCGACAGCGCGGACCAGTCATAGGCGTCGTAGTTCAGCGTGGGCGTGAGCTGCACGGGCGGACCAGTGACGAACTGTCGCACGCTCGGGCCGCCCATCATGAGATCGAGCTGACCGGCGGTGGCGACGACAAAGTCGCGGTAGCTGTCCGCATCGAGTCGCAGGCGGTTCATGCGCCAGAGCAGGCGGTTGTCGCCATCGACTTTCGCCGCGTCTTCGCGGTGCTCGCTGCTTTGACGGTAAGTGGCGCTGGTCACGATGAGGCGGTGCAGATGCTTCAAAGAGCCACCGTGGTCGCGAAGCTCGCACGCGAGCCAGTCGAGCAGTTCGGGATGCGAGGGCGTGCCTCCCATGCGGCCAAAGTCATTCGGTGTGTCGCAGAGGCCACGCCCAAAATGATAATGCCACACGCGATTGGCTATGCTGCGCCAGGTGAGTGGATTCTTCTCATCCGCGAGCCAGTTCGCGAGCGCGGCACGTCTCGCGGCTTCATCGCTGCTTGCGTGAGCCTCGATGAAGCGAGCGGGCAAGGCATGAATCGCGCTCAAAGCACCGCTCACGGTCTGCTTCATCGGTTTGTCGAACTCGCCGCGTTTCAGCACCTGCACGGTCTTCGCCTTCGCATAAGCAGTGGGCGTGCCTTTGCCGACAGCGAGCAGCACATCCGCCTTTTTGCCTGCCGCATAGACCTCCGCAGGAGCGGGCAGTTTCGACAGCTCCTCGCTCGCGATCTGGCGAAGCGCATGAGCGGCCAAGGTGATGCCCTGAACCTCGCTGCGCTTCTCCGCAGGCAGTTTCAGCGCTTCCTGTGCGAGCGCTGGCATGGCGGTGGCGCGTGCGGCGGGCTCGTCAGTGGCAGAGAGCTTGAAGAAGCCGATGAGATGCGATTTGCCCGACAACTGCTTCAGCGAGATCGTCAGCTTTGCGCCTGCTTTCAGTGTGAGCGGCTGCGCCAGCTCAAACACCGCGTGATGCGAAGCTCCCACCGCCGGATGAATGCCCCAACCAGTCGCCGCATTGCCGTCAATGGCCATCGCGGAGGTCCAGCCCTGCTGGTCGAAGTCCGCCGTGGCGCGGGAAAACTTCAGCTTCACCGGTTGGGCGGCTCCGGGGTCGAAAAGCTGTGCCTCGATCTCGCTGAGCGTGAGATTGCCGTTGTCCTGACGCCCTGGACCTTTTTGCGGCAGCGACTCATGCGAGAGCGCATCGAGCCGCAGCGCAGTGATCTTTGCGAGCGGTGCGCTGGCCGTGATGACATATGTGTCTTTGTCCGGCTTCGCTCCGGATGACGAGATCGCCTCGCCATCGCGCTTTAAAGTGGAGCCATCGGTGCTGATGAAGCTCTCATAGGTTAGCGGCGTCCACTTCACCGCCGGGCCTTGTTTCTTCTCCCACTCGCTCACGAGAGCCGCGTTTTCAGCACCGAGCAGCGCGGCCTTATCCTTCGATTCGGCAGCCGCGAGCAGCGATTGCCATCGCTTCCGGGTCTGGGCGATCTGCTTGTCCTCATCAAAGGCCACATTGCCCTCGATCACACCCGCGAAGACGGCTTGCAGCGCGTAGTAGTCCTCCTGAGTGATGGGGTCAAACTTGTGCGCGTGACAGCGGGCACAGTTCGCCGTCGTGCTGGTGAAGGCACCCATCGTCTGCGTCACGAGGTCGTCGCGATCGAGGTAATCAAAGTTCGTCGGCGCGGTCTGATAAGCGCTGTGATCAAAGACACCCGCACCCAGGAAACCAAGCGCCGGGATGAGCTGCGCTTCATCGGGAAACAGCGCATCCGCCGCGATCTGCTCACGAATGAAGCGCGACCACGGTTTATCCGCATTCAGCGAGGCAATGACGTAATCCCGATAGCGCCACGCATGATCGCGCGGCAAATCATGCCCGCAGCCATGCGTCTCGGCGAAATGGATCGTGTCCAGCCAGTGCCGCGCCCAGCGCTCACCATGGCGCGGCGACTCCAGCAAGCGGTCCACCAGTTTTTCATAAGCCTTCGGGTCCGCATCATTCACGAACGCCTCCACTTCCTCAAACGAAGGCGGCAGTCCGTGCAGATCAAAATAGATGCGGCGGATCAACGTGCGCCGATCCGCTTCCGGCGAGGGCATTAGTTTACGCTCTGACAGACGTGCATGAACGAAACGATCCACCGGATGCTCGACGCCCGCGACTTCCGGCACCTTCGGCACCACCAGCGGCTTCAGCGACCACCAATCCAGCTCGCTCGGACGTTTCTTATCCTGCACCCGCGGATCAGACGCACCGCTCCTCACCCACTCCTCCAGCAGAGCGATCTCTGACGCAGGCAGTTTTTCCTTCGGTGGCATTTGATGCTCCTCATCACTCCAGCGCACCATCTTGATGAGCAAACTCTCCTCCGGCTTGCCCACGACAATCGCAGGACCCGAGTCGCCGCCTTGTTCCCACCCTGATCGGGAATCGAGCGTGAGGCCGCCCTTCATCTTCTTCTCATGCGAATGGCACTCAAAGCATCGTTGTTTCAAGATCGGTTCGATTTTCGAGGCGAAGAACTCATCCGCGAAAACCGCTGAGAAGCCTCCAAATACCCATAAGGCCAAAAACGCCCGTTTCATGCTTGCAGCCTCCTTTCGATCTCCCGCGCCGCCTTCATCACCTCAACGCCCACTTTGGCAAAAGTGCTCTTCGGCATCCGTCCGGCTACAGCGGAAGCCCAAACGACCGCCAGCAGATGATTCGGCCGGTCAAACACCGGCGCGGCCACGCAATGAATGCCCTCGTCCGCCTCGCCCCAATCGGTTCCGTAGCCCAGCTTCACCACCCGCTCGCATTCAAGTCGGAGCGCCTCCTTGGTCGTGATCGTGCGGCCCGTGAAGCGGGCCAGTTTCAGCCGCTGAATCGCCTTCTCGCGTGCTTTCGGATGCTGAAAAGCCAACAGCACCTTGCCCGGCGCATTGTTGTGCAGCGGAAAGCGCAGTCCGATCTCCACACAGATGCGCACCGCCTGCGTGCTCTCCACCTGCTCGATGATCACACCCTCGTCCCCGATGGGAATGCCAAGCTGCACCGTCTCACCCACTGCATCCCGCAGCGTCCGCATCGGCTCCAGCGCACATTCCACAAGGCTCGCGCGACCCACACGCGGATGCCCAAGACGGAGCAGCTTGCCCGTGAGGCGGATGATCATCGTCGCCTCATCCCGCTCCACATAACCGCGCACCATCAAGGTCTGCACTAGCCGCGAGGTCGAGTTCTTCGGACTGCCAATGACCCGACTGATCTCCGACAAACTCATCCCCTCCGGCCTCCCATCCAGCGCCTCCAGGACGGCCAGCCCCCGGTCCAGCGCCGGAGCTTCAATGCTGGCACCCTTCGCGTCTTTGGAACGCGATTGTGCCGTATTTGGAACGTGTTCTATGGGTGTCACGGACCGAATACCCGTCACGGCGGAATTTCTTGCGGAAAAGATCACTTATTTTCCCGCGCCAGCACATGCACACCGGGGATCGTGTCGCCACCCTCAATACGGCTGATCGTGTCGCGCGAGACACCGCACTTCATCCACAGCGCACACATGCTCAGGCCACAGCCTTCACGAAGTTCCTGCAAGCGCCTCGGCCACCGCTCGCGGATGCGTTCGGCATACTCGTGGGCGTCGTGGTTGTCCGGCGCGGTGGGATTGGTGGTTCATCCCCAGAGTTCGTTGAACATGAGCTGCTTCTCGGTCGCGTTCAGCGGGGAGCGGGCGACGGCGTTCCAGGCTGTGTTGATGTCTTGCCGTGCCCAGCTTTGGGCGATGAGGGTGGCCAGTTTCATGCGTTTGTTTTCACAAGGGATGCATGGAAGCAAGGCGAGCGCGGAAGCGGGGTCTTTGGGGAGATGACGATAGATGTCTTGTTCGACCGTCGGATCATTCGTGCCTGTCGCTTGATGCAAACTGGTTTGCGGGGATGAATGCGCGGGCATGTCAATGGGCTGCAAACTGCAATCGCAGTTGGGCCTGTTTTCGCAGGGCGGCGTTGAGCCAGAGCGTGCGGCCATCCCAGGCGTAGTCGGTAGCGGCGAGTTCGCGTCCGTTCAGTTCCACGCGTGAGAGTGTCTTCGGGGCGTTTTGAAGCTCGAAGACGGGATGCACGCAGGGCGTGGTCGGGGTGATCGTGATCGAGACGATGGGCTTCTCGACGTTGAGCAGCGTGGCGCGGCGTTCGGTGTTGTAGGACGGGCTTTGCAAGCGTGCGCCTTCGGCCTGGATCTGCGGCGGCGTCGCGAAGCTGCGGGACCACTCCAGCAGGCGGGCGTCGGCGGCGTCGCTCAGGCCGATGAGCCAGGCCCATTTTTCGACCTGCATCTTGCGTTTGACGCCGAGGGCATCGGGCATTTCGGCGATGCAGCTTTCCAAGGGCTGCGGGCGGCGGTGGCCCCAGGACATCATGGCGCTGTGCGCGGGGGTCATCGAGGCGAGGTCGTCGATGTTGATGCCGGTGGGCTTGCGCCGGGCGAGTGGGAGGTGATTGCCCCAGTAGAACGGCGTGACCATTTGACCCTGGCTGTAGAAGGGACGGTAGGCGGTGGAGGGAAGGCGCTTCCAACCGGGGTTGAAGTAGATCGCCGCGAGCGATTCGTGCGTGCCAAAGCGGATGCGGTAGAGCGGCGGGAGTTCGCCGGAGAGCAGCTTTTCGTAATCGCGCTCCTGGTCGAGGATGGGGAACTTCAGCTCGCGCTTCGTGCCATCGCGGAAGAGGACGTCCACGAGGTTTTCCGGCAGCACGCGGAGCGGATAGGCGGCGGGCGGGGTGAGGATGAGCAGTTCCTCGATCTCGTATTCGGCCTTGGGTTCGCTTTGCAACGTGACGGTGCGTGAGCCGAAGCCATCGGGATAGAAATAGAAATCCTCCGTCGCGGTTTCGCCCCAGACCTTGTAGTTGAGATCGCAGGGCTGCGCGGTCCAGCGGACGTGGACGCGGGCGGCGGTGGACTCGATGATCTCGACGCGGCTGCGGCGCAACTCCTTGTCGGAAGCGGCGTCGATGCAGTCGAGGCCGTCCGCTCTGCGCGGCGCTTCGGCGAACTCGAAGTTCAGCGCGGTGTTGTGTTTTCCGGCCCAGAAGGGTGTGTAGGCCGCGCCGCGCCAGAAGACAAAGCGCGAGCCGTTCGGCAACGCGACGACGACATCCTTGCGCTCCGGCGCCCAGGCTTTGTCATAAGGCATCTCGGTCACCTCGTCCGGGCCGGAATAGGAGAGGAGCGGGTAGTCGTAGCGCAGCCTGGTCTCGATGGCCCCGAAGGCGGGCAGCTTCGGCGTATCCTGCACGAGCATGGTCGTGATGGTCTTGTGCCAGAGTTCACGGCCCTGAGCATCACGGATCGTCACATGCAGCGTGTCGCGATCCTTCGTGAAGGCTGGAGGCGGCAGAGAGAGTTTCAGCTCAGCACGGACGCCCTTGGGCAACTCCACCGTGGCTTTGGTCGGCCGATCCGGCGAAGATTCGAACCACGCGAGCACCTCTGCGCCGCGAAGCTTCTCCTTGCTGGAAAACGCGGCGAGGGTCACGCGAGCCTGCTGCTTCGGACCAAGCACCAGCCAATCTGCAGGCGGCAAAATCGCACCGAGATCGACGGGATTGATCACTGGATCAGCTGCAGCTTCCGCGTCCGCCTCGAAAGCCGGGCGCTCGACCTTCCAGCGGGCTCGCTCGATGGCCTTGCCGTCCTTGTCTTTGGTGAGCAGCACCAGTTCCTCCGGCGCGGGCGAGGTGGCGAAGGTCACGCGTGCGGTGAAGGGAGAGTTACCGGACACATTGAGCGCTTTGCGGTCGACCTCCTTGCCCTCGCGATACGCCGCGAGCCAGTGTTCCGGGGCTGGTCGAGTGTCGCTGGCGAACTGCACAATCACCGGAGTCAGGCCGACACGCTCCACGCCGAAGGGCGGACGCCAGCGATGCCCCGGATCGAATTGAAAGCTCGTCGCGGAGGTCACTGCCTCGCCTTGCCCGGCCACGCTGCCGGGATGCTCGAAGAGATGGCGGATGTCCCCGGCTTTCAGCACCTCGTCGTAGATTTGCAGTTCATCCAGCAGCCCGCGCAGGTGTGAGCGAACATAGCGCCACGTGTCGCCATCGGCTCGGCAGCCGATCCGCAGCACGCTGTCCGGCGCATCGGGCTTCAGCGTGAAATCACCGCCCCGGAACGTGCCTTTGTCCGCCGGAGTCTTGCCCTGGCCGTCCACGTAGAGGGTGAAATGCGGAGCCTCCGCCGCGCGATACGTCACCGCGATGTGATGCCATCCTCCGTCGTTCGGCACGAGGCCGTTCGAGGCGCGGTAGTTCGTGATCCACTCGCCCTGGCCCTCGCCATGCACTTGCAGGCCCTCGATACCGAAGACGCCGAAGAACTTGTCGGGCGCAGCGGTCAGGTCCGCCCGACCTTTGAAGAGCACCGGCATCTCCGCGTAGTAGTTCCCCACGTTGACCCAGGTCGCGATGGTGAAGTCGCGGCTGAAATCAATCGCCGAAGGATTTGCCAGCTCGATGCCTGCGTTGACCTTTTCGATCACCACCGCGTTGCCGACGCGTCCGGGAGCAAAGGAAGGCGCGAGCTTCGGATCGACCGGGCGGCCATCGTGTTGACCGGTGACGTCCTTCAGGTCCCCGTCGAAGCGGAAATGCGCGACGAGGTCCGCGTGGGCCGGGGACAATGAGCCGAGCAGCAGGGCGGTGAGGAGTGTGAGGGTTGGTTTCATGGGTCTTTCAAGTGCGAGAGTTGTCATTTGTCGGATGTCGCAGGTTGGGGAGTCGGCGAGGGCCCGACATCTTCCCAGAGCGTGTGCAAAGGGACGAACGCATCGGCCTTGGATTGGCTGGCACCGGCCTCCTGACGCAACTCGACCTTGTTGAATTCTCCTGCCTTCGTGCCGGAAAAGGGCGCTCGGGGGATTGTAAGCACCATTCGGGCAAAGGCCGGTGGGATGACCGCCACGGGAGCCTCCCGCCTTACCATGCCCTCGACATCAAACAGCCCCATGGAAGCCAGAACATACCAGGCACCCAATTGACCTAGATCCTCATCCTGACCGAGCCCGTAGCCATGCACTGGAGTGGTGCCGTAAAAGCGCTCGCAGATGGAGCGCACATACTGCCGGCTCAAGTCAGGCCGCCCGGCAAAATGAAACAACCACGCCGTGTGCAAGCCGGGCTGGTTGCCATGGTTGTAGGGCAGAGAAAGCCCCGCCGTATTCTTGACCTCGGCGGGGCCAAAGGCTGTCTTCTCGGCCTGTGCCATCGTCTGGGTCAACTCGCTCAAGAACACCTCGGGGGTGAATTGCCCCACCAAAGCCGGGATGTTGTGCGGCACGAACCAGCGGTATTGGAGCGCCGTTCCCTCGATGAAGGAGTAGCCGCCGTTCGGATCAAACGGAGTGTGAAAGCTGCCATCAAAACGCCGGGGACGAAAACAGCGCGTCTCTTCATCCCAGAGCTTCCGCCAGGCATCCGAACGCTGCGTTAGAAAGTCAGCATCCGACTTCTTACCAAACTGGGTGGCCAGTTGCGCGGCGCACCAGTCCTCGAAAGCATACTCCAGCGTGTAACCCGAAGGCCCGTATCCTCCATCGTCACAAGGCGCATAGCCGAGAAGTGAATAACCCGCCAGCGCTTCCTGTCCGGTGTAGCGGGGCCGCCCACGCCATTGCGTCTGGTTTTTCCAGACCGCATTCCATAGTTCCTCACGATCAAAGGCCGAGGGATTTCTGGCATAAGCCGCTGCCAGAAACAGTGACGCCTGATTGGACAGCATCCCGGGTGCGCGCCGGTTCACCACAAAACCATCTGGCAGCCACCCGCTCTCCCGATAGGAGGCGAGCAGATGTTTCGCGAATGCGGTCATCTGCTCCGGGTAAAGCAGTGACCACACTTGATTCAGATTCCAAAAACTGCCCCACAAAGCATCCGAGTTGTATCGGGCATATTCAGGCTGACCGTTCACCAAGGGAATCTGACCGCGGCGTCCCGTGGCGTCGGAGTAAGCGCCGTCTGCGTCACTGTTCACCCCACGTCCCAGCAGAACGTGCCACAAGGCGGTGTAAAACTTGACCTTGGCCGGCTCAGCCTCCGGACGTTCATCCTCGATCCTCACACGGCCGAGCAGGCTGTTCCACTCGCTGCGGGTGGCAGCGCGGATTTGGTCAAACGTCTTGCCCTCGGTCTCGGTCACCAGATTCTTCTTTGCTCCGTCAAAGTCCACATGGGAGATGCCCACGCGCGCCTCGACCACCGCCTCCTCGCGCGTGTCGAACTCCACATAGTAGCCCGCGCCGAACCCGGTAATCACCTCACGCCCTGGAAACGTCTTGGCGTCCCGATACGCACCGTGAGTCTTGAACGGGCGGTTGAAGCGAATCTCCGCGTAGATCTCGAAAGGAGCCTCCGCATAAGAAGGCGCGATGGTGCAACTGGCCCGCACGGTGCGGTCGTCCACGCGCTCGATCATCGCCGCGCGCAAGCCGCCGCTGAATCGGTCATGCTGCTGAAAAACGCCTCCCTCGCCGAGCAGATGCCCGACATCCATCAGCACCCTCGCGGCGTCAGTTTTCGGAAAGGTGTAGCGATGGTAGCCGACACGCGTGCTCGCCGTGAGTTCGACGGAGACGTCATGCTTGTCCAGGTGGACCCGATACTAGCCCGGCTCGGCGCGTTCACTGGACTTCGAGAACCGGGAGCGCCACCCGCTTTTGTCCTGCCCATCAGCGCCCGGCACCGTCACCAGCGGCCCGGTGGTTGGCATGAGCAGAATGCCGCCCACTTGAAAATCATGGAGATGACTGAATCCCAAGATCGAAGTATCCGAGAAACGATAACCCGACGTGTGCCCACCACCCGCATAACCGCCGAAGCCCGTCGTGTCCGGCGCGAGCTTGACGAGACCAAACGGCGCGGCCGCCGGAGTGAAGAAAAACCAGCGCGCTGATTGCGTGCCGATGAATGGGTCGACCCAATCCACCGGGTCGCCACCGCGCGGCGGCTGGCCGGACGCAGGGCCGGTCTCGGCAGCTTGGAGTGTCGTCAGCGGCGCGAGCAGCAGGGAGGTGAGGAGGGTGAGGGTGTGGTTCATCGTTGGCGTGATCATCGTGAGTCCTTGGGGAGCAACGGAAGCAAGGCCTCGGCGAAGCGTTGACCAAGCCCTTGCTGTCCAGCGGTGTCGTAGTGGACCTGATCCTTGGCTTTGGTCAGGCCGTCGGTGCTGATGCAAATGGTGAGCGGGTCTTTGGCCGGAAAGGCACGCTGAGTGGCGCGGACTTCATCCACGCTGGGAAAGGGCGAGACGGGGGTGACTTTGGCGGGATTGATCTCCGCAATGACGGCCTTCATCTGCGGCGCATCGAGATCGCGACGGAGCGAGGCGATGAGGTTCGTGAGGTGCTGCTCGTAGTCTTTTGCCAACTCGGGCACACGGGCATCGGACTCGCCCTGCATCCAGAGGAGGGCAGCGGGTTTGACGCCACCGTCGGGAAAAGCCTTCTTCCATGCCGCGATGAGCTGCGCGTAGGCGTGGCCGACACGTTGATCGTGGCTGAGCTTCAAGCGATCGATGCGAGCCTGATCCAGCTCCGGCTGCCAAGCGAGCTGTGACGTGCCGCCGTGCGCGGCCTTGAAGAGCACGATCTGGCGTCCAGGCATGGCCCGCGACAGCGCATGAGCCAGCGTGACCTCCGGGCCGATGCTACCCTTGGCGAGCGCCTGCGTGCGGCCCCAATGGATGAGCGTGACATTCGCAGGCGGCGTGCGCCATTCCTCAGAAAGCTCTCCAGCCTTTCCATAACCTGCCATGTTCGACTGACCGGAAAGTATGAGCACAAGGGGCGGCTCGGCGGTATGGAGTGCTGCCAGTGAAGCGAGGAGCAGAGCGGTGAGAAGGATTAGGGTTTTCATGATCTTAGCGAATCCAGATGCCTTTCCCCGTGCCGCCCTTGGGCGTCGTTTTGGGGTAGTCGGGGTTCGGTTTTTGCTCGATGACCTTCACGACTTGTTCGATGGGCAGGTCGGTTTCCGAGTCACTAAGACGAACGCCCGTAACGCTGACGTTGCGCACGGCGCAGTCGAGGTCGGGGGAGAAGATTTCGGTCCAGCGGGAGGGATCAGTGCCGGGCGCGCCTTTGTAGGTCATGGACTTCGGGCCGAGTTCGATGAAATGGTAGCCTGCAGGCGGTGGAAAGAGCAGCTTCACATCTCGGATGGTGAGGCCGTCGGTGTTGGCGTGAACCTGAATGCTGCCGGGGCGGTGGAAGGTGAGGTTTTCGAACACGATGTTCCGCAGCGTGCCGATGCTAGCGCTGAAGTCCTTGTCGCGCCCGGCTTCGAGGTTGGGCTGATCATAGAGCTTGAAGTCGCGGATGTCGGTGATATCGCGCATCGTGATGTCGTGGATGGGGCAGTCGAGCGTGGTGCCATCGCTGAAGCGTTTCACGCCAGGGAGAAGGCGGATGGCATCCGTGCTGCGTTTGCCTTCAGGAGCGCCGGTGATGTGCTCGATGGTGAGATGATGGATGGGGCCAAAGCTCGCGCTGTATTGCCTCCAATCCCAGGCGGTGAGCGAAACGGGATCGTCATGGGAATCGCCGCTGACGTTGCGGATGACGCCATCGCTCGCGGGGCCATCGACATGCACGCCATCGCGCCCGTGGCGATCGAGCGTGAGGCCATCGATGGTGAAGTCGCGGATGTTGCCGAGATGAATGGCGAAGGGCTTGCTCTGGCGCACGGTGACGTTGCGCACGCTCACCTTGCGGACGTTGTGAAGCAGGATGACGCCGTGGGTGCCGGTCACGGGCTTGAGCTTCGAGGAATAGCCGCGTTGGTTGCCGTGGTTGTCTTTGGCACCGTTCGCCAGGGTGGTCCAGATGCCGCCTTCGATGGTGATGTCGGAGTCCGGCTGCGTGTCTTCGGGCACAGGTTTGTCCGCAAAGCCGACGATGTTTTCATTCCGCACCATGCAGGTGTTTGTGCCCGGTTTGAGGCGAATCTCGGCGTCAGCATCGGCGGTGAGTTTTTGGCCGGATTTGAGGACGATGGGGCCGTCGAGGTAGTAAGGCTGCTCTCGCGCCGGAATGTGCAGTTTTCCATCCGCATCCAGATCGGCCTGAAATGCCTGCGTCCACACCTGGGCGGTGACGGTGCGAATCTCCGCCGCGCCTGAGACGTTGGGCCACTGCTCGGTCCAGGTCGCTGTGCGCACGACGGCATCGTCAACCTCTGCGGCGTGAATCCATGGGCCAGGTGCCAGCAGAGTGGCAAGAACGAGGAAACACTTCGTCATCAGGATGGGGGAACTCGAAATCAGGCTCACGTTGTCTCCAGTCCCGCGAGGGTCTCCTTGTTGCTGGTGCCGAACTTGCCGACATCCATGCCCATTTGCTGGAGCATTTGCACCCAAAGGTTGCTGAGGGGTGGCGGACTCTTCACGTCGTGGGCGATGTGCTGGCCGTGTTTGAATCGGCCGCCGGCGAGGAGAATGGGAAGGTTGGTGGAGTCGTGGCTGGAGGCGTTGCCCATGCCGGCACCGAAGACGCTCATGGTGTTGTCGAGCAGTCGTGAAGTGCCATCGCGTGAGTCTTTCATGCGCTGGATGAAGCCGCCCCATTCGAGCAGGAGGTCGCGTTCGAGGGTGGCGAGTTGGTTGAGCTTGCCGGCATCCTGGCCGTGATGACTGAGGTCGTGGTAGGCAAAACTGGTGCCCGGCTTGGACGGTGTCTTGCTGGTGCCGACGTAATACAGCGTGACGATGCGCGTGAGGTCGGTCTGCACAGCGAGGCGGGCGACTTCGAGCATGAGGCCGAAGCGCGTGGTGTCTTCGCCGGGGCCCGGGTCTTTGATGACGGGCACGCCGGGCTTGGGTTTGGGCTGCTTGGCGAAGTTTTCCGAGCGCACCAGGCGCTGCTCCAGTTCGCGAACGCTGGTGAAGTATTGGTCGAGCTTGTCGCGGTCGCCGGCGCTGACATCGCGCTGCAATCGCTTCGCAGCCCCGGCCACGCGGTCGAGGATGGACTGCCCTTCCTGGACGCGCGCCACTTCCTCCGCGACCTCGGCGGGCGTGCCGTCGATGAAGAGTTTTGCAAAGGCACGGGCGGCGCTGGTTTCCGGCGGGATGGCCACGCCGCTGCGCGTGTAGCTGCAACTGTAGGCACCGCTGGTGGAAAAATTCAGCGAAGCGTAGCGCGTGTCGCGACCGATTTGGTCGGCGGCGAGTTGGTCGAGCGAGACGGTGTTTTTGAACGAAGGCGAGCCTGGATGCGGCGCACCGGTAAAGAAGGATTTGTCGGAGGAATGCCCGTCACGCACTTCGGGATGATTGAGGCCGGAGATGATCGTGAATTCCTTCCGGTGCGGCTGCAATCCCTGGAGATAGGGCGTCGCGATGTAATTGGTGCCCGCTTCCTTCGGAAACAGGTTCGGGGCGTGGAAGCTGAAGTAATTCAAGATGCCGATGAAGCGCATGGGCGGCTTCGGGTCCGCGGCGAAGGCTGCCGACATGGCATCCAGCCACGGCAGGGCGAGCGTGATGCCAGTGCCCTTGAGCATCGCACGGCGGGAGAGGGAGCGCTGGGTGGTGAAGTTGACGTTTTTCATGGTGGTTGCTTGAT
>NZ_JBILYB010000094.1:0-24482 GCF_044378005.1 Prosthecobacter sp.
GTGACGGGCACGGCCTATGCGGTGGCGGAGTTCACGGTGGATGAGGTGCTGGAGGGGAAGTCGGTGATCGAGGTCTGCGGGGAAAGGGTGCCGCTTTTCCATGTGCCGGGGCATTCGCCGGATAGTGTATGCTTCTATCTACCAGAGCGCGGGCTGCTCTTCGGCGGGGACGTGCTTTTCCTGGATGGTGTGGGGCGCACGGATTTCCCCGGTGGATCATTTCAGCAGCTCGCGGCGGGCATTGAGACACATCTCTGGCCGCTGCCAGATGCGACGGTGGTCTATCCGGGCCACGGCGATGACACGACGATCGGCCGCGAGCGGGCGGAGAATCCGTTTTTGACCTGACTACTTCTCCAGCACGACGACCCGGAAGGATCGTCCCATCATCGCGGGATGGGTGAGGGAGTGGAATTGCCGCACCAGCGCCTGCGTGGCGGCATCGGGTCGCTGGCCCTCCAGAGTAGCGAGCCAAGGGAGGCCGAGTTTGCCGAGGTATCGGCCCTGGTGCTCGTAGCTGAGGAGTTTCAATCCGGCGTCCTCAGCCACTTCGATGAGACGGGTGAAGTTCACATGTGTGGTGAGATCGCACTCGCCGAGCTTTTCCAGCACATGGTCATCGGTGTGATGGTGATGATAGCGTCGCAGGGTGCCGGTGCTGCGCTCGGGGGAGTAGAGGTCATCATGATCGAGCCCGTAATCGGCGAGGTAGATGACTCCGCGAAAGGGCGATGCAGCGAGATCACGCATCCATTCCAGTGCGGCGAGGCCGACCTCGGTGGTGTAGCCGGTTGGGAGACCGCGTGGGAGGCGGGCGATCTCGTCTGCCAAAGAGCTGGAGGGTGGCCCAGACTGAAAACTGAGAACTGAGGACTGAGAACTCTGCTCTACAAAGAGCTCCTCCCACTCCGTCCCATCCCACCTCACGAGGTGCACGGGCATGGCATCGGGGAGTTCATTGCAGACAAAGAGCGCAGGTCGGGCAGGGGCATCGGCGAGCGATGGCACCCACGACACGCGGTTTTCAAAAGCCGCGAGCCGCTCGCGCTGCACGGCCTCGTAGCGGGGATTGGGCTCGACGATGAGGTAATCAAAGTCGCAGGACGAGAGGATGTCCACCGCGAGCTGCCCGTCATGCGCAGCCTGCTCGATGACGCAGAAGTCATCTGGTTTACCCAGCTCGGCATGGGTCTGACGAGCGAGATCAGCAAGCAGGCGCCCGTAAAGCGGGCCGACGGACACAGCGGTGTAGAAATCTCCCTTCCTGCCGATGCGGCGCGGGCCGGGGCCGTAGTAGCCATGCTCGGGGTCGTAAAGTGCCAGTTCCATCACCGCCGCGAAACTCAGACGCGGTGTGACGGCGAGGCGCTGGAGGAGAGACTGATGGATCGGTGTCACGACAGGCAAAGAAGTCAGTGGCGGGGCAGGGGAGAGAGGCTAGACTAGCCGCCCTTTCCCCACGGGCCACCATTCTTCCTGTTCATGTTCGGCATCGACGAAGCACAGCTTTCTTCCTCCTCTTCTTCATGGCGAGGTCCTTCCGGCTTGAAGCCGCCGTTCTACCGGCGTGCCTGGTTCAGCGCTCTCGTGGCACTCGTGCTGCTCGCGGCTGTCGCCCTGCTCGGTGCTTATGCCATCATCGTGGCGCCGCTTCGGGAGAAGGCGGAGACCTATGATCTCGATGAGGTCAAGAAGCTGGAGGCCGCCAGCGTCATCTATGACCGCAATGGCGATGAACTGAGCCGCATCTTCGTGCTGAACCGCACGCCCGTTTCGATCAAAGACATCCCGCAGCATTTCATCGACGCGCTGACGTCCCAGGAAGACAGCCGCTACTTCCAGCACAACGGCGTGGACTACATCGGCCTCGTGCGCGCCGTTTATCTGAATTTCAAAGCAGGCGAAGTCACGCAGGGGGCGAGCACCATCACCCAGCAGCTCGCACGGCAGACCTTTGGCCTGATGGATCGTAGCTATCGGCGCAAGCTCATGGAGGCTTTCGTGGCGCAGCGGATCGAGAAGCAATTCTCGAAGACCGAGATCTTGGAGCTGTACCTGAACCGCATCTTCTTCGGCAAAAACTTCCACGGCATCCAGGCGGCGGCCCAGGGATACTTTGGCAAAGATGCCAAAGAGCTGACTCTGGCCGAGTCCGCCACCATCGCCGGCCTGATCAAGAGCCCGAACAACATCGAGCCGATCAAACATCCTGAGCGTGCGCGCAAGGAGCGTGACTATGTGCTCGACCGCATGGTCATCGAGAAGCACCTCACCCGCGAGGAAGCTGAGCTGGCCAAGATGAAGCCCGTGGTCACCACACCACAGAACAGCAATTCGCAGCTCAGCTATGCCTTCGATGCCGTGCGTCAGGAAGTGGTCAGCCAGCTCGGTGAAGAGCGCGCCACCGTGGGTGGCTTCAAGATCTACACGAGCATCGACAAGGAACTGCAAACGAAGACCGAAACGGCGGTGAAGGCACGGCTGGCCGAGATCGAAAAACGCCAGGGCTACGAGCACCAGACCTATGATCAATTCCGCGCCATTATCACGGACTGGCGCAAGCAGGTCAGCTCCACCAAAGGAGATGCGGCACCCACGCCGCGACCGAAACCCGAATACCTCCAGGGCGCGGCGCTCGTGCTCGATAATCGGGATGGCTCCGTGCTCGCCATGGTCGGCGGACGTGATTTTGCGGACAGTCAGTACAACCGTGCCACGGACAGCATTCGCCCCGTGGGCACGGCCTTCATTCCTTTCGTCTATGCTTATGGCTTCACTCAGCCGAATGTCTCCCCCATCAGCCAGTATGCCGATGAGCCGCTGGGCAATGACCGCGTGATGATCGGCGGCTTCACGGGTATCCTCGGTGAGTATGGCATGGAGATCCCGAATCCCGTGTGGTCGCGCAAAACCATCTCCGCGCGTGAGGCGCTCGTCGTTTCGCACAACTCAGTCACCGTCCGGCTCGGTGAGCAGGTGGCGCTGGATCGCGGCCTGCTTCGTCCCGCCTTCAAAGACTTCGTGAAAAGCGCAGGCATCACCTCTCCGCTGCGTGATGCCGCCTCCTCCTGCCTCGGGGCGAGTGAGGCCAAACTCAACGAACTCTGTCTGGCCTACTCCTGCTTTGCCACCGGTGGCAAACGCCCGGCGAGGCTGCACATCATCCAGCGCATCACGGACGCGAACGATAAAACGGTGTTCCAGCTCGATGAAGCCAGCCTGCAAACCGTGCCCGCCATGGACGAGATCTCCGCCTGGCAGACGCACACCTGTCTCGATGAAGCCCTGCACCGCGGCACGGGGGCGATTTCCAAAGACTACGGCCTCGGCGAATTCCCCGCTGCTGGCAAAACAGGTACGCATCATGAATACAAAGACCTCTGGTTCATGGGCTACACCTCTGCCGTGACCTGCGGCGTGTGGGTCGGCTTTGACAAACAGAAGACCATCTTCCCCGAGGCCTTCTCGAACAAGCTCGCCCTGCCCATCTGGACGGACATCATCAATGCCTCCACTCAGGGCCACACACCCCAGGAGTTCAGCCCGCCCGAGTCCGCGGAAAAGGTCGAGATCTGCCGCGCCAGCGGTCTGCGCGCCACGGACTACTGCTATGAAAAAATCAAGAGCGCAGACGGCAGTTCCAAATCGGTGCGCAACACCTACTTCGAGTATCTGCGCCCCGGTACGTCCTTCAATGCCACATGCAATCTTCACACGGGTGATGGCATCTCGGCAGACCTCGCCGAATTTCACAGACACGTGACGAACCCTGGAGAAACGGTGATGCCGGCGGACCTGGGACGTTTTGCCCACATCGACGCCGTCCGCATTCAGGACAAGATCATCATCGGAGCCGACCCCTACAATTCCGAGCAGCCCGTCCTGCGTGCCAAGCCCGTGAATGACGATGGCACGCCCATCCGCCGTGCGGTCCCCATCGGTCCCGATGAAGGCGGTGAGCCCGTCGAACAGCCGGTGATCAAACTTCAGCCGCCTCCGCGGATGAAGATCGAGCTTTGATCCATCCGCTCAATCCAAACTGCGCTTCGGAGCCGTGATGCGGACGGCAGGCGGTAGATTGCCCGGACGGGTGGCGGTGGTTGTTACGGCAAAGCGTTGAACCTCATAACCAGTGACGTTCATCGTGATGTCCAACTTGGCGAGGAATTCCCAGGTGGCTGCGACGCCGATTTCATCGGCAATTTTGCGGGCATCGAGATAGGAAGGGAAGGCATCCGTCATGACTTGGAAAACGGCGACGCCTTTTTCATCCGCCTTGATCTGGCGCATGAGACGCTGGAAAGCGGAGCCCTGGGCCACGATCTGCTCGCGCGTCTCGCCGCCTCCGCCTTTGGGTGTGAGCGCGAGCTGGACGTAGGCGTTGCCAGGTTTGACTGAAGGGGCGAAGGTGTAGGAGGAACTGTTCATCATTGGGCTGGCCGCCGCACGTTCGAGGATGGCGGTGAGCTTGAAGGCGTCGTAGATGATTTTGTCAGCACTGAGTTTTTTGATGGCATCGAGACCTCCGAGATCTTTGACAAAGTAGTCCAGGATGTCTTTCGGGGTGTTCTTGACGCTGACGAGGTTGGCCCCCCAGGAGAAGTTGATCTTGCCGCCGGATGACGTGGCCTTGATGATCGGCGCCAGCGGATCGCGGGTGGGATCAAGGGCGGTCCATTTGGTGAGATCGCCCTTGGTGGCTCCGACGATGGCTTCGGCGACGACTGGCATGGTGCTGCGCGTGGCTAGGGCGAGGTTTCCCACGGAGTTGAGCACTTGTTTGGTGGCGGGAAGTCCACCGGAGACGAGCGCCTTGTAGGCAAGGGCGACTTGATCCAGCTGGAAGGTGTTCACCAGAGGGGCTAGCTCAGGCCAGGCAGTTTGGGCTGCCTTGGCATTGCCAAAGATGCTTTCGAGCATCTTCGCGAAGGGGTCGATCTTCACTTCTTTGTATTCAAACTGGCTGCGGATTTTTTCCAGGCCGTCGAGCACAGGCTTGATGAACTCTTTCTCGTTAAAGAATAGCACGCCCTGCTTGGCGACGAGGATGCGTGTCTCGTTTGGCTTTTCCGGGAAGGGCCGTGGGTTTGGCAGGCGGACGTAGGTGGGCGGGTCGGGCTTGAAGACGGGCGTCTGATCCAGCAGCGCTTTCAGCCGCTCGACTTCGGCGATGAGTTTATCCACCTCGGCTTTCTGAGCGATGCGCAGCTTGCGGGCGTCTTCGAGCTTCTTGCGGAAGGTTTCGAGGTCCATGAACTTCATCTGCGACTCGACGGCGGAGACGTCGATGGTCTTGAGGTCGTCGATGGCCTTCTTCAGTTTTTGTTCGGCGATCTTTTTGTCTTCTTCCAGCTTCTTCGGGTCAGCGGGCGGCGGGGGCAGCTCCTTCACGACTTCGAGCATCTTCCGATACTCCTCGGGGGTGACGGGCGGGAGGTCGGAGAGGATGTTCTTCACCGCGTTGGCGATGCTGATGCCGACCATGACGAGGACGATGATGAGCACGCCGACGACATTCGTCATCGTGTCCATCAAGGCGACGAAGGGTAGCTCCTGCTCTTCGCGATGTTTGCGCTTTGCCATAGGGGGTGATCAGGCCTTGGGTTTGTCCGCTGCGGCGGGTTTGGCAGGCGCTGCTGCGGCGGGTGGCGGCGGGACTATGCCACGATACTTTTCAAAGAGGGCGAGGTCGAGCTGGCCGCGTCCGGGGATGGGCAGCTTGCCGATGCGGATCTTGTAGTCACCTTCGGCACGTCCGGCACCGTTGTTAAAGGCTCCCTGGCCGTCATCACGGATGAGGTAGAGGATGAGGGAGTTCTTGTCCTTTGCCACTTCGGTGAGGAAATGGTTGTACGCCACATCCGCCACCACGACCTCCGCCGTGGCACTCAGGCGGTAATCACCCGCTCCCCAGCCATCCAGCACCTTCAGCGCTCCGGTGGCACACTCGACGAAATAGATCTTTGTCGTCTCGGGCATCCCGCTGCCCGAGGGCTGCACGACGACGGGCGGCACTTTCTTGTCCGGCGGCACCTCGCGTTTTTTCATCTCGGCCATGAGGTCGGCGACCATTTTTTTGCTCTCGTCCTGCTGCTTCTTCAGGCCGTCAATTTCTGTCAGCAGGTCATCGAGTTCCTTTTGCAGATTCAGGGCGATCTTTTTGTTCTGATCCTGGAGTTCCTTCGAGGAGCTGAGGAGCTTGCGGAATTTCAGGTAGCGCTGCTCCTTCTCTTCGATCTCCACTTTTAGCTTCTCCAGCTCGGCGATCTTTTCCTTGAGCACCACATCCAGTTTCTCGCGCTCGACCAGCTCCTCCTTCATGCGCTTGTGATCCTGCGCCATCTGGATCTCCTCGGGCGTGCGCCCCTCCGTCTGCTGGGTCTGGGAGACGCAAAGCACGACGATGATGAGCACCAGCACACCGATGAGGGAGCACAGAATGTCCAGAAACGGGACGAGGAGAATCTCGTCCTTGGCACCGTGACGTCTCTTGGCCATGTGGGATCAGCGTTGGCGGGGTGAAAAGAAGGGGGTGGACTCAACTGTTGCGGCTGAACCAGCCCTTTTTCTTCACCTGATGAATGAGGATCTGCTGGCCGCCGAGTTCCTTGAGGGTGTTGTTCAGACTCTGGATGCCGCTGGCGAGCGCACGATTGTACTCGGTGCTCTGTTTCACGGCGTCAGTGATCGTCGTGGTGAAGTCCTCGCGCATCCGGCTCACGGCACGGGCAAACTCGGCATCCACTCGGTCCTGGTGGGCTGCGGCGCGTTTGTCGAGGTTGTCGGCCTGTTCTTTGATCTTGGCGGACAGGGCATTGAGATCCACGAGGAACTCCTTCTGCGAGTTGGCGACGGCTTTCACCAGCACCTCCATGATGCCCTGCGTGTCACCACCGGCGATGCTGCCGCCGTCATTCAAGCGGGGAAGGAGCACTTCGTTGCAGAAGGAGTCGATGTCATTGAGGCAGTCGTCCTCGGACTTCATCATCGAGTTCAAAGGGAAGTTCAGCGAGAGAGCGAAGACGAGGCCGAGCAGCGTCGCATCGAACGCGGTGCCGAGACCGCCCGTGACAGTGCCGAGCGTGGAGGTGATCTGCTTGATGTCTTCCATCTGAGAGAAGTTCATGCCGCTGATGGCGTGAGAGAGACCGATGACGGTGCCGATGAATCCAAGGATCGGGATGGCCCAGAGGAAGGCTTTGAGCAGAGCGTAACTGCCGCCGATGCGCATGCTGTCGATGTCGGATTGACTGGAGAGCATATTCGTCACATCACCCACGCTTTGCTTCACTTCGAAAAGCTCCAGCGCCTTGCGGATGCGGTTCACCATCATGCTGTCACGCAGTCGGCGGGGGAGCTTGTATAAGTTGTCGATGAAGCTGCCGACGTTGTCCGCATTGATCTCCGAGCCCATCTCCCAGGGCAGCACATCCAGCAGCAGAGCTTTGCGCTGATGACTGAGCTTCTGATACTTCAAATACAGGATGGCGATGGCCCAGGTGAAGAACAGCGTGTTCGTGAAGCTCACCGCCATGTGCTTGAAGAACAGCGAGGCCACCCACTGCATGCCCGTGTAATTCGCCGCCACCACATCCGGCGGTGCTTTGAAAGGGAAGAGCACGCCGATCACTGCCAGGAAAACCACAAAGCCGATGCCGAAGCTCAGCATCCCATTCGGATTCGTCGGATCGATCTCCTCCCAGCCGCCGCGTTCAGCGGAGTGGGATGGAGCCTGATGCTGGGCAAAGGCCGGTTGCACAGGCTGGTCGGGCACATTCGCGTCCCCCCCCCACACATCATCTCCAGATGGCGGCGCGATGCCCGTGGGCGCTGGCAGGCCGGAAGGAGGGGGCAATGCGGAGCCGAGATCGGCAGGGATGGAGACCTTGCCATTGCAGCCAGGGCAGCGGACGACCTTGCCAGCCATTTCAGGCTCGATCATAAGCTGCGTTTCGCAGGTGGGGCATTTGAGTTTCACGATGTGGGGAAGCCTTGGAGAGTTAGAGACAAATAGAGAGCTGCGGGGCAGAAGGTATTTCCATTCAAGCGGAGCCCCTCTGAAACGACAAACCCTTTTCTGTCGTGAATACGGGCTTTTGAGATGTTTGTTGGGGGCACGGACGAAAAGAGGTCCACGCCCATGCTCCGCCTCAGCGACGTGATCACGGCCCGTTCGTCCGTGTGAGACAGACGGGGTGGCAATTCGTTCTTGTCGGCACGGGGACTGCTGCTTAACCTTTGCCCATGCACCGCCGCACCCTTCTCCCCCTCATCGCCGTTTCGCTCCTCCTGCCTGCTTGCAACAAAAGCGGCGGTGATGGCATCATCGTTGGTGAATTTGCCTCGCTGACGGGCAAGGAAGCCACCTTTGGCATCTCCTCCCATGAGGGCACGCTGCTCGCTGTGGAGACACTGAATGCCGCAGGCGGGGTGCTGGGAAAGAAGATCGAACTGCTGACGGAGGACAATCAATCCAAGGCGGGCGAGACCTCCAACGTGGTGAATAAACTCATCTCCAAAGATGGCGCGGTTGCCATCCTGGGTGAGGTCGCCTCCAGCCGCTCCCTGGAAGCAGCACCGATCTGCCAGCAGAATGGCATTCCGATGGTTTCCCCGGCCTCGACGAATCCCAAAGTCACGGAGACGGGCGACTGCATCTTCCGCGTCTGCTTCATCGACCCCTTCCAGGGCACCGTGATGGCGAACTTCGTCACGAACACGCTCAAGGCCAAGAAGGTGGCCGTGTTCACCGATGTGAAGAGTGATTACAGCAAAGGCCTTGCGAAGTTCTTTAAAGAAGGCTTCCTCAAAGCAGGCGGCCAGATCGTGGCGGAACTCGACTTCAATGGCGGCGACAAAGACTTCAAAGCGCAACTCACCGCCATCAAGAGCGCGGCACCGGACGCGGTCTTCATCCCGGGTTACTACACGGACGTGGCCCTCATCGCCATCCAGGCCAAGCAACTCGGACTGAGCGTTCCACTCTGCGGCGGCGACGGCTGGGAAAGCCAGACGCTGCTCGACATCGGCAAAGACGCGGTCGAGGGCCATTACTTCTCCACGCATTACGCTTCCGATGCTTCCTCCCCCGGCGTGGAGGCCTTTGTCGCGGCTTATAAAAAGCGCTACAATGGCAAGGTGCCGGACGCGATGGCGGCCCTCGGTTATGACTCCGCCATGGTCCTGGTAGATGCCATCAAGCGCGCCGGCAGCACCGATAGCAAAGCCATCCGCGATGCGTTGGCTGCCACAAAGGACTATGAAGCTGTCACCGGCAAGATCGCCATCAATGCGCAGCGGGATGCGGTGAAGTCAGCGGTCATTCTTCAGGTCAAAGACGGCAAGTTCAAGTATCTGGAGACGGTCGCTCCCTGAGTCAAAACGAACCTCGAACTCTGAAGCGAACCCCGGACCGTCTCCCGCATGGATTGGCTGCTGCAACAACTCATCAACGGCCTCGCTCTCGGGTCCATCTATGCACTCATCGCCCTCGGTTACACGATGGTCTATGGCGTGCTGAGGTTCATCAACTTCGCCCACGCCGACGTGCTGATGCTGGGCGCCTACGCGGCCTACTTTCTCGCGCCTGCGGTCAATACGGTCTTCCCACTGCCATCCATGACTGGGGCCATGATCGTGACCCTGATCGCAGTCATGATCTGCACCGGCATCGGCATGTTGATCGAGTTTCTGGCGTATCGTCCGCTGCGGCAGCGGCCCCGGTTAACGGTGCTCATCACCGCGATTGGTGTTTCGCTTTTCATCGAGTTCACCTGCCAGCACAATGCGGTCTTCGGTGCGGATACCAAGCCCTTCCCGCAGCTCCTGCCCGAACATGATTTCCATCTCGGTGGGCTCGTATTCAGCAGCAATGATCTCGTCGTCGTCGTGACCACACTTTTGCTGCTCGGCGGGCTGTGGTTTATCGTGCAGCGCACGAAGATGGGCACTGCCATGCGTGCCGTGTCCTACAATCAGCAGGCGGCCGCGCTGATGGGTATCAACATCAACCGCATCATCTCCTTCACCTTCGGACTCGGCTCCGCGCTCGCCGCCATCGCGGGCATTCTTTATGCGATGAAGGCACCGGGCATTGACCCGCTCATGGGTGTGCAGCCCGGCCTGCGTGCTTTCATCGCCGCGGTGCTCGGTGGCATTGGCAATCTGCCAGGAGCGGCTCTCGGCGGATTGATCCTCGGCCTGCTGGAAACCTTCGCTGGTGGCATCTCCGGCCTCTCGAATTACCGCGATGGCATCGCCTTCGCCATTCTCATTCTCATTCTTCTTTTCAAACCTGCCGGCCTGCTCGGCAAGGCAACCGTGGAGAAAGTCTAAGCCATGTCTCCCACCCTTAACCCCTCCACTCTTGCTGGCGCGAAACGCTGGTTGATCGCTGGCATCGCGCTGGCGGTGGTGGTGTCGATGTTTAGCGCGCAGTTCAATCGCTATCACCTCGGCGTCATCGTCGATATCGGCATCAATATCATCCTCGCCGTCAGCCTGAATTTGATCAACGGCCACACCGGGCAGTTCAGTCTCGGCCACGCCGGATTCATGGCCGTGGGCGGTTACACGGCGGCGAAGATCTCCCTCGTCGTCTCGCCCATGCTGCCGCCTGCTTTGCAGCCGTTGATCTTCCTCGTGGCACTCATCGCTGGTGGATTGCTTGCCGCTTTGGCGGGCTTCGGCGTCGGTGTTCCCTCCCTGCGCCTGCGTGGGGATTACCTCGCCATCGTCACGCTCGGCTTTGGCGAGATCATCCGCGTCATCGTGCAGAACATGGAAGCCGTGGGCGCGGCGAGCGGGCTCAAAGGCATCCCCAAATACACCACGCTCGGCTGGACCTTCGGACTCGCCGCCGTGACGATCTACTTTGTCACCGCACTGGTGAACTCGACCTACGGGCGCGGCTTCATCGCCGTGAGTGATGACGAGGTCGCCGCCAGCTCCATGGGCATCAATCCCGTGCGCTACAAGGTCACCGCCTTTGTCACCGGCGCGTTCTTTGCCGGCATCGCGGGCGGCTTGTATGCGCATCACAAGCAGTTCCTTTCGCCCACCGGTTTTGATTTCCTCAAGTCCATCGACATCGTCGTCATGGTCATCCTCGGTGGCATGGGCCGCACGGCGGGTGTGGTTGTCGCCGCGATCATCCTCACGCTGCTGCCGGAAGTGCTGCGGCAGTTCAGCGAGTATCGCATGATCATCTATTCACTGCTTATCATCGTGCTGATGATGGCGCGCCCACAGGGTCTCTTCACCTGGACCCGGAAGAAAGGAGCCGCATGAGCCATCCGCTTCTCAAGCTCGATCACGCGACCATCCGCTTCGGCGGACTCACCGCTGTGTCG
The DNA here is from genome assembly GCF_044378005.1 of Prosthecobacter sp. Classification (GTDB taxonomy): domain Bacteria; phylum Verrucomicrobiota; class Verrucomicrobiia; order Verrucomicrobiales; family Verrucomicrobiaceae; genus Prosthecobacter. Next base: position 11,352 of record NZ_JBILYB010000094.1, read on the forward strand.
AAATTCAGTCTCGAAGTTCAGCCCTGTGAGTTGATCGGCCTCATCGGCCCGAATGGCGCGGGGAAGACCACCGCCTTTAACATGATCACCGGCGTATATCAGCCGACCGAGGGACAGATCCATCTCAATGGTCGCAGCATCGCCGGAGTGAAGCCGCACGACCTCACGCGGCAGGGCATCGCCCGCACCTTCCAAAATATCCGCCTTTTTGGCTCGCTCAGTGTCATCGACAACGTCCGCGCCGCCATGCAACTGCACTGCAAGCACGGCGTACGTGCCTCGCTCTGGCGTGGGGCGAGTTTCAAAACACTCGAAAAGGAAGTCGAGACACGCGCTTTGGAATTGCTGGACATCTTCAAGCTTGGCGACATGCGCGATGAAGAGGCCAAGAGCCTGCCCTATGGCGATCAGCGCCGCCTGGAGATCGTCCGCGCTCTCGCCACACGCCCGAAGCTGCTGCTGCTGGATGAACCCGCCGCTGGCATGAACCCCACGGAGAAGGAGGAGCTCATGCACCTCATCCGCTTCATCAAAGACAAGTTCCAGATCGCCGTCATGCTCGTCGAGCACGACATGACCGTCGTCATGGGCATCTGCGAGCGCATTGCCGTGCTCGAATACGGCATCAAAATCGCCGAAGGCACGCCACAGCACATCCAGCGCGATCCAAAAGTCATCGCCGCGTATCTCGGCACAGAGACCGAAAAGGAGGAGCCAGTCGATGCTTGAAATCAAAGATCTCGAAGTCAGCTACGGCTCCATCAAAGCCCTGCACGGCGTTTCACTCAAGGTGCCCGAGAAGAGCATCGTCACGCTCATCGGCGCGAATGGTGCCGGCAAGTCCACCACGCTGCGCGCCATCAGCGGCCTCATCAAAGCACGCGCTGGCAGCGTGACCTACAACGGCGAGGACATCACGAATCAGCCCGCGCACAAGATCGTTGGCAAGCATCTCTGCCATGTGCCCGAAGGCCGCATGGTCTTTGCCAACCTGACCGTGGCCGAGAACCTGCGCATGGGTGCCTATCTGCGCAACGACAAGGCCGGCATCGCCGCCGACATGGACTACGCCTTCACCATCTTCCCGCGATTGAAGGAGCGCATCCATCAAGCCGCAGGCACCATGTCCGGCGGAGAGCAGCAGATGCTCGCCATCGCCCGCGCGCTCATGAGCCAGCCAAAGTGCCTGATGCTCGATGAGCCCTCCCTCGGCATCGCGCCCATCCTCGTACGCGCCATTTTTGATCAAATCGTCGCCATCAACAAAGAGCGAGGCCTGACCATCCTGCTCGTCGAGCAAAACGCCAACCTAGCGCTGGGCATCTCCCACCACGGCTATGTCCTGGAGTCTGGCAAAGTCATCCTCGAAGACAGCGCCGCTGCCTTGCTCAAGAACCCGCAGGTGCGCGCGGCGTATCTTGGCGACTGAGTCACGAAATGGCTTCTTGCTTCAGCCCGGCAGCGTTTCTACCCTGCACTATCGCATTATGAAAACCGCTATTCTTTCGCTTGTCTGTCTCTTCCTCAGTCTCGGCATTCTGCAGGCGAATCCTGAAATCCCCCGTGCGGTGGCGCAGAGTTTCGGCGAGAGCATCGGCAGCAGCCTTCTGCTGGTGAAGGGCACGGGCACGACCTCAGAGCCTGTCGAATGGACAGCGTATGCGCGGGATGCGTTCCGTCCCGAGGAGGTGCTGCGTATTATTGTGCGGATGGAGGCCTCTGTCTGGAAGGCATCACCTGCTGGTGCAGGCACCAAAGTGCTCTCCCCCGTTCCGCCGAAGATGCTCGACTCCGCCCGTCTGCACACCCGTAGTTCCGAGGCCCGTGTGGTGGCCGCCAAGGCTGCGGCGCTGGCGCAGACCACCTTTGCGAGTGTGGACTACCAACTCGCCGCTAATGCCGAGACTGGCGCACCGGAGTGGGGTCTCGCGCTGAAAGATGAGTCGGGATATGAGGTGGGTTTTTGTGTCATCTCAGCTGAGACTGGCGCGCTGACCTTCCAGGATTGGACGCTAAAGCTGGGCTCCGCCCCTTCCGCGCCGCCCAGTGAGGGCGAACGCGCCGCCAAAGTGGTGAAAAAAACGGTCCGCAAAGCCTGGAACTGGACCGACAAAGCCCGCAGCGAAACGAAGAGCTTTTTCAGGGAATTGTTCCGCTGACCGGGGGCGGGAGGCTTGAAGCCCGCCCGCTCACAGCGTCTTTGGCTGGCTTTGTGCTTTCTTAAGGCCAGCGCCAAAGGTGTTTTTACATCTTGACGCCTCCACGCTAGGCCAGCATTACTGGCGTTTCATCCGCCAGTATCCCGCCCGCTGAATTTAGAATTGCTGATCCAATCCCTCAAGCCCATGAACGGAGTCTCCCATCTCACACGCAAAGTCCTCATGCCTCTCATCGTTCTGGCCCTTCTAGGTGCTCAGACCAGTTTGATGAATGCCCAGGTGTCACTCGACTCACCTGCTGCTGTCGGCAAACGCATTGTTCGTGATGTGCAGGTGGTTTACAAAGGTGCGGCCACCTTGGATGCAAACCGCGTCAAAGCCCAGATGGCCACCCGCGTCGGCGAACCCTACACGGATGAGTCTGTCGAGCGCGATATCCGCACCCTTTACGCAACCGGTTCGGTGGAAAATGTGGACATCCAGGCTGTGAACGTGGACGGCGGTGTCCGTGTCATCGTCACCCTCTCTGGTCGTGGTGGAATTGGTGAAATCAATTTCCTGGGCAATGGCGCTTTCGACAACGATAAGCTGCGCAAGGAGATCGAAGTGAAAGTCGGCGACCCGGTGGATGACGCCAAGCTCACCACAGCTCAGCAGAAGATCCGCGAGCTTTATGAGAAAAAAGGTTTCTCCGACGTCCTCGTGACCTACGATGTGGCTCCCTCCACCAAGGAAGGTTTTTCTTCCGTCCTTTTCAAAATCGAAGAAGGTTCCCGCGGTCTCATTGGCGACATCCGCTTCGAAGGCAACAACGCCATCAGCTCCCGAACACTGAAGGGCAAGATCAAGAGCAAGGAAAAGACCTTCTACCGCCTCTGGGGCAAGGTTGGCAAACTCGACAACCAGACGGTGATTGATGACGTAAAGATCATCGAGCAGGCCTTCCAGGACGAAGGTTATGTCTATGCGAAAGTCGGCTATCGCCGCGAGCCCATCGATGAAAAGAGCACCTCGCTTATCTTCGAGATCAACGAAGGCGGCAAGTTTGACGTGGCCTCTGTGGACCTTCAGGGAATCACCGTTTTCACCAAGGATGAACTCACTCCCGCCATCCGCACGGAGTCCGGTTTCGCCTACTCCGGCACCGATGTGCGTGGTGATGAAAAGATGATCCTCGATTATTACGGCTCCCGTGGCTATGCCGACGCCCGCGTGGACACCCAGCTCACGGATGCTGGCCCTGGAAAGTTGAATGTAGTTTATGCCGTCACCGAGGGAACGAAGTCCTTCATCCGCAAGGTGAACATCAGTGGGAACATGAAGACCAAGGACGAAGTCATCCGTCGTGAACTTCCCTTTGCTCCCGGTGATCCGCTGAACACGGTCCAGCTCGAAACCGCCCAGACCACTCTGGAAAACATGAACTACTTCGAAGGCAAGGGGGAGGCCAATCCGCTCACGATCCGCCCTGTCGCCACTGAAGTGGATGGCTTCAAGGATGTGGAAGTCAATGTGGCCGAGAAGCCCACAGGCTCCGTGAACTTCGGTGCTGGTTTCAGCTCTGTGGACAGCCTTGTCGGCTTTGTGGACGTCACCCAGACCAACTTCGACATCTCCGATTGGGGCGACTTCCGTGGCGCAGGTCAGCGCTTCAACATGAACCTTCGCTACGGTATCCGCACCTCATCCTTTAACACGAGCTGGACGGAGCCATGGTTCCTCGGCCAGAAGCTGGCTCTCACCGTCAGCCTTTTCTACCAGAACCTCTTCTATCTCTCCAACCGCTACGACCAGATCAATGCCGGTGCCTCTGTCGGCCTGCGTAAACCCATCGGCCAGCACGCCTACCTTGAAGGCACTTACACCCTTCAGCAGACCACCATTGATGTGGATCAGGGGCCAAGCGATAATGCCACCCAGCTTATCCGCGATGAAGATGGCGACTACCTCGTCAGCAAGCTTGAGTTGAACTTCGTGCATGACACTCGCGACAGCGTCTTTATCACCCGCAAGGGGCACAAGTTTGAGGCCGGGCTTCTGGCCGCTGGTCTTGGTGGTGATGTGGAAGTCTTCGGTGGAAACATCGGTGGACAGCAGTTCTTCAACCTTCCAGGCGACACCATCCTGAGCTTCGAGGGCATGGCCCGCTGGGTGGAAGGCTGGGGCGACAGCGATGTGCCCATCTTTGAGCGTCAGTTCCTCGGTGGAGCCTACAATCTGCGTGGATTTGATTACCGTGATGCTGGCCCGAAAGACTCCGTCGGTGAGCCCATCGGTGGTAACATGTCACTCTTCGGTTCCATCGAATACTCCTTCCCCATCGTCGAAAAGGTGCGCGGTGCTGTCTTCTGGGATGTCGGCATGGTTCAGTCTGATCTCACCGCCAAAACTGGCTCCACTGGTGGTGTCCGCAATGGCGGACCGATCATCGGTGATGGCGAGATCTACTCCAACGTTGGCATTGGTGTCCGCATGTTCCTCCCCGTCGGTCCCATTCGTCTCGATCTCGGCCTTCCGATCATGAAGCCCAGCGACGATGAATTTGCTGGCGACAGCCCGCGCTTCCAATTCAACATGGGCTATCGATTCTAGTCTAATGCTGTCCACCCTACTTCCCAAATTCCCCAACCCGCCCCGTATGATTCGTTCTCTGTTTTTCTTCGTTTTAGCCGCCGCCACCACTCAAGCTGCCGATATCAAATTCGGCGTGGTGGACATGTCCAAAGCCTTCTCCGAGTTCCACAAAACCAAGGATGCTGCAGACAAGTTCAAGGGCAATGTGGACAAAGCTCAGAAGGAGATGAACGACCGCTGGTCGGTCTATAAAAACCTGATGAACGACATGCAGAAGCTGAAGAAGGATGCCAGTGATCCGATCATGACGCCGGATGCACGTGCCAAAAAGGCGGCCGAGTTTGAAGACAAAGGCAAGGAACTCCGCGCCTTGGAACAGGAAATCGGTGAGGCGCAAAACCGTCGAAGCGGCCAGCTCAAACAGGAAGACATGCAGATCCGCAAAGGCATCTACGACGAAATCCTCGTCGTCGTCCGGGACAAGTCCAAGTCCGAAGGGTACGACTTCGTCTTTGACAAGTCCGGCATGAGCCTCTCCACGGTGCCGATTCTCATCTACTACAAGGACGCCGTGGACATCACCGATCAGATCATCGTGGAACTGAACAAGAGTGCCCCTGCTGCGGGTGCCGCTGCACCTGCTCCTGCTGGAGAAGCCAAAGGCGAGAAGAAGTAATCACTGCTGACCGCCTGACCTCTTTTACCGGGCACGCACTTCCGCGAAGGATGCGTGCCCTTTTTTATATTCTACGATCCCATGAGCGCCAACATCACTCACCAGCGTCTCGCCGAACTTGTCGGCGGTGAACTCATCCAGGGGAACCCAGATGGCGTCGTGTCGGGGCTCAATTCCATCAGCGATGCTGTCGAGGGTGAAGTGACTTTTCTGGGCAATGCGCGCTACCTCGCCGCCCTGAAAACCACGCAAGCAACTGCCGTGCTCGTGGCACCTGATTTTGCTGAATCGCTGGACGGAAAGGCTCTGATCCGGGTTGCCAATCCCACTCTGGCCTTTTCCTCGGTCATCCGTCATTTCGGCCCGACAACCCGTGATTTCACTCCCGGCGTTCACGCCGCCGCCACCGTTTCCTCACGAGCAGTCTTTGACCCGCTGAAAGTATCCATCGGAGCTGGAGCCGTGGTTGAGGATGATGTCGTGATCGGCGATGGCACCGTGGTTCACGCCGGTGTTTGCATCGGACATGGGTGCCGGATTGGAACGGACTGTACTCTTCACGCCAACGTCACCCTCAGTGACCGCTGCGTGCTCGGCAATCGCGTCGTCATTCACAGCGGCACGGTCATCGGTTCGGATGGCTTCGGCTATGAATTCTCCAAAGGTCGCCATGTGAAGATCGAGCAGGTCGGCATCGTCCAGCTTGATGACGATGTCGAAGTTGGAGCCTGCACCTCCATCGACCGCGCCCGCTTTGGTCGCACATGGATTGGCGCAGGCACCAAGATCGACAATCAGGTGCAGATCGGTCACAACGTCATTCTCGGGAAGCACTGCATCATCGTCGCCCATGTTGCCATCGCCGGCAGTACACGCCTCGGTGATTATGTCACAGCGGCAGGGCAGGTGGGAATCGGCGGGCACCTGGAGATCGCCAGTCAGGTCACGCTGCTGGCCCGCGCGGGTGTCACGAAAAGCATCACAACACCTGGTGCCTACATGGGTTTCCCCACGAAACCTCTGATGGAAGGACGCCGCCTGCAGGCCATGCAGGCGCGCATCCCTGAACTCCTGGAGCGAATCAAGGAAATGGAAAAGCGCCTCGCTCAGATCGAGGCAGCCAAGTAATCAACTCCAGGTCTCTTAGCCGACAAGATGCGGATATTTTACCGCGAGTTGTATGCGTCCACATAACCACGCTCGAAGCTGCGGCGGTTGCGTGGGTCATAGCGGCCTGTGTGAGCGCCAGGATCATTCGGGCGGCCTCCGACGCGGTCACGCAGGCCGTAGTCGTAGCCTTGCTGATACACGGGATCATTGGTCGGTGGAGGTGTGTGACCGCTGCCGCCGGGATATGTAGGCACCTGGGTTTGAGGTGCTGGCTGCTGCCACGAAGGCTGCGGATTGTAGCCGCCGGTTCCTGGCAAAGGAGCGAGTTGTGGAAGATAACCCTGATCATAACCCTGCTGATAGGCCGCCTGTGTGGCTGGGGTGTAGCTCTGGTAATGCCGGGCGTAGCTCTTCGGCAGGTTCGCATTCGCATCAGCACGGCCATCGGAGATGCCGCGCTCGTAGGCGAGCTGGTTTTGCTGCTGACTCTGATCCCGTGTCTGGTTCCGCCATTGTTCACGCTGATCCGTGTATGGTGGCGGCTGCTGCGGCCCGAAAGGGTTCATCGGGTTGCCGTAAGGATCGACGCAGGAGACGAGGAGGAGTGGGGCGAGGGCGAGGAGGCGCATGGGAGGGTTGGCGATTATTTTCGATAACTGATGTCGATTTACCGCTGTTTTCGCGCCTTGGCAAAATAACCGTAAAACGGCGTTGCCGACTGATCCCGTTCTACTCAAGCCACTCCAGATTAAAACGCGCAAAGTGCAGCTCATCCCAGTAGTGCGTGCTGCCTTTGTCAGCACGTTCATAAATGTAACCAATCGTGTTGTCTTCGAGCACCACGATGTCCGAATACGAGCCCGGATGCGGCCAGATCGTCTTTCCAGCGCTCCAGGTCTCGCCGTCGTCGATACTTAGGCGAACGGTGAGATTGTAGCGGCCATACGGATGCTCTTTCTGGCGTATGGGTGAAGCGGGACTCGAAAACAGCAGCGTCTTCGAGTCAAAACGCTCAACGCAGCCATGACAGCGAGGCGTGATGAGCTCTTCGAGGCGGTGAAGGTTCTCCCACGTCACTCCGCCATCTTTGCTGACTGCGGTGAGATGTCGCAGGTTGTCGGGAGAGTCCTCGCTGCTTTCATTGCGTGAGATGACACGCACGCTGCCATCATTCAGCTCCACAAACTGGCACTCGCTCGTGTTGATGCCAATCGTGCCGCTCAGCTTCCATGAGATGCCATGATCATCACTGTAAAAGCAATGCGCGAAGCTGCGCAGGCGGCCCTTGCCCACATCCTCACGATGCCGTGCAGGCACGAGCAGACGTCCAGATTTAAGCTGCACCATCGCATTCCGCGGCCCGCAGCCGTAGCGCTGCACCCAGCCCTTTTCCCACTGCACGGCGTGGCTCTTGGGATTGCCGGCGGGTTCCTGGACCTTGCCTTTCAGTGTCTGCCATTCGGGTTTGATCACCTGATCGTGAATGATGACCGGCCCCTGCCAGTTCAGGCCATTGTCGCTGCTGGTGAGATGTGCGAAGTGCTTTTTATCCTTCAAAAAGAAGAGCCACATCTTCTTCGCCTCGCGATCCAGGCCCACGGTGAGATCTGTGCAGACGTTGTTCCCATCATCAAGGATGGTGATCTCATCGCTCCAAGTCTTCCCCTTGTCCGCGCTGCGCTTCATCACGATATCGTGATTGCCAATGTCGCCCGGGCCATCGTTGCGCCGCTCGCAGATGACGAGGATGTCGCCATTTGGAGCTTGGATGATGGATGGGATGCGGTAGTTCGGCTTGTTCTTTGGCGTGAGGGCAAAAAGACGCTGCGTTTCAAACAACGGCTCGGCGGCACTCATGGAACCACAGAGCGCATAGAGGAATTTCATGAGCGCTTCAAAACATGCGGCGACAGACTCTCTTGCTGGTCAATCTGGATAACCACACTCAAAACCCCGTGTTCGGAAACCAGCGGCTGAAGTAGTTCTCATCCAGTCGCGTGAGCGGGATCGTCAGAGGCGTGGGCACACCGTTCTTCGCCCAGCGCAGGAGATCATCGCGATGGCCGAGCTTGCCGAGGATGTCGAAGACGTTGCCGGGGGAACTGTCGTGCCAACCTTTCATCACCTGCGGGTCCCAGATGGCGACACCGGGATCACCTTTGAGGAGATTAGCAGCGACGTTTTTGCAGAGTTCTGCCGGCTTGCCGGTCTTCCAGGCGATGACCATCGGGTAGGCCTTCGTGCTCGTGCCTTTCGTGATGCGGCGGTAGTAGTCCATGTCCACCTGACCGGGAGTCTTGGTGAAAGAGGTGTGGTAAGCGAACCACGTCGTCGCGAGATCATCGACGAGGCCGCGCTGAATCCAGTTCGGCAGGTCGAGGCCCCACTTTTGGTTGTCCGCCTCTTTGGAGAAAGTGCCGAGCGAGATCTTGTAGCGTTCCTTGCGGCCTTGTTTGGCGGCGGTTTCATCCAGCAGCGCCCGCACCTCCAGCATGAAGTCCGTCATGATGGCGGCGCGAGTGGCATGGATGCGCGGATCATCGTCCTCGACTGCTTTGGCATCGGCGTTGTGCATCTGCTTGAAGCGCTCGCAAAACGCGTCCTCCCACAGCATGAGCGGCATGCCGCGATTGAAGACGAAGCCCACGCCCTCGGGCTGAAGCTCCAGCGTTTCGCGGAAGATCACGATCAACTGCTTCCGAACCTCGGGATTGGCGTAGCTCATGTAAAACGTCGGCGTGCCGTCGCGGTCGATGCAGCGCCACTCGGGATGCTGGTAGAAGAACTTGCTGTTGAAGGTTTCCTCATACGGCATCGAGCCGACCCAGCCCGCAGGCCGCAGCATCACATGAAACTCCGCACCCTGTGCCTTCGCGGCATCGCGTGCGATCTTGAGCGGATTGACGCCCTTCTTGAACAGCGCCTCCAGTGACTTCGTATAGACCGAATAGGCACTCGTGGGGAAATCCACGGTTCCTTCACCAGGATAAGTGCCCACCTTGCTCGGATAGCACACGAGATCGCTGCCCGTGACCTGGAACCACCACTTGCCGATGTCCGTGCCTTCATAGCCACGAAACTCCTCCGCCAGTTCCTCCGCCGTCGTCGGTTTGAAGGGCCAGATCCAACTGTGACCATCAAACGTGGCGATGGACGTGCGATGCTTCGACTTCGCCTGGCTCGCGGTCACTTCCGCATCCGTCATCGGCACCACTTTCACATAGCAAACCGTCGCCGGCAGTCCCGGCATCGGCGCGATCTCCAGCCACTGTCCTTTCAGCTCCGCCACGGTGACAAAGCACTCTTGAATGACCGCTCTACGGTTCTCCATCAGCGCCAGATTGTTCGCCATGCGGCGGAACACCGGCTCATCACTCAGCTTCGCCTTGATGCCGTTCCCGCCGATGTTGAAGCCGCCCGAAGTAGTCGCCAGACCGACATACACGCCATGCCAGCCACGCTGTGTCAGCGGCAGCCGCACCACCGGGGGATTCGTGGCGCTGTAGATCGATAGCGCCGTGCCCTTCATCTCCGCCGTCTCAAACGGGATCATCTTCCACTTCCCCTTCTGCCGCTTCCCCGTGATCAGTGCTGTCGCAGGTTCCATCTTTGATAAATCAGTCAGCACCACAGCCTTTGTGACCTGCGACAATCGGCGCGAGTCATTGGGGAACACGTCAGGCGGCGTGACTGCGGAAGATTCTGCGGCATGGAGCAGGCAGTGCGCAAACAGCACAATCAGAAGGGCGGGTGTTTTCATTGGATAAAGATGAACTGCTGCGAGTTCAGCAACGCATAGAGCAGGTCTTGGATCGTGTTCAAGCCTTGCGACTGCGCTTTGGCCCAGGCGGTCATTTCCGCTGCGGTGGGCTTGCGTGAGAGGAGTGCGAGATAGACGGCTTCGATCTTGTCATCGGGATAGCGGGCTTGCTTCACCGCCAGCATGACCTGCGACCATGAGTTCAGGATGTTGTGCAGCATCTGGCCGTTCATGAGGACGAGCGCCTGCGGCACGCTGGCGTCGTGGTTGGCGTTCTCGACGAATTCGCGATCACTCTGGCCGAACTCGCGCAGTGGATGTCCGGCAGGCGCGGGGCTGTCGATCTCAGCGGCGCGGGGCCACATGCGCATCATGGACTGGCGATGCTTCACATAGACGGCGTGCTGGGCAGGTGAGATACCAACACGCGCGGCATCGGCGAGGAAAAGCTGCGTTTGCGCGGCAGTTTCGGCGCGGCGGTCAGGTGGCTGGTAGCCGGGGACTTCGATGCCCTTATAACTCTCGCCGGTTTGCTTGCTTTGAGCTGAGAGTTTCATCACGGCGGGAATGTAGATTTGCTCATCAGCGGTTTTGATCTCTGCTTTGCGCAACACGCTAAGTTCACCCGCCAGTGCCTTCACCGTTGCCTTGTCTTCGCGCTTCTGGGCCTCGGCGATGCCTTTTTGCAGCACTTTGAACTGCGCTGCGTTCTTGCGGAAGACCTCGCTGGTGATGTCGGCGCGCTGAAGCAACTCGGCGGGCGTCAAATGCTCCAGCGTTTCACCGAGCTTGCGCGCATTCGCGAGAAAAGTGTCCGTCGCCTCGCGCAAAGGCAGGTTGGGCAGGTCGGGCGCGGTGTGGATGAGCGTGGTGAAGCTGTCCCAGATCTGCTCCGGCGTCATGCGGCGCAACAGCGGGCCGGTGAAGTGATAGCTCTCTCCCGGTGCGAGTTCGGCGCGCGTGACTTCGCGTTGATAGGCCTGCGTGTTGCACAGCACGCGCAGGAAGGCCTTCACATCGTAGCGCTGCGTTATCATGAGCCGCCGCAGATGCTCCATGAGCGCTGGATTCGCCGCCACGGTCGTGTCCATGATCTCATCCGCCGGTTCTATGAGGCCGATGCCGCACAGCTTCCTCCACAAACGATTCGCGATGACCGTGGTGAAGCGCGGATGCTCCGGCGAGGTCATCCACGCGGCGAATGACTCCAGCGGATTGCCCTTCGGATCATACTCAGCGGGCGCGCCCATCAGCGTGGCGGCTTTCACCAGCGACTTCGGCTTGGCATCGTCGTATTGGTAATCGTGTGGCAGGCGGATCTGCTGCGGATTGCGGCTGACCCAGGCGTGCTTGATGGGCACGATCATCTCATTGAAGGCCTGCCGCAGATGAATCTCGTCGTCCATCGAAGTGCCGTTTTTCTCGCGGCGCTCCTTTTGCAGCGCGAGCATGCCGAAGAACGAGGGGCTGTAGATGCCCATCACCGTCTGCACGCCGTAAGTGTAGGCCGCCATCTGGTGGAACTGCATCTGCGTCCATTTGTCGAAGGGATGATTGTGACACTGCGCGCACTCGATGCGCGTGCCGGTGAAGATGCGCATGGTGAGTGAAAGGTTGTCCAGCGGCATGCCGCGATCCCGCTGGTAACAGCCGACCGCGCCGTTCTCCCACACCTTGCCCTGCGCGCTCACCAGCTCACGCACGAGCTGATCATACGGCTTGTTCGTCCGCACGCTATCCTTGATGAACTCCGCATACGCCATGCCGGTGACGCGCCCCGCATCGCCATTGTAAGTGCCCTTGCTCAGCACGCGCAGCAGATCCGCATAGAAGTGAAACTGATGCATCGTGAAGCCCTCGCTCGCGAGCAACTGGTCAATGAGCTTCGCGCGCTTGTCTTTGTCCGTGGCGCTGAGAAACGAAACCGTCTCCTGATGCGTTGGGATTCGTCCCACGAGATCGAGATGAATGCGACGGACGAAGATTTCATCACTCGCGGGCGCGTTGCCTTGCAGTGAATGCTTCAGCCAGTCCGCCGCGAGCAAAGCGTCAATCTTCCGTGCTTCGAGGGCAGGATCAGACGCCAGCCCAAAGCCAGCGAGCAGGAAGAACACACAGAACAGCCGTTTCATGGCGTGAAGAACGAAGCAGTCGCGCGGGTGCTTTCCGGCGTTGCCGTGGATTCGACCGGCAGTCGTGAACACCCTTCGGTGAACCTGTCGAGCTATCCGCCAGCTTTGCTGCGAAGTGCCTCTGCTTCACGCAACTTCAGATACGATCCGGTCATGAGCCGGTCTTCGCGGCCTTCACCGGCTTTGATGATGATGGCGGATTGTTTGAGCAGGTTCTTTTCGAGGCCGTTGATGCCGTAGCAACGTGTCTGGCAGATGCCGCAGCCGACGCATTTGTCAGTGAGGACGACCGGGGCGAGGTGGCCGGTGCCTTCGATGGGTTGTCCGGCAGCATCGACCTCGGTGTGGACTTGGACGAACTCGATGGCGTGATAACCGGCGGCGTGACATTCATCGACGCAAAGCTGGCAAGCCTCGCGATTTGCGTGAGGCAGGCAGGCGTGTTGATCGACGATGGCGAGGCCCATGCGAGCGACTTTCTTCTCGGCGAGTGGCAGGGCACGGATGGCACCGGTGGGGCAAACTTGGCCGCAGGCGTTGCAGCTTGATTCGCAGCCAGCCCAGTCGGCTTTCACCATCGGTGCCCACAAGCCTTCGAGACCTTGCTCGAAGCCTTCGGCTTGCAGCACGTTGTTCGGGCAGGCTTTGAAGCATTCGCCACAGCGGATGCACATGTCGAGAAACGCAGGCTCTGGCACGCTGCCGGGCGGACGCACGGGG
>NZ_JBILYB010000221.1:0-6564 GCF_044378005.1 Prosthecobacter sp.
TCTTCGGCGCCGTGCTCGTCATCTTCGGCACGCGGATGCTCTGGCTTGGCAAAGCCTGATCAGGAGTCGCTCACTCCACATCCGGCATCCAGATAGCTCTGGCGGAGTCGATCGAGGAAAAGCTGCGCATCGTCGTTGGGACCGCAGGTCACGGATTCACCGACGCTGAGTTGGATGCGGATCGGCTCCGTGGGCAGACGCCAGATGGGCCAGCCTTTGCTCAAGTAACGGCTGCTCGTCCGCACGATGATCGGCAGGACGGGCGCGCCTGACTTTCGCGCGATGATCGCCAAGCCGCCGAAGAGCGGATTCATCCGACCATGCTCGGGCCGGGTGCGCGTGCCCTCGGGGAAAAAGAGGATGCGCTCGCCACTGCGCAGCAGCTCGATGCAGTGGCGCAGCATCGGATGCGTCGGTTCATTCGGCACAAAGCCCGCCGCCCTCGCGCCAAAGGTGAGGAGCGGATTGCGCATGAGCGAGGCTTTCAGCACACAGGCCGCCTGGTCCACCTCCGCCAGCACAAAGACCGCGTCCCAGAGCGCCGGGTGATTCGGCGCGAGGATCACGGGACCGAGATGCGCCTTCACACGATCAAAGCCGTGGTAGCTCACCTCAATCACCCCGAACCAGCGCAGGATGCCCGCCACGCCCCGGAACATTTGTTTCAAAACAGCCTGCCCCAGTTCCCGACGACGCGGCTGGCATCTCAGCAGGAGCAAAACATTCACCAGCGGCAGTAGCACGAGCGAGCAGACCGACCAGTAGGCCAGCAAAACCAAGCCTGCGGTGACGAAGCGCAGACGATCCGTCCAGGTGGCACGCTGCAAGTGCGATGATGCGCTCGGGGAAGTCACGCAGGATTCCGAGGGTAGTGGGATTGCCGTTTGTCAGACACAGACTTCATCGCTAAGACGCGGCCAGTATGTCGCAGCCCGCCGATCTTTTCCAAGCCCTTTCCTCCCTTCCGCACGGTCCGTCTTTCCGCTTCGTGGATGAGCTGGTGGAGCTAGTGCCCGGTATCTCCGCCACCGCCCGCTGGACGCTAAAAGGCGACGAAGCCTTCCTCGAAGGCCACTTCCCCGGCCATCCACTGCTGCCCGGCGTGATCATGATCGAGTCACTTGCTCAGCTCGGCGGCGTGCTCGCGCAGAGTGATCGTGGTGACAACCCGCTGCGCAACGTCCGCCTCACCGCCGTGCGCCAGTTCAAGATCCTCGGCAGCATCCCCCCCGGCCAGACATTGACCCTCCACGCCAAGCGTGATGCCGTCATGCCCGGCCTCGTCCAGATCAGCGGAGAGATTTTGACTTCTGATGGCACGAAGCTCGCCAGTGGCAGCATCGTGCTTAGTGGGGAGGAGTGAGTGGTTACTGAAAGAGCACGATCACCGCATTGTAGGCCATGTGCAGTACCACGCAGGGCCACAGACGGCCGCCTTTCTTGAAAAGCCCCGCGTTCACCAGACCGACGGCGAAGACCGGAAGCCAGGCCATCGGCGGATGGTAGATGGCAAAGAAGGCGGCGCTGCCGAGCAGGGCTTTCAGGCCTCCCCACTCACGGTCCAGCGCGCGATAGAGTAGGCCACGGAAAAAGTACTCCTCGGCGAAGGGAGCGAAGCCCACCGCGAGCAGGAACTGCCAGACGACCTGATTTCCAAACTCAGCTTTGATCTTGGCCATCTCTTGCAGGTGCTCTCGCGTGAAGGGCAGCGCCTCCAGCAGCAGGATGTAAAGCAGCGCGGCTCCTGCCAGACAGATACCCGCGAGCGCTGCGCCACCATTGAGCACAGACGTGGGAATCCAGCCGCCTTCACCCGGCCAGAGCCAGATGTCTCGGGCCTTCACCCCGTGGCCGCCCAGGAAGCCGTGCATGATCCACCACGCCAGCAGTCCGACTGCACCATAGACGATGCTGCGAACCATCCACAGATCACTGGCGCTCCCGGCGGCGATGGCGATGCCGGAGACGAGGCCCACCACTTCCACCATCGCGGCGATGCCGATCATGGCGTGCATCAGCGTGGGCGCAGGCGGCAGCTTTTCCGACCATGGATCAAAGAGATGCGGCAGGCGTGCGCGCAGGTTTTGCCACATCGCCGCTGCGGTGAGTGAGGAAAAGACGACCCCGATGATGGCGCTGTGCCAGGCCTGCATCAGCACGCCCGAACCAAAAGCCAGGGTGCCGAGCATGGCCGCCCATTGCCGCCCAGCGGGTGGGCGCTCGATCTCACCTGAGGACGAAGGAGCCATCACCAACGTCACGGATTTCTCTGCCAAACTATGGCTGAAGACGACCCAGCCGACGGCGACGAGGCCGATGCGCCACGCATCCACCGGGAAGATGAAAATCGCCGCCGCGAGGATCATGCCCACGATCCCATTTGCGACGATCCACCAGAGGCGCGCCTTTGCCTTCAGCAGATCCTCCAGCCCGCGCGGCCACGTCAGCGCGATCCACAGCGCGCCGCCTTCCGAGGCCAGCGATCGCGGCCCGAGCACGAGCAGAAAGTAGGTGCCACAGATGATCGCCAGCCCGCACAGGGCATTCCAGTGACTGCCCGCCATCTCCACCACGCCGCGCAGATTGAAGGCCTGAAAAGCACCGATGGTCAGCGGGATGAGCACGACCTGCACGACAGCGCTTTTATCCCGCCAAAACCACAGCAGCTCCTTTCGATACAGCGCATTCCCAGCCAGCCAGCGCGGGCCGAAGTCCGCCTCGAGCAAGCGCGGTTGAGTGGGTGCCCCAGCGCCGCCGCTTTGCAGCCCATGCGCCGTGCCCCACCATGCCAGCCAGCCTGATGCCACACAGATGATGCCCGCCAGCAGCACCCCGGACACGACCACCTGCCAGAGCACCGGCTCAGCGCCCCAGCCGATGACGAGCGCCCGTGCCGGCCATGTCGGCACCCAGGCGCTCAGCTCACCCAGTGTGGACACGAGCCACACCTTCAGACTCCGGGCATTCAGCATGAAAAGCGGCAGCATCATCGCCGCGTAACCCGCCCAGGACATGAGCCCGAGCACGGCCCCTCGATTGCGCACGGAGAGCCGCAGCAGTGCGGCGATCTCCAGCGCCTTGTTCAAACACGAAGCCGCGACGGCGAAGGGCAGACCGATCAACAGCGCGCCCACGAATCCAGCGCCCATGCCGAAGACTTTCCCCAGCACCACCCACCAGAAGATCGGCGCAGAAAAGTAGATCGGGTTCGCCATCAGCGGGGAAAGCATCTCCGCCGCAAAGGCCGCCAAGGGCCGCACCGGATGACTCAGTAGCCATTCCCACATCGGATGCCGCCGCCTCTGGATGTCCAGCTCCAGTCCCTCGCCCTGAAACACGATCATCACCAGCCACCAAAGCAGCATGAAGCCGACAAAGGGCCAGTAGGTGACGGGGATGGAAGCCGGGGCGGAAAACTGATTGGAACCAATGTCTTTTTCATTCTGGAAACCAGCCAGACCGTGCTTTTTGAAATGGTTGATGATGAGCTTTTTGTGGCGTTCCAGCGCTTCGCCTCGGTCGCGTCTTTTTTCACGGGAAACGTCCCTGCCAAAGGCATCCAATTTGTCTGCGTAAACACTTTTATCAAAACTAAGGTGACTCTCTTTCTCAGGCGACATGGCATCTTTTGACATGCGCGCCTCTTCGATCCTGGATCGTAGCTTTTCGAGCCTCTCGGCTTCTTGATACTGCCAGGATACGAGCACTAAACGACCTTCGTTTTCCAGGTTTTCGATCTGGGAAGTCTTCAGCGCTCCCGTGAGCATCCAGCCCAGAGACCCGTGCACAAATCCCATCACGACAACGACGAAGACCATCGCCAGTCCGCCAAGTGTGTCCGAGCTGCTGCCGGTCTTTCGCTTCATCAGCTCGCCTTGGCGCTTTTGCCTGCCAGCGGCTCGCACACGCGCTGCCTTCCACAGCAGGATTAGCGTGGTCCAATTGCCTGTCGGTGGTGGCAGGTCGCTCTTCATGCGTGAGTAGCTCCGTGCGTCAGCTCGATGAAGACCTCCTCCAGCCCGCGTCCGCCGCAGATGTCTGCGAGACTGCCCGTGCGCACGAGTTTCCCGCGTGCGATCACCGCTACATGGCTGCACAGGCGCTCCACCTGATCCATCAGATGTGTGGAGAAGACGATCGTCGTCCCCGCCGCCGCCAGCTCGCGCATCAGGTCAAAGAAGAGCCGCGTGCTTTCCACATCGAGCCCGTTCGTCGGTTCATCCAGCACCAGCAGTGGAGGCTCATGCAGCAGCGCCAGCATCAGCCCGAGCTTCTTTTTCATCCCGCGTGAGTAGTCGTCCGCATACTGATACATCGCCTCCACCATGCCGAGTCGTTTGATCAGCGGCACGAGGCGCAGCATCGCCGCCTTCACATCCAGCCCATGCATCCCAGCGCTCAGCTCCAGCACCTCCCGTCCACTGAGGTAAGAGTAAAAGACCGGCTCATCCGGCAGGAAGCCCACGAGCCGCTTCACCTGCACCCGCTCCTCGAAGCAGTCATGCCCCGCGATGCTCATCCGACCCTGCGTCGCTTTCAAGATGCCCATGAGCAGACGAAAAAGCGTCGTCTTTCCCGCGCCATTCGGGCCGAGCAACCCGCTGATCTGCCCGCGCGGCAGCCTCCACGAGACATCCATCAAGGCAGCCTTGTCACCAAATCGCTTCGTGATGTTTTCGATGATGACTAGAGGCTCAATTTCTTCGGACATGCCGCCAGATGAAACAAAGTCCGTTTAGCAGGTGCGAGCTTTTTCTGTCTCTGGTACTGCCTGCTTGCAGGAATCGCACGCGCCTGCCACGTTGCGTGCTCCTACCATGGCCAAGAAAGCAGCATCCCAGAAACCCGAATCCCTTCACCGCAAACACAGCGCCATCGTCGTCGATGGGGCGGAGCGCGCCGCCAGCCGGGCGATGCTTCATGCGGTCGGATTCAAGCGCGAGGACTTCAAGAAGTCGCAGATCGGCATCGCCAGCACCTGGAGCATGGTGACGCCGTGCAACATGCACATTGATCGCCTCGCCAAGGAATCCGCGAAGGGCGTGGATGCTGCGGGTGGCAAGAGCATCATCTTCAACACCATCACCATCTCCGACGGCATCAGCATGGGCACAGAGGGGATGAAATACTCGCTCGTCTCACGTGAAGTCATCGCAGACTCCATCGAAACCGTCGTCGGCTGCGAGGGCCTGGACGGCTTCGTCGCCATCGGCGGTTGTGACAAAAACATGCCGGGCTGCCTCATGGCCATGGCACGCATGAACCGTCCCAGCGTGTTTGTTTATGGCGGCACGATCCTCCCAGGCTGTGTCGGCCCGGAGAAGAAGGACGCGGACATCGTCACGGTCTTCGAGGCGGTGGGCAAGCACGCCAACTGCCTGATCAGCGAGAAGGAACTCATCGACATCGAAGAGCACTCCATCCCCGGTGAAGGAAGCTGCGGAGGCATGTACACCGCCAACACGATGGCTTCAGCGATTGAAGCTCTCGGCATGAGCCTGCCGAACTCCGGCGCTCAGGCTGCTGTTTCGAACGAGAAGCTGATCGACTGCTTCGACGCCGGCGCTGCCGTCATGAACATGATCAAGCGCGGCATCACGCCTCGCGACATCATGACGAAGGAGGCGTTTGAAAACGCCATCACGCTCATCATCACGCTCGGCGGCAGCACGAACGCCGTTTTGCACCTCATCGCCATGGCGCACAGCGCGGGCGTGAAGCTCGGCATCGAGGACTTCGTCCGCATCGGCAAGAAGACGCCGGTGCTCGCGGACGTGAAGCCGAGTGGCAAATACTTCATGAACGACCTCGTGAAGATCGGCGGCACCGTCCCGCTCATCCGCATCCTGGTGAACGAAGGCCTCATGCACGGCGACTGCCTCACCGTCACCGGCAAGACGATGAAGGAGAACATGAAGAACAGCAAAATCTTCTGGCCCAAGGACCAGCAGATCGTCCGCCCGCTGACCGACCCGATCAAGAAAGACAGCCACCTCGTCATCTTCAAAGGCAACCTCTGCCCCGAAGGTGCCGTCGGCAAAATCTCCGGCAAGGAAGGTCTCAAGTTCGAAGGCAAGGCCATCGTGTTTGAGTCCGAAGAAACTGCGCTGCAGGCCATCCTGAATGACAAGGTCAAGAAGGGCCACGTCATCGTCGTGCGCATGGAAGGCCCCAAAGGCGGCCCAGGGATGCGTGAGATGCTTTCGCCCACCTCCGCCATCATGGGCAAAGGTCTCGGCAAAGACGTCGCCTTCATCACCGATGGACGTTTCAGCGGCGGCAGCCACGGTTTCGTCGTCGGCCATGTGACGCCCGAAGCCTTTGTCGGCGGCCCGATTGCCGTCATCAAGAACGGTGACCCCATCACCATCGACGCCGAGAAGCGCAGCATCACGCTGGGCATTCCTGCCAAGGAACTCAAAGATCGTCTCGCGAAGTGGAAGCAGCCGAAGCCGCGCTACACGCGTGGTGTGCTGGCGAAGTATGCCAAGCTCACGAGCGATGCCAGCCACGGCGCGGTGACGGATTTGTAGAACGAGTTTTCAACTCGTAAACTGGTGGGGC
>NZ_JBILYB010000007.1:0-86695 GCF_044378005.1 Prosthecobacter sp.
ACGGGTCGAACTTCTGCATGATGACCTTCAGGCCGCGGAGTTCGAGAAGGGTGGCGAGGGAGGATGCAGCGAGACCTTTTCCCAATGAGCTGACGACGCCGCCGGTGACAAAGATGTATTTCATAGGCTTGGAAGTAGGAGGGGTGGGCACGTGTGGGGGAGGTAGGGTCAGGGGGTGGTGGAAAGCTGGCGCTCGATGGCGTCGGCCTGCTCGCGGGTATCGACTCCGGGAGAGAGGTCTTCAGTGAGGATGACGCGGAGGCGGGTGCCGTTTTCAAGGGCACGGAGTTGCTCCAGGGACTCGGTCTGCTCAAGCCGCGAGGGCGGCCAGGCGACGAACCTGAAGAGGAAGTCGCGCTGGAAGCCGTAGAGGCCGAGGTGGCGGAAGTGCTGGGTGTGCGCGCTGGCATTGCGCACGAAGGGCAGGGGAGAGCGGGAGAAGTAGAGCGAGTCGCCATTCACATCGAAGACGACTTTGACGACATTGGGGTCGGCGACCAGGGCCGTGTCATGAATCGGCGCGGCGGCGGTGATCATGCGGATGCTGGCATCGCGCTGCAAAGCAAGGGCGAGCTGGTCGATGAGGGCAGGGGAGATGAGGGGTTCATCGCCCTGGACATTGATGATGGTGCCGTAATCGGGGAAGGCCTGGGCGGCCTCGGCGATGCGGTCGGTGCCGCTGGGGTGGTCGAGGGAGGTGAGGACGGCTTTGGCACCGAAGTCGGCGGCGGCCTCGACGATGCGCTGGTCATCTGTGGCGATGACGATGTCATCCACGGCACGGCATTGCTGGCAACGCTCCCAGACGTGCTGGACGAGCGGCTTGCCGGCGATGAGGTGGAGCATCTTGCCAGGGAATCGGGTCGATCCCCAGCGGGCAGGAATGGCAACGAGTGTGCGTGATTTCTCGGTGGCGGCCAAGGTGGTGTCGGGCGGGTTCGTTTGAGATGGCGCGGAGGGCGCTGGGGTGCAAGGGCGGAGTTTGAGCTTCTCGTGTTTCGGCTTTCGTCGGGAAGGGAGGTGGATGTGAAAAGTCGTGCACGAATGCTGTGCTCGGCCTACTGCTGCGGACGTTACTTTATCCCCTCATGTCTTCTCCCGGCCGCTTTATCCGCTTCGCGCTCATTATGTTTCCATTGGGTCTGGTGATCACCAGCATCGCCTCCTTTGGCATCTGGTGGTGGAAACGGACGCAAGTCGAGGAGCGCAGCTACGGCTATGCGACGGCCCTGCGGCGGGAGATGACGGTGCAGGCGCTGGACCGGTACACGAGCATTTTGCGTGAGGTAATGCAGCCTGAGGGGCAGGAGCGTCTGGCGGCGGTCGCCAGCTTCGTGGACTCCTCGATGAGTGCAGAGAACATGGGCTACGATCCACGGCGGGACCGTTTTTTTCACGGCAGTCTGGAGGTCTCGAATGTGGAGGTGGAGATCACGGGCAAGCCGCGCTGGCAGGAGGTGAGGCTGGTGCTTGTGCCTTACGGTGATTTGGCCCGCACGGAAGCTGAGGTGCAGGCTCTCGCAGGGATGATGGCGCTTGGTCATGCGATGACGGGTGAACGGCGTGAGAGTACGGTGCGCTTTGCTGCCGTCCCTTTAGGCGTGATGGATGCCAGCGGCCAGTCGGGTGTGGCGCGGCTCGGCGCGGCGATGTTTGGGCGCTCAGAACGTGTGATGCAGATCATCGTGCTGGGGGGAGTCGGCGAGGATGTGCTTCGCCAGATCAGGGATGCATTTCGAGCAGAGCAATCCGGCGCTGTCATTGAGGCGCTGCCTGCGACAGAAAAAACTGAGGCCACACTCCAAGCGATGAAGGCTGTGAAAGCGCGGCTTTGAACTGCTTGCAAAAGGCGAGCATGAAAATTTTCATCCATAAAGATTCCGTTGGTGACAAAAAAGTGCTGCCTGCTAGGCTCGTGGCCCATTTCCAAAAAAACCGACCACTTTTTTGCCTCCCACACCCACCATGATGACTCAGGACAGCCCATCGCGAATCGCAATTGTGGCAGATGATAGGTGATTGTGGTCTGTCGTTTAGCACCGTTTATCTCCCCATGTTTGTCATGCGTCATTCCTTCTGCGCTGCATTGATTCTAGTTTCCGGGTCCATCTCGGTCCTGGGACAGGCTCCGCCACCGGCTCCAGCTGCTCCTGCAGCTCCAGGAGCCCCCGCCGCCGCCCCAAGTGGTGCATTGAATATCCAGCAGGAAACCGAGGCGCTGATGAATGCAGGGCTGGCGCTTTTCCAGGAAGGTAAGTATCAGGAGGCACTCTCCAAGATTGCCGAAGTGGAGAAGAACCTCAGCGGCAAACCATTCCCGCAGGTGCTGTTTGTCAAAGGTGCCTCCTATTTCAATCTGAACGACTACCCGAACGCCATCACGGCGCTTGAGGCATACCAGGCCAGCTTTGCCGATGGTGATTACATTAATCCTGTCCGCATGGCCCTTGGTCGCAGCTATATTAACAAGGGTGAGCCGGACAAAGGCATCGAAGTTCTCAAAGGTCTCGTCACCAGCGCGCCAGCCATGAAGGCTGAAGCGGGTCTCTTCGTGGCTGAGGCATTAAAAAAACAGGGCAAGGCTGATGACGCCATCGCCATTCTGAACTCCGTGCTCGCTGATGGCACCCGCAGTGCCGAAGGTATCCAGGCCGCCATGATGTGTGCTGATCTGTATGTGGCCAAGGGTGAGCTGGATAAAGCCGGTGAACTCATGGAGAAGGTCAAAGGCTTCGCCACGGGTGGTGACAATGTCGCCCACATGAATAACATCTATCTGAAGCTCGGTGACCAGATGCTCGAAAAGAAGAGCTTCCGCGAAGCACTCGGAGCCTACCAGCTCGTCCGCCGCAAGAGCGAGATCAGCCGCATTCAGAAAGAGGTGATCGCCAAGATCGAAGAAAGCCTCAAGACCCCTGGGAAAGGGCCGATTCGTGGTACGAAAGAGGAGTTGGAAGAGAAGCTGAAGACGAATAACTCCCTGCTGGAAGAGTTGGAGAAGCGTTCCGATTACGACGCCTCTCTCTACTACCGTCTTGGCCGCTGCTACTTTGAGATGAATCGTCTCTGGGAGTCCATCCTGGCCTTTGATGTCATCGTCAAAGACTACAAGGAATTCGCCCAGCGTGACCGCTGCATGTTCGGCATGATCATCGCCAATGCCCAGCTCAAACGCGTGAGCGCCGCTCGGAAACTTTGTGAGAAGTACATCTCCGACTTCCCGGATGGTGCCGATTTGGGCACGGTCTCCGAAATGTTCGGGATGCTCGCCTATGAGAACGGCCAACTCAGTGAAGCTGTTGATGCCTTTAACAAGGCCGAGGGCTTTCCCAAGGCTGAGAAGGAGCGTCTCCGCTTCCTTCGCGGCAATGTGCTTTTTGAAATGCAGCGTTTCGATGATGCCCGCACGACCTTCGAACTCCTAGTCAATGAGTTCCCCCAGTCCGCCTATAAGGACGATGCCATGTATCGTGTGGCACTGAGCTACTTCTACCAGAACGACTCCGTCAACGTTTCCAAAGCGATCAAGGCTTACCTTAAAGAGAACCCGAAGGGTCAATACGTCATTGATGCCCGCTACCGTCTGGCTTTCATCAAGTTCCAAGCCCGCGAGACGGATGACGCTATGAAGGATCTGGAGAGCATCGTCACAGATGCGCCGAACGATCAGAACATCGGTCAGGTCTATGCGCTCCTCGGCGACGGATACAATCAGAAGCAGGATTATGAAAAGGCTTTGGATAATTTCGCCCAGGCTGTGGACAAGGCCAAATCGGATGACGTGCTGAGCTACGCCATGGACCAAGCGACCGACCTCTACGCCTCCATGGGCAAGTGGAAGGAACTCGGGGACATGTGGGACAAATATCTCAAGACCCACAAGGACAACGAGGAACAGGAACTCAAGGCAGTCCTTTGGATTTCCCGCGCTCGCGTGAAGGAAAACAAGCAAGACGAAGCCAGGAACCTGCTCGCTACGGCAATCAAACCCAAGATTCCCAATCCTGCCAACGAACAGGTCGAAGGACTCATCCAGCAGCTCGTTTCCCTGATGGCGCCGAAGCGCCGTGCTCGCCCCACCGCTGCTCCAGCCGCACCTGCACCCGCCGCAGATGGTGCAAAACCAGCTGATGGAGCCGCTGCTCCTGCTCCCACTCCGGCACCAGTGCCTGCGGCTCCTGTTGTCACCTTTGAGGAAGTCGAAAAGCAGCTCGAAACTCTGCTCACACCGCCTGAGGCTGCCATGAATGGTACCGCTCAGATGCGCATCCTTTTTGCCAAAGCCTGGCTCGCCAAGACCATGCGTGAGCCCGAGAAATCCGAGAAACTCTTCACGATCATCATCGAAGTTGCTAAAGCCGAGGATCTCAGCCCGATGTTGCTTGCCACCGTCGGTGATAATGCTCGCAAGAAGGGGGATCTCGACAAGGCCACAGCCTGCTACAATCGCCTCAACGAGTTCTTCAAAGACACTGAGTATGCCGACGGCGCCGCCGTGGGTCTCGCTGAAATCGCTTTTGAAAAGAAGGAGTATGACAAAGCGCTCGAACTCTTCCGCAAGGCCATGGTGGAATACGAGGGCAGTTCCCGCCTCCTCGATGCCACCCGTGGTGAAGCCAGGAGTCTTTACAAACTCAAAAAATACGACGACGCCAAGAAGATCTACGAGAACATCCTCAATACCAAGGAATGGCGTGGAGAGGCCCATGCTGAAGCTCTGCTCATGCAGGGTGAGATGCTTTACGACCAGCAAAAGTGGGGCGAGGCCATACCCTTCTTCCAGCGCGTTTTCATCGCCCATCAGAAATGGAAACCCATTATGGCGAGGGCCTATGTCCAGTGCGCTCGTGCTTTTGTGAAGTTCAACCGCCCTCAGGAGTTGCCTGATCGTCCAAACTCGGACCGCGAGGCGGCCAAGATTCTCCTTGTTGAAATGACCAAGCGCCAGGATCTCCAGACTCTCCCTGAGATGAAGGAAGCCCAGCAGGAGCTTAGCAAACTGTAATCTGTTCTTTTCCTCCGTCCGATGTCACGCATCCTTCCCAGTCTCATCGCACTCGTTTGCCTCATGGCAGGCGCAGCGCACGGTCAGTTCCTCATTCTTAAAGACGGCAGTCGCATTCCCTCTTCCGAGTTCACCATCAAAGATGGTAAGATCATTCGCACCATTCTTCTCGGTGACGATAAGACTGCCACGACTCAGCTCCCGATTCAAAACGTCGGGTCGCTTGATTGGCCTGAAGTTACTGAAATTGCAGAGGCTCGTGGCCTGATGTCTCAGGGCAAGGCCGAGGAATCACTCGCTATCCTCGCCAAGGCCAAAACATTCTTTGGCGCTTTTGAAACCCTGCCTGGATCTCCCTATACGGAAGTCTTCTTCACTTATGTCGAGCTGCTCAGCCAAGCCGGTAAGTTTGAGGAGACTGTCAAACTCATCCCTCAGCTTAAAATCCTCAGGCTGACTGAGAGCCAGAAGATGCAGCTTCGCATCATTCAGCTCGATATTGATCGTCAGACCTCCTCAGAGTTCACCTCGATTCTTGCCGAGGCTGACAGCATTCTCAGCGAAACAGACGACTCAAGCGTTGGAGCAGCTATCTGGGCGATGATCGCTGACATTCACGCACGTCAGAAGGAATGGGAAAAAGCGCTCATGGCTTATCTCCGAATCCCCGTCTTTTACGGCACACAACTTCAGCGCGTGCCTGATGCAGAACTGAAGGCTGGTCAGATGCTGGCCAAAATGAAGCGTTATGAAGATGCCCAAGCCGTTTTCAAACGCCTCAATGAATCTTACCCCGGCTCTGCTGTGGCCGATCTTGCTTCCAAAGAACTCGCCAAAATCAATGGCATGAAGAATGAGCCCGAAACCGAGGCAGGCAAAGATGGCGCAGCCAAGGAAGGCGAGGCCGCCAAGCCTGCCGAAGCGACGACCGCCCCTGCTAAATAATTTCTTGTTTCAGTCTTTCCCCCAAACACATCCCAATCTAACCGTCATCATACCCTAGCCACCATGCACCTCCGCACCCCTGCCTCCCTGACCCAGTCCCTCGTCCGCGCCGCGGCCTGCGCTCTGATGCTCTTCGGCAATCTCGCCGTCTTTGCCCCTGTCCACGCCCAGGAGCCAGCTCCTGCTGCTGGTACAGAGGCACCGACCAAGATCGAGCATACGCTCATGGATCGTTTCCATGAAGGTGGCTGGGTCATGTATCCCATCACAGCTTGCTCCATCGCTCTCATCTGGCTCACCGTGGATCTCTGGATGCGCACCAGCCTCAAAAAGATGGCTCCTCCTGCCGCCGTGGCTCAGATTCAGGATCTCTTCCGTGCCGGCGACTATGTCGGTGCCTATCAGTTCGCCAAAAACAATCCATCCCCCTTTAGTGATGTGTCCCGCGTTGCTCTCAGTTTCGTCGGCGATGGAGAGGAGGCGGTCGATAACGCTCTGTTCACCGAGTTGAACAAAGTGAACTCCACCATCACCACCCGCATCAATTACCTTTCCGTGATCGGGGTTTGCACGCCGATGATCGGTCTGACGGGCACCGTGACAGGGATGATGAGCGCTTTCGCCACTCTCGGCACCAGCGGCGTGGGTGATCCATCCAAACTCTCCGGTGCTATCGGTGAGGTGCTCATCGCCACCGCGTCTGGCCTCTTCATTGCCGTGCCGGCCTTCATGTTCTTCTACTTCCTGCGCAACCGCCTCCAGTCCGCCATGACCGGACTTCAGGACGTCATCGCTGCTCTCTTCCGCAAGATGCCTTACAGCCATCTCAAAGATGCACACGTGGGCGAAGAAGAGTTCTACGCAGCCATCCCGAACTGGGTCGGTGGCGAGCCTGTGGCTGTCGCTGCCTGATTAGCATTGAACTGTAACACCAACTTTAACCTGATACCACTATGGGCGGAGGAGGCGGAGGCGGCGACGGCGAACCAGAGTTCCAGATCGCTCCGATGATTGACGTGCTGTTGGTGTTGCTCATTTTCTTCATGAGCATCACCTCGGCGCAGGTGCTTCGTATCGACAAGGATATCAAACTCCCTGTCGCTGCTGACGCGAAAAAGAAGGAGGACAAGAACGCCATGTTCGAAGCCGCCATCAACATCCGCTGGCTCTCGGGCAAGCAGGAATCCAAGATCAAGCTCGATGATCGCGAACTTCCAAACGAGGAGATCGTGAGCACCCTCACCGAGCGTAAAAACAACAATCCGACCTACCGCGTCGTCATTCGTGGAGATCGCGATACTCCAGCGGTGGAAATTCAGAAGGTCATGGCCTTGATTGCCCAGTCGGGCATTGATGACATCTCCTTCTCAGCCCTCAACCAGGACAACTGATCTATCATGGCCCACGGACACGGCTCAAAGCATCGCACCATCGAAACTGACAATCTCGTCATGGGCTTCCAGATTGCACCCATGATTGACGTGGTCTTCGTAATCATGCTCTTTTTCATGGTCATGGCTGGCGCAGTCAAGGTGGAGCGCGAACTCAAGACGCAGCTCCCCGGCATCGGTACGCCAGCCCTCAGCAATGAGGACACTCCGCCCGATGAAATCATCGTCACCGTCGAGGAGACAAACATCGTCACGCTCAACGAGGAAGAATTCGATACACCAGAGAACAAATCTCTGCCCAACTTTACCGCCACACTGATGCGCCTCAAGCAGGAGGCTGATAGCCGTAACGCCAAGGTCATGGTTACCATCCAGGCTGAAGAGCAGGCTCGCTACGAGCGCGTCATTGATGTGCTCAACGCCATGGCCAAAGCCCGTATCGGTAACGTCACCTTCACCGTTGGTGGTGAGGAGTTCTAATTTGTAGCATAAGCTTTTCGAGTCTGTGATTCGGCCTGGAGGCGCAACAGCTTCCAGGCCGTTTCATTTCTGGGTGATCACCACTGGCGGCCCGTCAAACTTCGGACGGGTTTGCAGCAACGTCACATCCAGCACCGCCTGCACCCGCGCTAGATACTCCCGAAGATAGGTCGTGGGAGCGATGCTGCGTGAGACATCGGCGGCGTCGAACCCTTCAGCATCCAGCCCGTGCCGACGAGCCAGGAAGATGGCCCGCTCATTGTGAAAATGCTGGGAGACGATGATGAAGCGTGTCTGGCCGAAGATGCTCTGAGCACGCACCACGGAATCAAGAGTGCGAAAGCCAGCGTAGTCGCAGTAGATCGCCGCCTCCGGCACGCCTCGGGCGACCATTGTTTCCTTCATGGCCGTGGGTTCGTCGTAGTCGTGGCTGCCGTTGTCCCCGCTGACGATGAATGCCTTCACTTTGCCCGCGCGATACAGCGCCACGGCCGCAGCGATGCGATGCTCGAAGAACAGATTGGGACTGCCAGCGACCTTCGGTGAGCAGCCAAGAACAAGCGCGACAGGCGTGACCGGCACGGCTTCCACCTTGTGATGGCAATGGCTCGCGGCGCTGTGCTTCACCCACGCATCACAGCCCCAGATGACGGCGGCGGTCAGCCAGAAACCTATCACGAAGAGCAGCATGGCTTTTCTCCAGGTCAGCCAGCGAGAGATGAGAGACAGACGCATGTGCTGACGATACTGCTGCGCTTCGCCAAGACCGCAAGCACGCCCATCATGACCCGCCGACACTTTCTCACGACCACCGCCGCCTTTGCTGCTTCTCAATCCCAAGCAGCCACACCTCGGCTGAAGATCGGCCAGATCGGCACCAGCCATGCTCATGCAAGTGGCAAGATGGCGTCCATGCGTGGACTGCCGGATCTCTGGGAGGTCGTAGGCTTCGTAGAGGCTGATGAAGCCCGTCGCCATAGTGCCGCTGAAACGCCGACCTATCGTGGCCAGCCATCGCTGAGCGAGGCTGAACTGCTCGGCAATACCGAGGTGAAAGCTATCGCCGTCGAGACAGATATCGCCGCCTCCTGCACCACGGCTTTGCGCTGCCTCCAGGCGGGTAAACATATCCATCTCGACAAGCCGGGCGCGCTTGGTCACGACGAATTCAAAGCCATGCGTCTGGAAGCCGAGATGCGTGGCCTCACGGTGCAGATGGGCTACATGCTGCGCTACAATCCGGCTTTTGAGCTGCTCTTCCGCGCTGTCCGCGAAGGCTGGCTCGGTGAGATCACTGAGATCGATGCCGCCATGGGCAAGCTCGCTGACAAAGGCACGCGTGCGAAGCTCGGCGAACTGGCAGGTGGCGGCTTCTTCGAGCTCGCCTGCCATGTCACCGATGCCGTCGTCACGCTGCTCGGCAAGCCCAAGGCCGTTCATGCCTTCTCAACGCCGACAGGAGTCGATGGTGTGAAGGATAACCAGATGGCTGTGCTCGAATACGCGAAGGCCACAGCTGCCATCCGCTGCAATCACGCCGATCCTTTTGGCGGACCACGTCGTCGCTTCAACGTCACCGGCACCAAGGGCACTTTTGAAATCGTCCCGCTGGAGTCCGGCAAGGTGAGCCTCTCACTCACCCAAGCCCAGGGCGGCTACAAGAAAGGCACACAATCCTTTGCGCTCGATGTGCCGAAGGACCGCTACATCGGCGAGTTTACAGACCTCGCGAAGATCGTGCGAGGTGAAAAGAAACTCGCCTGGGATGCGGCGCACGACATCGCCGTGCATGAGACGGTGCTGCGTGGAGCTGGCGTGTGGCGTTGACCTGTGAGCCGATCACCTTTATCAAAAACCACCATGTCCTTCCCATTCCGTTCCCCTCGTGACACCGTCGGCGGCATCACCGTCTTTGGCCGCATCGTCGATAAAATCCGCTATCAGGCCCGCGAAGGCAAACTGCCCGAGGGCTACCATCTCGACTTCATCCCCGGCAGCCGCACGTTTGATGATCGCATCTGCACCCTGCTCGGCGTCAGTTTCGCCGCGCTCACCGCCCGCGTGTTGGAAGGCGGCACGGATGAGGAAGTGCTCGAATGGTGCTTCCAAAACGGGCGCAAACCCGACGACGAACACATTCGCCTCTTCAACGGCTTCATGCAGAAGCGCGGCTGGCGCGATGAAGCGACGGCGGGGCTGATCCAGCAACGCGCCGAAGCTGGGCTTGGTCATCGCGAGGACATCGTCACCTTCTTCGATCTCATGGATGTCGAGGAAGGCCGGATGCCGTGATCACTTCCGCAGTCGATCCCGCAGATACATCGCCCAGCCGAGCGGCAGGCCGATGAACCAAAGCAGCCTCGGCAAGACCGGGTGCAGGCTTTTCCACTGCTGCATGAGTCCTGCCTGGCAATGCAGGCTGAAGCGTGTGAACTGCACCGCCACGCGAAGTAGTTTCAGCGGGGCGGTGGTGAAGTATTTCGCCTCCAGATTCAGCACCATGCCAAACATCCGCCGGTGCCCGTCCGCATTCGTTGCCGGATCAGAGCGCCCATGCACGAGCGATGGCGCGTCCATCCAGTAGATGCGCAGTTGCTCGTTCACATGCCGCGTTTTGTAGCGCTGCGAGACCTGCGACCAGACATAGGACTCGGGGATGAAGTTCCCCTCGCAATCGTCAGGGAAGGGGAACTGGCGCAGGACATCGAGTCGAAGAAAGCCCCACTTCTCGCCATGCACACGATGCACATACTCCAGTTCGGCGGCGGTGCAGTCGAGTGGCTCGGCGGGGAAGCGATTGCCCACGAGCTTGCCATCCTGATCCTGACAAAGGCCTGTCACGCCGGAGAAATGAGCGCGTTCACTCTCGGGGATGCTTTGCCAGTGGAAATGAAGCCGCTCCAGCGCCTGCGGCACGCAGCCATCATCCGAGTCGAGTTTGATGTAGAGCTGCCCCTGCGCGATTCCGAGGCAGTGATTGTGCACTCGATGTGCCCCGCCATGGGGACGCGGCTCGTAGCGGATCGGCAGCAGTCCTTCCTCCTGCCAGCCGGCGATGAGCGCCGCCGTGCCATCCGTGCTGCCGTCATCCACGATCAGCCATTCAAAGTCCCGAAACGTCTGCGCCTTCAGGCTCTCGTAGCAGCGATGCAGCGTGTGAGCCCGGTTGTAAGTCGGGGTATAGACGGTGAAAAGCGGTGCAGACATGTGGCGGTTGCTGTCCAACGATAAGCCACCTCACCACTTTGTCTCAAGCGTTGTTCATGTTCACGGCATGGAACGTCTTGCCGCAGGCAGGAAAGCGGTCCACAGACTGCGCTGCTCTCCCCCATGCGTTTCCTCGACAAACTTGAATCCCGCTTCGGACGTTTTGCCATCCCTGGGCTGGTCCAGTTCATTGCTGGATTACAACTGCTGACCTTCATCATTTTAACAATGCTCCAGCCGGAGGGTAAAGCTGCCTATCTCAATTTCCTCATACTGGATACTGCGAGTGTGCTTCATGGGCAGGTCTGGCGCTTGTTTACCTACATATTCATTCCTGGGACCGATAATTTTCTATTCGCCATCATCGGCACCATGTTTCTCATGTGGCTCGGTCGGGGCCTGGAGGCAGCCTGGGGGCCGTTCAGGCTCACCCTTTACTTCGTTGGTGGAATGCTGGCAGTTGCTATCGGCTCCATGATCTTTGGCTACACAGCTACGGGCTTGTTCCTTTTCCAAAGCCTGTTGCTCGCCTTTGCGGTGATCTATCCCAATGAGGAGATCCTCATGTTTTTCATCATCCCGGTGAAGATCAAATGGATCGCCTGGCTCGACGTGGCACTCACGGTGTTGCTCGTCATGGGCACTCCCTCCGCTTTTTGGCCGGTGCTTTTCGCTCACTTGAACTTCCTGATCACCTTCGGCCCCGGCTTCATCAAGGAGCGCCAGCACATGGCGAAGGTCGGGCTGAAGCGTGCTGCCTTCGAATCAGCCTCGAACTCCGGCGCGGCCTTTTTTCATCAATGCACCGTTTGCAAGAAAACCGAGGTCGATGACCCCAAGCTCGAGTTTCGCGTGAATGCCGAGGGCGATGAGATCTGCGCGGGCTGCCGCGCCAAAGCGCAGAACGTAGGCTGAAAAGCACACCGCTCTTGCCATCGCGGCGGCTGGTGCCACCTTTCCCACCCCCCCACACCAACCATGCGCTGCCCTAAGTGCGGAAGTTCCCAGGATAAAGTGATCGACTCACGCGAGGCGCGGGAAGGCCATGCCATCCGTCGCCGCCGTGAATGCATGAGGTGCAACTTCCGCTTCACCACCTACGAGATTGTCGAGCGCGAGGAACTCCGCGTCGTGAAGCGCAACGGTGCCCGCCAGAATTTCGACCGCGAGAAGCTCATGTCCGGTCTGCGCAAAGCCTGTGAAAAGCGCCCTGTGAAGATGGAGCAGCTCGAACAGTGCGCTGACGACATCGCCAACGAACTCGAAGAAGAAGGCTATCGCGAGATCCCTTCCACCGTCATCGGCGCGAAAGTCATGCGCAAGCTGGAGGCCATCGACCACGTCGCCTACGTCCGCTACGCCTCGGTTTACCGCCAGTTCGAGGACGTCGGCGAGTTCATCGACGAGATCAAATCACTCGACCGCCGCCGCGCCATCACCGACGAGCAGGAAGAGCTTTTCCCGTAACCCGCCATGTCTGAGAAAACTATCTTCCAGAAAATCATCGACCGCGAGATCCCTGCGCCCCTCGTCTATGAAGACGAACTGGTGGCCGCCTTCAACGACATCAATCCGCAGGCACCCATCCATGTCCTGATCGTGCCGAAAGAGGTCATCTCGCGTGTCGGCGAAGCCACGGCGGACGATCAAGCCACGCTCGGCGCGCTCCTACTCGCCGCAGGCAAGATCGCCGACAAACTCGGCATTAAAGATCGCAGCAAAGGCTTCCGGCTCGTTATCAATCACGGCAAAGATGCCGGGGAAACCGTGCCGCATTTGCACGTTCATCTCCTCGCCGGACGTGACCTCGCCTGGCCTCCCGGTTGAGTTTTTCACCAGCGGGCGAAACTTTCACCGCCCCGGCTGGTTATAAGTCCTCGTCATGGAACCGCTCACGCCCAACGACCCGCTCTGGAACCTGCTTGGCAAAACCAAGCCGGTCGAGCCGCGCCCCAATTTCGTCCAAAACGTCGTTCGCGCTGCTCGTCAAACCCCGCAGGAGCATGGTTGGCTTGCTTCGTTGAAGGCTTGGTGGCAGGAGAGCGAACTAGGTCATGCTCCGCTCGCCTGGGCTGCCGCCGCCGTCATCGCTCTCGCTGGTATTTCCCTCACACTCGCGCCTCAAGCCGATGTTCAGATGGCTGCTCAGCCTGCCGCGACGCAAGACGCTGTCCTAAGCGAAGCCGACTTCCTCGTTCCTGAATTTGAGACCGAATGGAAGAATCTCGAAACCATGGGTGACCTCCTCGCCGTGCAGGACACCTCCCAGCTCACGGATCGAGAGATCCACATGCTGCTTTATTGAGCGGGAGAATCTCTCCTCCAGTGGCGTTTTAATCCGCCATCATGCTCGCTGAATCACCGACCAAGGTCCGTCACAAGATCCTCGCCACCGCGACCATGGTGGCTTTTTTGATGTATCTGGACCGCATCTGTCTGGCGAACATCATCGGCTCGGACTCGTTTCAAAAGAACATCCAGCTCGGCACCGGTGAATCTGACTGGGTTAAGCTGGCCTTCTTCTGGGCCTATGCGCTCTTCCAGGTGCCCGCAGGCTGGCTGAGTGATCGCTTCGGTGCGCGCGTGCTCATCACCCTCTACATCGCTGCGTGGTCGCTCTTCACCGCAGCCACCAGCTTTGCCACCGGCTTTGCCACACTCTTCATCGCACGTCTGCTCTGCGGACTCGCCGAAGCTGGCTACTACCCGGCCAGCAGCAGTCTGCTCACTCGCTGGGCGCACATCGAGGGCAGGGGATTTGCCAGCAGTGTCATCTCCTGGGGTGGACGTGTCGGCGGTGCAGTGGCCCCTGGATTGACCGCGTATGTGATCCTTGAAGCCGGAGACTGGCGTTGGGCTGGCTGGCTTTACGGAACTACGGGCATCTTTGTGGCCCTCGCCTTCTGGCGAGTTTTCCGCGAACATCCGCGTCAGCATCCTGGCTGCAATGAAGGCGAGATCGCCTTGCTGGCTCATGGTCGTGGCGACTTCCAACCTTCGAAAGATCCGCCCAAACGCTTCCCTCTTCGAGCTGCTTGGCGCAGCAGCAATCTGTGGATGGCCAATGGTGTGCAGTTCTTCACCAATATCGGCTGGGCCTTCCTTGTGCTGTCGTTGTCCGACTACCTCAAAAAGGCGATGCATCTCAATGATCAGATGGCCGGCTGGATTACCACCGCCGCGCTTTCCATCGGCATTCTCGCTCTGCCACTTGGCGGTGCATTGACGGATGCGATCACTCGTCGTCATGGCAAACGCCTCGGGCGCATGTTGCCGATGTCGATCACTAAATTCGCCGCTGCTGCCTGTTATCCCATCGCGCTTTGGACTGACTCTCCCTGGGGCATGGCCATTGCGTTTGGTCTCGTGGCCTTCTTTGCTGACATCGGCCTGCCAGCCATGTGGACTACGATGCAGGACATCAGCGGCAAGCATCAGGCCCAGCTCTTTGGCTGGGGTAACATGTGGGGTAACATCGGAGCCGGCCTCATGCCGCTGCTTTTCACCGCCGTGCTGAGGGCCTACGACAGCAATCATGACTATCACGAAGGCGTCTGGCTCTGTGCCATCGCCTTCGTGATCGCTGGGCTCTTCGCTCTCGGAGTGAATGCCGAGAAGCTCGTCGTTGAAGAGGTCGCCTCCTGATACGCCCTACTTGCCCATCAGCATGAAGATGCCAGTGACGATGGCCAGGATGGGGACGAGGATTCCGAGTGAGCCGAGGCTAATGTCAAAGGCACCAATAATGCCAACGACGAGGAGATAGACGGCTAGGAGGAAGCGGCTGATGTTGCCTTGGAAGCTGATGATTTTCATGGAGTGGATTGGGTGTGTGGACTGAACTCAGACATACTTTCCGCCTGCTGCCAGCATGATGATGCCGCCAACGAGAGCGATGCCGCCGACGATGGGCGGCAGGGGGATGGTGTGGGTCTCCTGGGTCGTCACTTTGAGAGGTCCGATGTCGATGGCGTCCTCCGTGGTGGTGTAGGTGATGCCTTGATAAACAAAGGCGAGGATGCCGACAACGATGAGTGCGGCTGCAATGAGGGTGCGTGGTTTCATAGGGAGATTTTTAGAAGGTCCAGTTGATAGAGACGGTGCCGAAGATTTGCGCCTCCTGCTGGCTGTCGAACTCCTTCGAGCGATAGACAAAGGCGTAAGCGATCTTGGTGTTCTTGATGTTCATGGCCACGCCGACACTGAGATCAGCGACGAAGGGGTTGTGACCCACGGAAGGGCCGCTGCCAAAGGTGTTGCCATCCAGGAAGATATTGCGCGCCACGGCGCGGCCATCGACTCGGGCAAAAGCATACATCCCAAGATCAAACCAAGCACGATCTGCACCCATCATGCCATCGACAGGAGTCGAAGTGGTGGCTGCGGGGCCGATAACGCCGGTGCCGAAATCATCTGGTAAATTCAGGCCGAAACGAAGTTCGGCACCGAGATTGGCATAGGTGCTGACATTGCCAACAACGGCACCTGCGTGAGGCAGGAACTCCCAGTCCAGCCCACTGCGTTTTGCGATCTTTGGCATGCGCCAGATGCGCTCGTAGGCGAGGTTCACGCCGAGTTCGTTGTGCAGTTGATTGTCCCAGCCATTCGGGTGGTCGAGGCCACGCGCATCATGGACGAGCCGCTGCGCCTCCTGGGCATAGGACCAGGAGCCGACGACACCGAGATTGAGGACGAGCGAGTTCCTCACAGTGGCATCTTTCCACACGACGCCGAGGCCCATGTAGAGCCAGCCCGCGTAGGGGCGGTCATCTTCGAGAAGGCCATACGTTTCGGTGTTGTCGGGCGTGTAAATATTCTGCCCGAGCGAGAGGACGAGGTTCTTTTGATACTCGGCCTCATTGATGTAGGGTAGCAGGTCAAACAAGGGAAGGAACGGACTGGCGTAGGGCGTGTCGCTGAACTTCTCCAAGTTAGGTGAACTCCAGGCGAGTTGGGAACCGCTCGTATAATAGCGGTCGGTGCCAGCAAAGAGGTCGTTCTCCAGATAGACGCTGATAGTGCCGCCGGAAGTGTCTTTCCCCGCACCGTGAGTCAGCACGGGGGAGAGGAGTGCGAGAAAGCCGAAGCCGATAGCCTGCGGATATGAATGTAGGTTCATCATTTGGATGCTGAGGTTAGTCGTCCTTCTTCTTTTTGCGGTCGTCTGGCTTCAAGTTGCCACGCTCTTTGCTAGGTCGTGACGGTGCTGCTTGCGGTGGCTTGGGGCTGGGCACTGGCTTCCCTGGTGCAATTTGGGCATCTCCACCTTCGGCCTATCGGGAGCAGGCCGCCGTTTCGGCGGCATGATCTGAGGCAGGCGCTCTCGGGCTTTTGGCACCGCTGCCGCTGGCGGACGATTTTCGGTGCGCGGCAACTGCGGCGTTTCCACTTTATTCCTACCACCACGATTCGGCTTCTCCGTCGTGGTGAGCGGCATGGCTGGGCGGTCTGGCTTGTCACCTTTGGGCGCATTTGCAGGTGTCGGTGGGCGATCACCCGGGCGCATCGGTTTTTCTGTGACTGTGGGAGGCATGTCAGGACGACTTGGCCTGTCAGCGCCTTTGCCTTTAGGGACATCGGCAGGTGGACGCTCTCCTGGGCGGATCAAGCGCTCTGGAAATCCGGGCGGCATGTCTGGCCGCATTGGTTTGTCTGTTCCTTTGTCTTTAGGGGCATCGGTAGGTATCGGTGGACGTGCGCCTGGACGTGTCGGCTCTGTGGCTGAGGGCGGCATGTTTGGACGGCCTTTCTTATCCGCGCCTTTACCTTTCGAGGCATCGGCAGGTGTCGGTGGACGATCACCTGGAAGGGTCGGTTTCTCTGTGGCTGAAGGCGGCATATCTGGACGGCCTGGCTTGTCATTACTATTCCCTTTGGACTTCGAAGGGCGCTCGCCTGGCATCGTGGGCCGCTCATCAGGGCGGCGCTCTTCACGCACGGCGGCTTCATCGGTGACTTTGACAAAGGTGGTCGGTGGTGGCAGCCGGTCGGGTGCCTTCTCTTTGCTCTTCATGCGCTCACGCATGGTCGCGATTTCGTCAGGGGTTCCGGCGTTTCTCCAGCCGTGATTGACCTCCGCACGCTCGACGCGCTCGGCGAGCTGGCGCGGGGCAGTAGCGGCTCTGCCAGTGAATGGCAGGGCGAGCACGCTCATGGAATCACCTTCAAACCGTGACCGAAGATTCTCGGGGGATTGCCGACGCGAATTGCCATCGAAGTCCTGACGACGGTCCAGTCGATAGCGTTGGATCGGCTCACGGCTCTGACGCAGTTGCTGGTCGTAAACTGGGCCGCCATTATAAACGACATTGTTCACGTAGGTGATGTTGGTGATGTTCGTCGTCTGGTTGATGATCGAGACATTCCTGCTCTGATCAATGAAGACCGAGTTCAGGCGGCGAGCGCCAAAGTTGCGATTCTCGACAAAGCGATAGTGGCTTGGCCCGATGTCATAATAGTCATCCACCCAACTGCTCAGACCGATGGCGAGAAGCAGACGTGCCTCAGGTGGCAAAGGAGCCCAGCCGGTGTGCTGCGGGCTGTGACGCCATGAGACCCAGCCTGGTCCCCATTCCGTGCCCGGCACCCAGACCCAGCCCACGCGGCCCACATCGACCCAGCGGCCATAGTGATAGACGGCCCAACCATAAGGCTCGTTCGAGTCCCAGGTCCAGCCAGCGTCGGTGTAAACCCAGCGTCCATCACTGTAGGGGCGCCAGTCAGGACCGACATCGCGTGGCTGCCAGCAGTAGCCATAGCCGCCGACCTCGCGCCAGTCGCCGTGAGGTTCGAGATTGTCGTAAAAGAAGTCCACCGAGACCGCATCGCGGGCTTGGGCAGAGGGTGAGACCATGCCGAATAAAAGCGCGGCGGTCATGAAGGAGAGAAGTGTTTTCATAATGAATCAAAGTGCGTCAGGCCGCCGACATGGGCGGATCAGACGGTCAGAGGACGCGGCGTCCCTGGATGAAGCGGACGAGCATGATGATGACGGCGATCACGAGCAAAGCGTGAATGAGGCCGCCCATGGTGGAACTGGTCACCAGTCCGAGGATCCACAGTACGATGAGGATGATGGCGATGTTCATGAGCATAAGATGGGGCCCTTTCGGAGTTGAGTTTGAGAACCCAGCCAGCCGCAGCGTTTCCGCCACGACTGGCCGAGTTCACGGTGATAGTTGGAGGCGGCGACAGCGATTGACATGCGCCGGGCCACGTTCATCGCGCCCGGTATTTCGACCATCGTGTCTTCAGTGATTTGTTGCCGGCCATTTCGGCCAAACAACAACGCCTCAATGTTTTTAGTGACGCGCGGCACCTTCAATATGGCTGCCGGCGTGCTGCACATCCTGGCCCAGACCACGTACGGTTCGGCAACTTGTGCCTGCAAGAGCGGTGATGACGGTGGCAAGGAGGAGGAGGGCGATACGTTGATATGTTGATTTCATGGGGGTGTTAGTTTGGGTGTTGGGGGATTGTGCAGAAGTTTAGTTGTTCAAGGTGGTTTCAGCGCTCAGGGCGTCTCGATACTCTTTGATGGCGGTCTCAACGGCTTCCCGGCTTTCACCAGTGCGTCGTTGGATGCGACCTAGAAGCTCATCCTGCTGGCCTTCGATGAACTGGAGATCGTCTTCGGTAAGCCTCGCCCACTTCTGTTTGAGGCTACCTTTGATAATGTTCCAGTCGCCTTTGATTTCGAGTGTTGTCATAGGCTGCACAGTATTCAGCAGCGAAGCGTGAAGCCATGGGGTGTAACCCTACTCCCATCCCAATGATGCTCGCATACACCATTTATTGCAGCCTTGATGGGGTCTGGCTAAAGCCGACAAAGGTGGGGTTTCACCCCATCGACTTCATGATGAGATACATGGACTTTGCCCTGATCAAACCACCCGCAAAGCATGACTCTTGTGAAGCCTACGAAAATATGTCCTACCGACTTTTAGCAAGCTTGGGAGCCCGAACTTCGGTCAGACGAAATACTCTGATCTGGCCTGCCGTCATGCCTTGCATTCAACCACAAAAGGTTGTGGTCACGTCAGCCAGAGTCAACCACGCCTCATATCGCCAGCCTCAACCAGGAGTGAAGGCTTCCCTCTACAACGCGTGAATGTGACCATCACTGAAGTATTACGCAACGAAGTGCTGCTAAAGACAGGTGCATTACAGGACGCCATCCTCAATAGTGCAAACTTTTCCAGCATCGCTACGGATGAGAAGGGGGTGATCCAGATCTTCAATGTCGGTGCGGAGCGGATGCTTGGCTACTCGGCAGCAGAGGTGCTTAATAAGATCACGCCAGCGGACATCTCTGATCCGCAGGAAGTCATTGCACGTGCGGCGGCTTTGAGCTTGGAGCTTGGTACGCCGATCACGCCTGGGTTTGAGGCGCTTGTGTTTAAAGCCTCGCGTGGCATCGAAGACATTTATGAGCTGACTTACATCCGGCGAGATGGCAGCCGATTTCCGGCTGTGGTTTCTGTTACTGCCCTGCGTGATGATCAGGGGGGCATTCTAGGCTATCTGCTGATCGGCACGGACAATACCGCGCGCAAGCGGGTGGAGGAGGAACAAGCCAAGCAGCTCCAGGAGCATACGGTGGAGCTGCAAAAGGCCACTGCCATTGCCGAGAAAGCCAACCTCGCGAAGTCGGACTTCCTTTCGAGCATGAGTCATGAGTTGCGCTCGCCGCTCAATGCCATCCTCGGTTTTGCCCAGCTCATGGAGTCGGACACGCCGTTGCCCAGTCCCACGCAGAAAGCGAACATCGACCAGATACTCCATGCTGGCTGGTATCTGCTGGAGTTGATCAATGACATCCTCGATCTTGCTGTCATCGAATCAGGGCGCCTCTCACTCTCACTGGAGCCTGTTTCCCTGATGGAGGTCATGATTGAGTGCCAGTCCATGATCGAGCCGCTGGCTCAGAAGCGCGGTATCACGATGACGTTTCCGCAGTTTGAAAAGCCTTGTTTCATCAAGGCGGATCGCACGCGCCTGAAGCAGGTGCTCATCAATCTCCTTTCCAACTCGATCAAATACAATCGAGCGCGTGGAACCGTGACAGTTGGCTGCGCTTTAAGCCAATCAGGACGCATTCGCATCAGTGTCTGCGACACTGGTGCGGGCCTGTCTGCGGAAAAGCTGGCGCAGTTGTTTCAATCCTTCAATCGACTAGGCCAGGAAGCCAGTGGTGAGGAGGGAACGGGTATCGGGCTTGTCGTCAGCAAGCGGCTGATGGAGCTCATGCAGGGCCAGATCGGAGTGGACAGCCAAGTGGGGAAGGGGAGCGTGTTTTGGATCGAGCTGATCACCGATGCGGATCCCCACGCCGAGTTTTGCAAAGCGGTCCCGAACGCCGCAGTGGAGTCAGCCATGCCAGCCGGGACGCGACCACGCCTGCTGCTATATGTCGAAGATAATACCGCGAACGTAAAACTGATCGAGCAACTCATCTCACGTCGCAAAGACATGCGACTGCTCACGGCGGGGAATGGAAAGGACGGCATCGCGCTCGCCCGTGGTTACTTGCCAGATGTCATTCTGATGGACATCAATCTACCGGGCATCAGTGGTATCGAGGCGATGAAAATCATTCGCATGGACCCAGCCACAGCTCACATACCCATCGTCGCGCTCAGCGCGAATGCCATCCCGCGTGACATCGAACAGGGACTGCAGGCTGGCTTCTTCCGCTATCTCACGAAGCCGATCAAGGTGAACGAATTTCTGGAGACGCTGCAAGTGGCGCTGGAGCAGGTGGAGACTCTGGCAAAGCTGAAGAGATGATGCCGGGCGGTCATGTACACTCGCGCTATCACCGGTTCCAAGAATCGTCGGGTAGGGTTTCACCCCATGGATAGCCCGTCGAAGCTGAGGGAGGATGGGCATGGATAATCCACCAGCCAAGGCAGGCATCGCTGAGGAGGTGGCTGGGTCAAAACACATGAACAAAACCAAGTTAAGCCTGCTGTCGGATCAATATCTGATCGCTCTGCGCACCCATTTGGGGAACGACCCGCAGGCAGCTATGCCGACGGCGCACGAGCTTGGGATCATGACCTTAGCACTCGGATTGGAAACACTGGATCTAGCCAAGATTCACGAGTGGGCGCTGGCGATTTTGGTTTCTCCGGACTGGTCTCCCACGGTGCAGGAAGAGATGACAGCACGCGCAGTCGCCTTTTTTACGGAAGGGATTGTGCCGATCGAAGAGACACATCGCATCGCGCGGCAGGCTAGTGCAGATTTGAAGCGGCTGAATACTTCGCTGGGAGAGCGAACGCTGGCGCTGGCGGACTCGAATCGCGAACTGCGGCGCGGGATCAGCGCCCGCAAGGCGGCCGAGGCGGCTCTGAAAACTAGCGAGCGGGCATTCAGCCAGTTGTTGAAGGAGTCTCTGCTGCTGGAGAAGAACCTCAAGGGCATGACGCGCAGGATACTTGCCGCGAATGAGGAGGAGCGGAAGAAAATGAGTCTCCAACTGCACGATGAGATCGCCCAGACTCTGCTTGGCATTCATGTAAAACTGCTGTCTTTGAAGAAAGAGGCCACAGCCAAGCACGTGGGCCTGGCCAAAGAAATCGCCACCACGCAGCGGTTGGTAGTATCCTCCGTGAAAACCATCAATCGATTTGCCCATGAGTTCGGCGGACCCAATGAATCCTAATCTCAGCGATATGTCGCGGCGTTACCTCGTCGGCTTGCAGACCTATCTCAAGGAGGGAGGTCAGGCTGACTTGGAGCCCGCGCGTCAATTGGGGCGTCAGGCCATCGCTCTGGGATTGGAAACCCTGGATCTGGCCCGGATACATGAGATCGCCTTGGTGGCCGTCGTGCTGCCTGGATACTCTTCGAGCACAAACGACGGTCTCATGGGCCGGGCGGGCATCTTTTTCGCCGAGGCGCTCACGCCCATTGAGGAGACGCATCGAGGGGCGCGGGAGGCGAACACGCATCTGAATCAAATGATCAAGGCGCTGAGCCAGCGCACGTTGGAACTGGCAGAGTCTGTGAAGGAGCTGAAGCAGGAGATCGTGCAGCGAAAAGCTGTGGAGGATTCGCTGCGCACCAGCCAGCAGACTTCCAGTCGGCTGCTGGAGAAATCACGTCAGATGCAGGAGGAGCTGCGGGATCTGTCACGACAGCTTTTGTCCGCACAGGAGGAGGAGCGCAGGAAGATCAGCCGTGAGCTGCATGACGTCATCGCCCAGACTCTCACGGGTATCAATGTGCGGCTGGCGTCTCTAAAAGACGAGTCCACAGCCAGCATGAAGGATCTGCAAAAGAAGATCACCAGCACTCAACTGCTGGTCGAGAAGTCAGTGGACATCGTACACCGTTTCGCGCGTGAACTGCGCCCCTCCGTGTTGGATGATTTGGGCTTGATCCCCGCACTGAAGTCCTTTTTGAAAGGCTACATGGAGGACACCGGCATCCGCGTCACGCTCACCGTGTTTTCCGGCATCGAGCAGGCAGACAGTGACATGCGCACCGTCCTCTACCGCATCGCCCAGGAGGCGCTGACCAATGTGGCACGTCATGCGAAAGGCAGTCGAGCCGATGTGGTCATCCAGGAAGTGGATGGTCTCATCAGCATGGAGATTAAAGACAACGGCCAGGGCTTCGAAGTGGACGGCACCTCGCAGGCCAGGGCCAGGAACAACCGGCTCGGGCTGCTCGGCATGAGGGAGCGCATCGAGATGGTTGGCGGCACTTTTTGCGTCGAATCTGCGCCTGGCCATGGCACCACGATCCGCGTGGAAATCCCAGTGGACCGTTGCGCAGGAGCAGGTGGCATACCCCAGAAGACTGCCGAAGAAGCTTCACTCAAATGCCCATGAACCGCTGCTATGTGCTGTCATG
The DNA here is from genome assembly GCF_044378005.1 of Prosthecobacter sp. Lineage (GTDB taxonomy): Bacteria > Verrucomicrobiota > Verrucomicrobiia > Verrucomicrobiales > Verrucomicrobiaceae > Prosthecobacter. The sequence goes on from NZ_JBILYB010000007.1 coordinate 22,894, forward strand.
TCATGATCCATGCAGCCCATGACAAACAGATGAATGATTCAATTTAGTAAACCCAAACTCGTCGAACCCCAATGAATCCTATCACCGTGCTGCTGGCTGAAGACCACATGATCGTCCGCGAGGGGCTGCGGGCCTTGCTCAAACTGGAGGATGACATCGAGGTTGTCGGCGAGGCGGAGAATGGCCGCCAGGCCGTCGAGCTAGTCGGTAAGCTGCAACCCCAGGTCGTGGTCATGGACATCGCCATGCCATTGCTCAACGGCATGGAGGCCACTCGTCAGATCCTCCACACCCATCCCGATACCAAGATACTGATTCTTTCCGCCCACAGCGATGACGCCTACGTCGCTCTGGTCATGGCCATTGGTGCCTCGGGTTATCTCATCAAGCAGACCGCCTCGCATGTGCTGCCAGAAGCGATCCGCCTTGTTCATCAGGGAAAAACTTGTTTCAGCCCGATCATCTCCAAGCGTCGCAACCATCAAAAGCAGAAGTCCCAGGCCCGTGGAGAACTGCCCACGGACAAGGTTCCACCTCCCTTGAGCTCACGCGAGATGGAAGTGCTCCAGCTCATCGCCGAGGGGAAGGCCAATAAAGAGACTGCTGAGCATCTCCACATCAGCATCAAGACTGTCGAAAAGCACCGCCAGAGCCTCATGGACAAGCTGAACATCTACGACACAGCCGGACTGACACGACATGCCATCGCCACCGGCATCATCGAGAGCAGTGTGCAGGTGACGATTCTGTGATCCGGCAGTAGTTCATTTGGGGTATGCACCCCATGGCGGGCGCTTGTCCGCAGCGTCTAACGCTGGTGGCATGAAAGCCCTCCTTTATCACGGCCCTGGAAAGAAGACCCTGGATGATGTATCGAAGCCCGTCTTGAAAGAGGAGACTGATGCACTCGTCCGAATCACCAAAACGACTCTTTGCGGCACGGATTTACACATCCTGAAAGGTGATGTGCCGACGGTGACGGAGGGACGCATCCTGGGGCATGAAGGCATTGGCGTGATCGAAGAGGTCGGCTCATGCAACTCACGCTTCCGCGTGGGTGATCGCGTCCTCATCTCCTGCATCACCGCGTGCGGGAAGTGCGAGTATTGCAGACGTGGCATGTGTTCTCACTGTGAGGCTGGTGGTTGGATTCTCGGGAATACCATTGATGGCACCCAGGCTGAGTGTGTCCGCATTCCCTGGGCAGATACGAGTCTGCATCACCTCCCTGCTGATGCAGATGAAGAGGCCATGGTCATGCTCAGCGACATCCTGCCCACCGGCTATGAATGCGGTGTGCTCAATGGCTGCGTGAAGCCTGGCGACATAGTGGCTATTATCGGCGCGGGGCCTATCGGACTGGCCGCACTGCTCACTGCGAAGTTCTATGCTCCGGGAGACATCATCATGGTCGATCGTGATGATCATCGGCTCGACGTCGCCAAAAAACTAGGAGCCACGAAGCTGATCAACATCGACCGTGAAGATGCCGTATCAAAAGCAATGGCGATGACCTTGGGAAAAGGTGTGGACGTCGCCATCGAGGCAGTCGGCATCGCGGAGACTTTCGAGATGTGCCAGGCCATCATTGGCGCAGGCGGTCACATCGCCAATGTGGGCGTGCATGGGAAAAGCGTGCCGCTCCACCTGGAGACCCTGTGGTCGCGAAACATCACCATCACCACCCGGCTCGTGGATGCCGTGACCACACCGCTGCTGATGAAAACAGTGGTCTCTGGCAAGCTGCAGCCCAAGCAACTCATCACGCACCGTTTCCCGTTGAGTGAGATCATGAGTGCCTACGACACCTTTGGCAACGCCGCCAGGGAGCGCGCCCTGAAGGTGATCGTGACGAATGATTGACACAGTCTAGGCACCCAGGCGGCGTGCTGGCGTGCTGTTTGGCAACACGCCAGCACGCCGGGCCGCCAAGCTGAATCCGATTGATGCGCTGCGGCATGAGTAGGGCTTCACCCCATCGCATTCCCTGGGGTGAGCCGCTTAGCATCGACATCTTATGAAAACACTTTTCACGGCTGAGGTCGTTTCGAAGGCTGGGCGATCAGGCACTTTAAAGTCACCGGAGGGGCTGCTGGATATTACCTTGGGCAACCCACTTGAGAAAGGCGTCGAATCACACGGGCTGAATCCAGAGTTGATGTTCGCGGGTGCCTACGCGGCCTGTTATAACGGCGCATTGGTTAATGCGGCCAAGACTCTTGGCTCCGAGGTCAAGGACACCACGGTCTCTGCCATGGTGAGCCTCATGGAAGATGACGAGGGCGGCTATAACATCGCGGTGGAACTCCATGCCGAGTTGCCGGGGATCGAGCGTGATCTGGCTCAGCGCATCATGGAGCAAGCTCATAAAACCTGCCCTTACTCCAAGATCATGCGTGGTGAAGCATCTGTCACGTTGGTGCTGGACTGAGTGGTCGGGTAACACCCCATACAGTCGGCGTGGCAACGGAGGCATCTTCACACGTCCCTGAACCATGAAACCACATCGAGCTTATGAACCAGACCCCTCCCACACCTGAAATCATTGGAGACACAAAACTCGCACCCGAAACCACCGAGGTCACTGTTTGGGATGAGCCGCCTGAAAAGCTGGATCAGCAAAACCTTGCATTGAGCGATGAGACTCCTGCTGAGGAGATGGTGAACGTCGGCACTGAAGAAGCCGACATGGAGCAGCGTGAAGCCGCTGCTGACCAGGAGGCAACGGCAGATCAAAGCTAGCCATCATCTCCAGCACAAAGATCACAAGCACATGACTGCTACGCCTAAAACACAGCCAAGGCTGGACCAAGACTTGGAAACATTCGAGCAACTCCCGGCCAAAACCAAGGAATTGGAAGTACTCCAGGACCAAGCACAAAAGACGATCGGTAAGGAGAACCTGGCCATGAATCAAAAAATCCGTGACAAGACCGAAGCGAAACTCAGCACAAAGCAGTCTGCGGATGGAGGGCGCTCCGCTCAGGCTGCCACCTCCTCGACGACGCTCAAGAAGCTGTTTTTGGATCGTCTCGCCGTCATCTACGACGCTGAGATCAGGCTGGTAACAGCCATGCAGCAAATGGCGAAAGTGGCGACCTGTGGAAAGCTGCAAGAAGCCATCACTGCGCATCTTCAAGAGAAACAAAGCCACGTCACAACTCTCGAATCGATCTTTGCCTCTCTCGAAGTAAGAGCCAACCGGAAGACCAGTGAGGCCACGATCGCACTTTTGTACGAGAGCCATGAAGTCATCTCTCAGTTCAAAGATTTTCCTGTCATCAATGCCGCATTGATCGGCTCGGTGCAGAAGATCGAGCATTACGAGATCGCCTCGTACGGCTGCCTGCGGGACTGGGCTGCCGTGCTTGGGTATGATGATGTGGCGCAGTCGCTTCAAAAGATACTCGATCAAGACAAGGCCACGAATCAAGCCCTCACCGATCTGGCACGCTCTCACAGCAATCATGAGGCACTTCACGAAAAAGCGACCGACAACCCAACACTGACTTCAAACACACACCCAAACATGAAAACGAACATCGGATTATGGATCGACCAAAGGAGAGCAGTCATCGTGCTCGGCTCTGGCGATAATGCGGATATCCAGGTCATTCTTTCCCACGCGGACCGGCAGCCAGGACGCATCGACGGCAAGCGTTCGCTGGCCCCGTATGAGACTCAGCAGGTGGAAGCGGACGATGTCAGCCAGCGGAAGTTCACGGGTGAGCTGGATCACTATTATGAAGAGATTCTCTCCGTCGTCCGTGGTGCGCAGTCACTGCTGATCTTCGGCCCCGGCGAGGCCAAAGGTCACCTGCACAAGCATCTCGAAGAATCCCTTGCGAAGACATGTACCGTTCATGTCGAGCCGGCGGACAAAATGACAGACCGCCAGGTCGCAGCGCATGTGCGCGAGCACTTCAAGAACGCGCCCCCCATCATTTTGTCGAAGTAGCCTTTTCAAACGGGGTACTCACCCCATGGCGTGGATGCAGCGTCCGCGCGTAGTCTCACCCTGTTCCGCTAACATTATGTCTATCCTCGTTCTTCTCCTCATCCTTCTCCTTCTCGGCGGTGGCGGCTACGGCTTCCGCTCCGGCAATCATTACCTCGGTGGCGGTGCCACACTGATTGTCATCATCCTCGTCGTCCTGCTCCTCACCGGGCGGATTTAATCCCAGCTCTTTTTCACCAATCGTCCCACACCCATGAAACTCACCTCCGCATTCTTCCTCTCTCTCTTCGCTGCCACCGCCATGACCTCCTGTGTCGTTCCCGGAGATCTCTCCTACGGTCCCGGCTACAGCTCAGCCAGTGTCGGCTATCGCCAATACAACACGCTTCCTTCTGGTTATGTCGGAAGCGCCTACTTGTATGGAGGCCGCTACTATTCAGGCGGGCGCTATGAGAACGGGTCCTTCTTCGATCAAGGCCGTTCCTACAATGACCGCTACTACTACAACGGTCAGTACTATTACGGAGGCACCCATCAGCATTATGGCAGCCGGCCCACAACGTCTCACCGCAGCAATCAACCCTACAGTCGGATTAAAACAAATGTCATGGTGCCGACGACGCATAGTTCACACAGCACCACCGTTCGCAGTCCCTTCCTCTACCGCAGATGAAAGCACGCAAAATCCCCATTCCAGTCCCCGTCGCCAAGGGGATGAATGGGGTGGCTGCGCTCCTGAGGGAAGGGGAGTCTGTGGCGCAGGCTCCGCCTGAAGAGCCTTGCCTGACCAGTGACAGATTTGGTCACGAAGTGATTTTATCCGCAAAGTCTGCGCGCACCAAGAAGCCCGTCGTGAGGTAGGCCTGTGATAAAGCGGCCGACGATGTCGTTTACCACAGATGCGATTCATTCTGACACTGCTGGCCCTCACTCTTCCTGCGTTCTCGGCTGACAAACCCAACCTGATTTTCGTCCTTTGTGACAATCTCGGGAATGGCGATGTACAGTGCTTCAATGCGCAGACGAAACATCGCACGCCGAATCTGGACCGCATGGCGGCGGAGGGCACGCGCTTCACCAGCTACTACTCCGCCAGTGGTGTCTGCACACCCAGCCGTGCGGCGCTGATGAGCGGGTGCTATCCACGCCGCATCAACATGCACATCAGCGCCACGGGGGGAGCCGTGCTCCAGCCCATCGCAGCGAAAGGTCTGAACCCCAGTGAGACCACGCTCGCTGAAGTCGTGAAGTCTGCTGGATACGCCACGATGATCATCGGCAAATGGCACCTCGGTGATCAGCCGGAGTTTCTGCCCACGCGACAGGGCTTCGACCGCTTCTTCGGCATCCCTTACAGCGATGACATGACGCGTGACAAGAAGCCCGACCTCTGGCCCGAGCTGCCTCTCATGCGTGATGAGAAGGTCATCGAGGCACCCGTGGATCGCGACTACCTCACGAAGCGCTACACCGAGGAAGCCATCCGCTACATCGAGACCCACCAAGCGCGTCCCTTTTTCCTCTACCTCCCGCACGCCATGCCCGGCAGCACGAGTGATCCGTATGCCAGCCCCGCCTTCAAAGATAAATCCGCCAACGGCCACTGGGGCGACAGTGTGGAGGAGCTCGACTGGTCCATGGGCGAGATCCTCGCCGCGCTCAAACGACTGAAACTCGATGAGAAGACACTCGTCATCTGGACCTCCGACAATGGCGCCCCGAACCGCAAACCTCCCCAAGGAAGCAACGCGCCCTACCAAGGCTGGGGCTACAACACCAGCGAAGGAGCCATGCGCATGCCCATGATCGCCCGGTGGCCTGGCAAAGTGCCCGCAGGTCGTGAATGCCGTGAGCTGTGTTCCATGCTCGACATCCTGCCCACCTTCGCCGCGCTCACCGGTGCCGCCTTGCCAAAGCAGACCATTGATGGGCACAACATCCAGCCTCTCCTGCTCGATGAAGCAGGGGCAAAGTCGCCGACGGATGACAAAGGATTCTTTTATTACCACATCGACCAACTCCAGGCCGTGCGCAGCGGCCCGTGGAAGCTCTACCTGCCACTGGCTGCCAAACGTGCGAACCTCGTCAACAAACGAGCCCCCTCACCGCTCCAGCTTTTCAACGTGCGCGATGATCTCGCCGAAGCCCACGAAGCTTCGGCTGAGCATCCCGAAGTCGTCGAACGTCTGCAAAAGCTCGCCGAAGCCGCCCGTGCTGACATTGGTGATGATGACAAACCCGGCACTGGCCAGCGCCCCTCAGGCCACGTGGCGAATCCCACATCGCGCAGCCTCTGACTCAGGAGCGGGACACGAGGAAATCCACGATCGTCTCCGCCAGCGTGCGGCTGATGCCGGGCACTTTCGCGGCGATGTCGTCAGCGCTCGCTTTGCGCAGACGCGCCACAGACCCGAAGACTTTGAGCAGGGCTGCCTTGCGGTTCTGGCTCACGCCGGGGCAGTCATCCAGCAGGCTCTCTTCCACACGTCTGCCGAGCAGGAGTTGATGGTAGCCATTCGCCCAGCGGTGAGCTTCATCGCGGATTCGTTGGAGCAATTTTAAGGCACCCAGGTCATGCGGGATGCGCACGGACTCCGCTTCGCCTGGAAAGAAGACCTCCTCGTGCTGCTTCGCCAGACCGACCACGGCCAGGCCGCCGAGCCCCAGCTTCTGAAGCTCAGCCACCGCCATGCCGAGCTGCCCCTTGCCACCATCCACGATGATCAGATCCGGCAGACGAACAAAAGGCTTGTTCCTGGCTTCGCCATTCGTCATCCGTGCTTCATCCTTCGCGATCCTCTCCATCGCATCGAGCGGTGACTCCTGCGTTTCGTCCGCCTCATCTCCACCCATGGCCTCCCGGCCTTCTTTGAGAATGCGCGAGAAGCGGCGGCGTATCACTTCCGCCATGCTCACGAAGTCATTCTGACCATTCACCACGCGGATGCGGTAGCGGCGGTAGTTCGAGTTGTCCGGCACCCCGTTTTTGAAGCGCACCATGCTCGCCACACAGTGCGCGGTGCCGATGTTGGCGATGTCGAAGCACTCCATGACGAGCGGCAGCTTTTCCAAGCCCAGCTCCTCCTGAAGTTCCTTCACATCCGCCATCGGATCGATGGTGGACATCACTCGGGCTCGTGATCCGCGTTCAAAGGTGCGCGTCGGCGTGATGGTCTTGCGCAGATCCTCCACCATGTCACGCAGCTCGGCGGCTTTCTCGAAGTCCAGCTTGGCCGCCGCCTTCTGCATCTCTGCCTCCAGCACCGCCAGCAGGTCCTTCATGCCCTTGCCTTCCAGAAAGCCGCAGGCCTCCGTCATCCTCTGCTGATATTCCGCCACCGTCACTCGGCCGATGCAGGGCGCGCAGCAGTTCTTGATGATGTCATTGGAGCAGTGTTTGTAGTCCTGCTCACCGGGGCGGATGGGGCGGCAGACACGGAGGCCGAACTTTTTGGCCAGCCAGTTGATCGTCGTGCGCAGGGCGCCGCTGTGGGCAAAGGGCCCGAAGTAGCGCGCCCCGTCGTCCTTCTTCATGCGGGTGAGGGTGAAGCGCGGGAAATCATCCTGGAGATGCACACGCACGAGCAGGAAGCGTTTGTCGTCCTTGAAGCTGATGTTGTACTTCGGGCGAAACTCCTTGATGAGCTTCCCCTCCAGCAGCAGCGACTCCGGCTCATTGCGCACCTGATGCACATCGAAATCCCAGATGCTGGCGATGAGCGCGCGTGTCTTCCGGTCTGCCAGCTTCGAGCGCGCCGGGGTGAAGTAGTTGCTCAGCCGCTTCCGCAGATCCCGCGCCTTTCCCACATAGATCACACTGCCCAGACGATCTCGCATGACATAGACGCCGGGCGTGTGCGGCACATCGCGCAGCTTTGCCATGAGGTCGGGTTTGTTTCGGGGAGCTGGCATGAAGTGGGGATGCCAGACTACGAACCGCAGGTGGAAGCGGCAACCGTGAACTGAGCCCTGTGGCCTTCGAGCACCGCACGACTTTGCCAGTCGTCAGCTGGTGGGGCGAGATGGCATCTCCAATGAAAAGGGGCTTTTTGCGACAGGATTCACCAGAGGGTCAGGATTAACAGGTCTGAAAATCCTGTCAATCATGTCAATCCCGTCAATCCTGTCACTAAGGCCCTGATTGACCCTCAGCGACCGATTGGATGCATCAGCCCCACCCACCCCCGAGTTGGAAACTCGGGGCACCAGCGTACGAGTTGAAAACTCGTTCTACGTTCTACGCCCTCCGCAGTGCCATGAGCAGCTCGTCCACCTTGGTGAAGAGCGACTGCATCTGCGTCTGACTGTATTCCGCATCCGCCACCTGGCTCAGCATGGTGACCGCGTTCGAGTTACTGCTCGTTCCCGCGATCTCTGCATTCAGTGTCGCCAACTGCACCTCTCCCGGCGGGCCGCTCTGGCCCATGGGGATGCCGAAGGTCAGGTGCAGCACGTCGCCGATGACAGACACACTCACCTCCGCCGGATCACCAGCGGGCAGAGTGTTCACCGCATCCACCACAGCGGAGGAGATCGTCGGCACCGCCTCGATCATCCCCGCCAGACCATTGAACTGATCCCGCAGCACCCCCGCCACCACCAGCGCGCCATCCTCCGGCAGCGCTGGATTGAAGGCGGACAAAGAGACGGGCGAGCCCTCCGTAGCTCGCCGAGCGAAGGAAGGGGGATTTAAAGAAAGCGTTTTCATAGTCAAAAGTCGGGTTATTTAGCAGAGTTCTTAGTTCGTAGTTCCGCCTTCAGGCGGTTCTGGGGAGGTTGATTGTTCAGACAATCAGATGAGAGGAGCGCGGGCACTCCTGCCCGCGGTGGGGTTGGGATATTCAGTGAAGCACCGGCGAGAAAGCCCAGGCTACCGTCGCCGCGTCAGGCCAGACGACCTCCGAGGACGTGGGGGGTGGACGAAGCCCGTCCACCCTCCCAGTCTCCGCGTCTTTCCTTACGCCGCCGTGCGCATCACCACGGTGGACCAGTCACTCATGCCGCCGCTGCCGCCGATGGCCGCCACGCGGAAGGCATACTCCACGCCCACGGTCATGCCATTGAGCGTCAGAGTCGGCTTACCACCCACCTCGATCAGCTCCCAGGGGCCGACCACTCCGTTCACCACGATGGCCTGCTGCAAAAGGTAGCCATTGTTGCCGCTCACCGCGCTCCAGGTCAGGATCATCTTGCCCACCGTGCCGTTCAGGTCCACACGCAGGCCCAGCGGCGGCGGCAGCTCACCTGCGGGTGTCGGTGGGTTTTTCACGCCCAGGCCGCTGCTCAGGATCACCTGCCGGTTTCCGTTGCTGGCCCCTTGTACATAGGCACCGCGCACATTCATCGCCGCCAGCATCTGCGCCCATTCCTGGTCACGCAGCGCCACGGCATCCCGCCAGACCGTCTCCATGGAGTCCGCCGCCAGTGCCGCGTTCCGGTAGGCCGTGAACCGCGCCAGGAAGTCCACCGCCGTAGGCAGCGGCGTGGTGTAGTTCGGGTTCCCCGTCATCTGGGTGATGTGGTTTTCGATGTACATCAAACGGTCGCTCGTCTTGCGGTGAGTCAGGTCCATCTTCACCTTCGCCCCATCCGAGGTCGGGAGCGGCACCGGATCACCCACGGCGTAGCGGGCACCACTGTCGAAGTGTACCTGCCCGTAATGCGGCTGCTGCTGGGCAGCGATTGCATTCATGATGTCCTGCAACGTGGGCATTTTCGGCAGGAAGTTCGGAGTCTCCGCTTGAGTGGAGCTGGCAGCGTTGCCGTTGCCGTGGTTGCCGCCTTCGTCTTAGGCGGGCGCTTGGAGTGTTGTCGTATTTTTCATGGTCTGGCTGTTGTTATTTGTTTAACGGACAGCCCAGCCACATCACCTCACGGGTATCACCATCTCAGGTGTCCCACCCCCACCAGGGGGTAGAGGGGCAGCTCCAAAAACGCGGAGACTGCCCGCCACAGCATCAGATTCCTTTCTCCCACACACCCCTGGGCGCCATGGGGCCGCCCGCCCGTGAATCATCACTGAAGCACGCACAAAGTTAGTAACAGGTTGGTTGGCTGGACTCATCATTTGAATGTCCCGAAACCTCGGAACATTTGAAATTTAATATCCACCATAACAATAGCAAGTAAAAATTATCATTTTTATCAATTGATGTGCTTAATGAAGCTTAACCACCTTCTTGAATGATTGTGCACAATGCCATTAAGTGCCCTGCAAGAAGATCTTCATAGAATCTCTTTTGTCGCTGAATCCCTTATGCTTCCTTGATTCTAGCGTGGTCACATTCAAGGAAACCACCCACGTCCTTCCCCCTGGTGAACCATGCTTCTATCGCGGACTTCGGGGGTCCACCAGCGCTTACACAGCCTCCAAATCCGCCTGATTTACCCGCTTTTACCTCTCTTTTTTCCGGAAATGACACCCATCTCCCACGTGGAGAACGCGATCCACCACGTGGATGATACCCATCTCCCACGTGGAGAACGCGACCTACCACGTGGATGATACCCACCTCCCACGTGGAAAACGCGACCTACCACGTGGATGATACCCACCTCCCACGTGGAGAACGCGGTCCACCACGTCAAGGATACCCACCCTTTACGGCCAGGATACCCACCCTCCACGTCTGAAACGCGATTCAAAACGGCAAGGCTCGCCCTCATGGACACCTCAAACTCAAGGATCCTCTCTGAAGAAGCCGACCTCAGACCTTCCCTCAGTCAGGTCATTGAGGCCAGAAGCACGGTGAGCCGTGAGGTGCTCCCTGAAGAAAGACTTGCCCGGACCAAGGAATATGCTCAAACTGTCATGCGAAACCTTGGAGGCACCCATCTAAATTTCTGGAATCTCGCCAAATGAATCCCTCCCCCCTTACCCACCCCGCGAACACTGTTCCCCCACGTGCCAAACGCAGCACTCTGCCCCGATCCATGACCCAACTTTTCATCCTCCTGACTCTGCTGACTTGTGTTCCCCTGGCGTTTAGCCAGGACGTGGCGGGCTCAATCCTCTTATGCTTGGATGCGCCTGTGGGAACCTTGGAATACGCCTCCATTCATGAGGCGGGGCATGTGGTCTGTGCAACCAGTATCGGCATAACCGTGACGCTTGCGATGGTCTTTCAGCGCTCCAAGCCCGGGATCGGCGTTTATTGGAAGGGTACCACCTCTCTGCGAGGTGCTAACATGCGCAGGGGCATGGCAGTGGCCAAGCTGGGCGGCAATTTCGCGGAGTTCTTTCTGGCGGATAGAACCAAAGCGGTCGTGGTTCCCACTTTTCTGGATGTCGTGGGCAACAGGAACGTGATCAGTCAGTCCGATGTCATCACCCAGTCGGATTTGGGCTCCGACAGCCTCCTCACCGCGCAGCACAAAACCTACCGTGCGCTGACAGGCAATGTGGCACTGCTGAGCAGGGTTTATCAGAAGCTTCGCACCACCTACATCCATCCATGAGTGGCAGGCTTAACTTGGCGCTCCGTATCAAAGCAAAACTCGCTCTATTTAACGCATCGACAGCATAATCGGACTGACCGATATTCCCTAGATACCCATTATGAACGCAGTTCCCTTAAAGTTTAGCCTTGTGCGCGCGACTACTTCTTTGTGCCGCGCAGGTTGGGCACTGCTCGGCACGCTGACGACCCACCACGCCCTGGGCCAGGCAGCTCCCGAGCCCTCGGTCATCGTCCGCAAAGCGGAGACAACGGTCACCCTGGATTCCCCCGAACCCATCGCTGTCCTACTCCAGGGGGCGTCGCAGATCGCCACTCCGATGTCCGAGGAAGAGTCCTCGGCCCGGCTTGCTAAGATCCTCAAAGTCAAGAACACCGACGAACGCCACGAGCTGCTGGCCGCTTTTGGTATCGCAATGGGTGAAACGAACCCCGTGCGTGGCTTTCAAATGGCTCTAACGGAGTTCAATCACCTCCATGACACGCAGACTTTCGGCATTCCATTGCTTCGCCATTGGGCCAAAGCTGATCCGCAGGCAGCCTTGGAGGCCTGCAAGCAAATCCCCGAGGGAGAGCGACGAGCGATGGCCTATTCGGCAACCCTCAGCGGCTGGGCCAGAGTAGACCCACATGCGGCATCGGAATGGGTTCTCGAAAACCTGTCCGGCATCTACCGCCGCACCGCCATCGCCCGTATCGGCAAGGTGTGGGCTGCCACAGAGCCCCGCCAAGCGGCCAAATGGGCGCTCACTAATTCCTCGGAGGTTGATCAGGTGTTCAGCCTCAGCGAGGTCATCGACATATGGGCAGATGACTACGGCCAGAATGCGGCGGAGTGGTGCGCAAACTTACCCGCAGGCAAGCTGCGCGACTTTGCCCTCTCCAAAGCCGTGCTCAAATGGGCCGATTACTTCTCCCAAACCGCCGCCGAATGGCTTGTCGCTCATCCCGATGACCTCTGGCTGCTGCCGCGGGTGATCGCCCGCTGGGGTCAGCACGCCCCGGAGGCCGCCAATGCCTGGCTGGACAAGAACGTCAACGAATCATCTGCCCAGGAGTGCCGCCAGGCCATGGTACAGGAATGGGCTGAGTACAACCCCCGCGTCGCGCTTGAATGGGTCGCCACCGCATTGAAGGGCCCCTCTCGCGAAGTGGCCTCTTCCTCAGCCCTCAGCCAATGGGCCTCCGAGTATCCCCAAGAGGCGCTGCATTTTGCTGCCAGGCTGGCCGATGAAACCGAACGCCACAACGCCCTCGCGTCCGTTTTCTCCGCTTGGTGCGGCCAGGATCTGGAAGACTTCTCCGCGTGGTTAAAGCAGCAGAAGCCCAGCATCGAAAAAGACATCGCCATTGAGCAGTTGGCCGATGTTTTGATCACCACCAGTCCCGCCGCCGCGCTAAGCGAGGTGCTGACCATGCAAGCCCCGGACCGTCGGCAGCGGGCCCTTACCCTGCACTATCAAAACTGGAAGCTCACCGAGCCACTGGCCGCTGAGGCTTGGCTGAAACTGCACCCGGAAGCGGCCAAGTTCATGTCGCCCTGATTCGAGGCAGCACAACAGAGGTGAAGGAAGCCAAGGAGTGGCCTTCTTGAAAGGGGTCAGGTGTTTCAAATGGCAAGATTCCAGTTTTTAAACGGCTCTTGAGCCATGCTCAGACAGGTCCGCCTTCAGTATCCGGGAGCGCTTGATCCTGGGGACTCCCGGCGAACCACGGGTGGGCTCAGGGCCGAGGGCTTTCGTAGAAGATGTAGCTGGTGGAGTAGTCGCTGAACTCGAAGTACACGCGCTTTTCGGCGGCTGATTTTTCTCCGTCGAGGTTTTCGTCGAGGATGCCGTAGCCATAACGATAGGGCCGGGCTGAGCCGCCGTCTGTGGCTGCGGCGGTGGTGAGCTTGTCCACATGGATGAAGCGTTTCACCAACTTCTCTCCGGCGTAGATTTCGAGGATGCCATTGACTCCGGTCCAGTTTTGAATGGAGCGGCCGATCTGATTCTGGCTTTCCTGAGTGCAGGCGGAAAAAAAGACGATGAGGCTGAGAAGCAGGAGGGGTTTCATGCGGGTGGATAACCCACGCTGCAAGGGCTGCGAGTGGCATTTCGGGTCAGATTTATAATCCTGGGGGCAGGTGAGTGGTGAAGGTTGCAAACGAGCGTCGAAATTACGCAACTTCCCTTCATGACGTGCGTTCCAATGGCTCCCCTCGCCACGTCTCCCGCATGTCTTTCGCTGCCTCTACCCTGTTACTTCCGTCTCCTGATGCTTCGTGGCGCCTGTGGAAACCGAGGACTGGCGGGCCTGGTGAGGCTGTGGAGATCCCTTCGGAGGTTCAGGCCAGGGGGAAGCCTCTGGTGGTGGGACTGCCTGCCTCTGCCTGCCGCACGGTGGGCATGCTGCTGCCGAATGCGGACCATGAGATGCTGGAGCAGATCATCATCACCCAGCTTGAGCGCCGGGGGCTGAAGCTCGTGGGTGGGGCTGAGCGGAATTTCCGCTGGCATCTGCTGACTCAGACGGCCTCCAGCGCGACGGTGAGTGTGGATGTTTTGGCAGATCCTTTCCCCTCGGATCTGGCTCTGATGCAGGCCTCTGACTACACGGCGGCGCTGCGGCTGGTGAGCCTGCCTGCGGGGCAGATCGTGATCCTGGAGGAAAATGGCTCGCAGGTGCTGGCTGCGGGCTATCAGGGGAAGCTGTATCACAGTCATATCTTTGCTCCGGCGGCCACGCTGAGTGCGGAGGAGCTGGCGCAGGAGATCGTGCTGGCGCGGATCTCTTTGGAGGCTGAGTTGGGGGAGGGGCTGTTCACGGGCATCAGTCTCGTCGGCCAGCCCTGGGATCAGAAGCTGATGGAGATCCTGCATGATCTGACCGGCATGACGGTCCGCCCGCTGGCGCAACTGCCGCCAAACTCGGATCTCGATACGCACTCCTGGCCGCGCCTGCTCCCGGCGGTGGTGCGTGAGTCACAGCAGAGTGCGGTGCGCCGCGCCAAGATCACGCGCTTTGGCATCCTCGGAGCTCTGCTCTTTGTCGCCCTGGCGTTTCTGGCCTTCACCTACCTGCGGTTCCAGGAAAATCATGCCGCGCAGCTCCAGGCGAGCGTGGATGAAACCTCTGCGCCTGCTGCTTTGGTGCGCAAGACGGCGGACATGTGGAAGTCTCTCTCTCCCGCCATCGAACCGAAGCGCTACCCGATGGTGCTGCTGACGGAGGTGACGAAGCTCATGCCGCCGAGCGGGATCGTGATCCGGCGCTTCCAGATCAAGGATGATGCCATCGACATCCAGGGCGAGGCGCGGGATGCGCAGACGGCGGTGCAGTTCATGGAAGATCTGCAAAAGCACTCCGTCCTGAGCCGCTACACCTGGTCGAAGCCCAGCCCGAACGTGCGGAACGGCAAGGCTGAATTCCGCACGCAGGGGAAGGCGCAGTAGCCCTTTAACTTTCAGACATCGCATCTCAGAACCATGGCCACCAAGCTGACATCTCGTGAAAAGAATCTCCTGCTCCTCTGCGTGGGCGTGCTCGTGCTGATGGCGGGGATGATCGTCGCCAAGCAATTCCTCGACCGCCGGAAGGTGGCGCTGGAAAAGATCGCTAGCCTGGAGCGGCTGAAGATGGAAAATGATGGCTGGGTGAAGGAAAGTCCTTTTTGGGACAAGCGCCGCAACTGGCTGACTGAGATGATGCCGACCACGGACAGCCTGGGCCGCGCGCAGGGTCAGCTTTTGCAAGATCTGGAGGACTCGGCGCTGGAATGGGGCATCACTGCCGAGCAGCCCACCCTGCCGCCGCTGGGTGCGCCGAATCCCAATTACCGCGAAGTCACCGTCTCCGTGCGTCTGCGTGGCGACCAAACCACGGTGCTGGACTGGCTGGCGGGGCTGCAATCGCCGGAAAAATTTCAGGCCGTGAGGGAACTCCAGGTGGAAATCGACACCCGCTCCCGTGAAAAGACCCCCCAGGTCATCTGCAACCTCACCCTGGCGCGGTGGTTCAAGCCCGAAGCTGGTATCTGATCCCTCTGCCCCCCACCGCCATGAAACTCATCACAACGCTGTTTCGCTCCCTGGTCCTCCTGCCCATGGCAGTGCTCGCCGTGGATCCTGAACCCGTTTCTGATCCGGATCTGCCGCAGCCTTTTGATCCTGAATCCCTGGCTTCCATCTCCAAGAGTTCGCCCTTCACCCGGATGGTGAACATGTCGGACAATCTGGTGCTCACCAGCATCTCCTACATCAACGGCAAACCCGTGGCGACGATCTTTAACAAGGAGACGAAGGAAAGCTTCATCGTCTCCAATGAGCCGAACTTCCAAGGCTGGGTGCTCAATGAAGCCCTGCCGGCACCAGACATCACCCGCAGTCGTGCCATCGTCACCATCGGTGGAGAGCAGGTGAAAGTCAGCTATGCAGCGATCACGGCGGCTGACATGAAAGGGGAGAAGAAGGATAAAGGCAGTGGTGACCGCCCGCCACCCCCCGGAGGCGGCGATGGCTTCCGCCGCGAAGGGCGTGGTCCGAGCGATGAAGACCGCAAAAAATACGAGTCTCTCTCGGACAAATCCAAGGAGAAGTTCCGCGACATGATGCGCTCCAAATTTAGCGACGAGAAATTCCGCAACGCGCCTGAAGAAGAACGCCGCAACATCATCCGCAAAGAATTCGAGCGGATCGAGAAAGAGGACAAAGGCGGGAAGTAACCCCGTTTCTCCACACGCGCCGACTTCAGCCATCATCTCTTTTTACTGACATTTCATGCATCGCTCCCGACTCCTCGTTTCTCTCGCCTCATCTCTGACACTCGCGGCATCACTCGCCGCCCAAGATGCCGCTCCCGCACCTGCCCCAGCGGCACCCGCACCCACGTCTCCGCCAGCCGCGCCAGCCACTCCGGCAGCGCCTGCGGCCCCCTCTGCGGACGGTGAGCGCCCGGCGCTGCCACCTGGAGCAGAGGGTGCCCGCCCAGGCGGACCCGGTGCACCGGGCGGAGTTCCCGGTGGTCCTGGCGGTGGCTTCGGTCCCGGCAGTGGGCGTCGTCGCTTCGGCGGTGGTGAAGGCGGGCCTGGCGCTGGCTTCGGCGGCCCTCCCGGCATGGGCGGAGCCCCCGGTGGCGATACCGCGAGCACGCTCTCCCAGACCATCCGCATGGAGGGGGAGAAGATCGTCCTCCAGTTCCCGAACAACCCCGTCATGGACATGCTCAGCATCTATGAGCTGCTCACGGGCGTGACTTTGATCAAAGACACCAGCATCCTCGAAGGTGCGCCTGTCAGCCTAGCCACCCCGAAAGCGGTCGAGAAGGCTGAAGCCGTCAAACTCATCGAAGCCACCCTGCTCACCAACGGCTATGCCATCGTCATGGAAGCCGATGGCAAAAGCGCCCGCATCCTGCCTGCGCGAAATCAGGGAGCCAATGCCGTCCAGTTCTCCCATGGCGTGAAGTTTTACACCTCCGCGCAGGATCTCCCCGTGGGTGAGACCATCGTCACCTACTTCATGAAGCTGGACAACCTCGACCCCGAGACCGCCGGCACCATGCTTTCCGGTCACGTCGGCCTCGGCGTCTATGGCCGCATCACTCCCGTGCTCGTGCCGCCAGGCCTTTTGATCACCGAAAGCAGCACCGTCGTGAAGCAGCTCATTAGCATTCGTGAAGCCATCGACATCGCGGCCAGCGCCGCCTCACTCGTCACGAAGTTCATCCCGCTGGAGCACGCCGACGCGGCCACGGTGGCCCAGATCATCCAGGCCACGCTCACGGCCCAGGCCGATGAAAAAGAGAGCAAAGGCGTGAACACCATCCGTGGCGCAGCCGCCAGCGATGGGCGCAAAGACAACGACAACAACAATAACAACAGCAGCAACCGTGACCCTCGCGACAACGCCCCGCGTGTGAACCCCGTCTTCATCAACGGCCAGTGGGTGATCCCGAACTCTCCCTCTGAGCCTGCCACCACCGCGCAGGTCGTCGCTGATACCCGCCTCAATCAGATCCTCGTCGTCGCCTCCACCGCTGACTACACCTACATCGCCAGCATGATCGCTGAGTTCGACAAGCCGCTGAAAGTGGATGTGCCCTACGAGCGGAAGCTCAAATACGCCGCTGCCGTCGATGTCATGGCTGCCGTCGTCGATCTCCTCACCGAGCCCACGGGCGGCACCACGTCACTTCCCGGAGGTGGCAGTCTTCAGAGCCAGCGCCAGCAGAGCTTCGCCTCCACGAGCAGCCAGCTCCTCGGTGGCCGCACCACCACAGGTTCTCGTGGTGGTCAGGTGCTCTCCACATCCGGCGGCGGTAGCACGGATGACACTGCGTCTGCGACTTCCGGCATCGGCTCACGGGCGGATCTGATCCAGGGACCATCTGAAGATAATGCCCCCATCTCGGTGCTCGTCGGCAAGACCCGCGTCGTCGCTGATCCCATGGCGAATTCCATCCTCGTTGTCGGGCGCACCAGCGAGATTGAGAAGGTCAACGGACTCCTGGACAAACTCGACCGCCGCCCTTCGCAGGTCTATCTCGCCACCGTCATTGGTCAGCTCACTTTGGATGACGGCTTCGAGTTTGGGATCGATTACCTTACCAGGGTGAACAACCAAAACGGTGACAATCCCAATTTCACCGCCGGCAACTTTGTCTCCAATCGCGACCTCTTTAGCCGCGTGCCGGATGTCCGCACCAACCTCGCCAATGCCATCCCTGGGGTGAACGGTCTGAATCTCTACGGGGCCATCGGTTCAGGCGTGGAGGCATTCGTCTCCGCCCTCGAAACCACGGACCGCTTCAAGGTCCTCTCCCGTCCCTCAGTCTTTGCTTTGAACAACAAGAAGGCCGTCATCACCTCCGGCACCCTCATTCCCGTGCCCGCCCAGACCGTGCAGAACCTGAACGCCAACAATGCGGGCACCTTTACCACCACCATCGAGTATCGCGATGTCGTGCTGAAGCTCGAAGTCGTGCCGCTCATCAATGAGGACGGTGAGGTCAACCTCACCATCGCCCAGATCAACGACACGGTGATCGACACCACGGTGATCGCGAACAACACCGTGCCCATCATCGCCACCGAGCAGATCGTCACCTCCGTGAATGTGCGCGACAGGAACACCATCGTGCTCGGCGGACTCATCTCTGAAACCAAGGACAACAGCACCTCCGGCACACCTTTCCTCAGCCGTGTTCCTGGCGTGGGGCATCTATTCAAGCGCACGAACAACAGTCTCGCCCGCAAAGAACTCATCATCTTCATCCAGCCCACCGTGGTGACCAGTGAGAATGACATGAGGATCAGCTCCGCCAAAGAGGACTACCGCACCAAGATCGGGGCCGATGTCGCCGAGCGCTTCCCTGAAGACGTGAACATCCAGGCCGCTCGCACCTCTTATGAGGCGGACCGCGCAGAAGAGCAGAAGAAGAAAGGTTTCTTTGACCGCATCTTCACCCGTGACGGCAACATCAAAAAAGCCCCGCCGCCACCGAGCTTGAGGAGATAGTTCAGCGTCACTTCAGCCAAGCTCATGCCTGGGCTGCAAGATTCCCATGGATTGAGCCGGTTAAATGCCCCGACTTCTCTCATGACCTCCCCGCTCGCCCTGCAAGATGCCCTGAACCGCCGTCTCTTCCTCCGCAACAGCGCGGCGGCCCTCAGCAGTACTGCCCTCGGCTCCCTCATGGCCGGAGCCACGACTCTGCATCACGCGCCGAAGGCCAAGCGCATCATCTACCTCTTCCAGTCCGGCGCACCCTCGCAGATGGATCTCTTTGATCCGAAGCCGCAGATGGCCAAAGAGCGTGGCAAAGACCTCCCCGAGTCCATCCGCAAAGGGCAGCGCCTCACCACCATGACATCGGGGCAGAAGAACTTCCCCATCGCCCCATCGATGTTCAAGTTCGCCCAGCATGGGAAGGGCGGCGTCTGGCTCAGCGAGCTCTGGAAGCATCTCCCCAGCGTGGCTGATGAACTCTGCGTCATCCGCTCCATGCACACGGAGGCCATCAACCACGACCCCGCCATCACCTTCTGCCAGACCGGCAGCCAGCTTGCCGGGCGGCCCAGCATCGGCTCCTGGCTCAGCTACGGCCTCGGCAGTGCGAATCAGGATCTGCCAGCCTACGTCGTCATGACCTCCTTCGGCACCGGCAGACCTGACGATCAGCCTCTCTACGACAGACTCTGGAGCAGCGGCTTCCTCCCCACCCAGCATCAGGGCGTCAAATTCCGCAACAAAGGTGACCCCGTCCTCTTCCTCTCCAACCCCGCCGGTGTCTCCCGCGAGATGCGCCGCGGTATGTTGGATGAGCTTGCCACGCTGAACCAAAAGGACCACGCCGCCTTTGGCGATCCCGAGACCACCGCCCGCATCGCCCAATACGAGATGGCCTTCCGCATGCAGACCAGCGTCCCCGATCTCGTGGACATCTCGAAGGAGCCCCAGCACATCCTCGACCTCTACGGCCCCGATGTGAAGAAGCCCGGCACCTACGCTGCCAACTGTCTCCTCGCACGCCGTCTCGCCGAGCGTGATGTCCGCTGCATCCAGCTCTTCCACATGGGCTGGGATCACCATGGCGGTCTGCCGAAAGCCATCCAGGGTCAGATCAACGACACCGACCAGCCCACCACCGCCCTCATCAAAGATCTCAAACAGCGTGGCCTCCTCGATGACACCCTCATCGTCTGGGGCGGCGAATTTGGCCGCACCATCTACAGTCAGGGCGCCCTCACCGAGACGAATTACGGCCGCGACCACCACCCGCGCTGCTTCTCCATGTTCATGGCCGGAGCCGGAGTGAAGAAAGGCATGACCTTCGGCGAAACGGACGACTACAGCTACAACATCGTCAAAGACCCCGTCCATGTGCATGATCTGAACGCCACCCTCATGCATCTGCTCGGCGTCGATCACGAACGTCTCACCTACCGCTTCCAAGGCCGTGACTACCGCCTTACCGACATCCACGGCAGCCTCGTGAAGCCCGTGCTCGCGTGATCACGATGGATTGTTTTTCTTCCGGTGTCGGTCTGCACTGAAAAGCCCGCAGAGGCATCGGATGCAGTCATTTGCGAATGCAATAAAGCCGACGCGGGGCGGGTATGATTGACCATCTATGAAATGGCACTCACTCTTTTTTGTCGCCTCGCTCGCCGCTGCTGCTGATCTGCCGCCGGACAAGGGCAACGTGATCCCTGAAAGCGCGAAGCGTCCCGTGGTCATCACGGGGGAGTCCTCGCTGGAAATGCCAAAGCACGATCTGCCGCCTGGATACAAGCTGGAACTCGCGGCTGCGGCACCGCTGGTCACGCATCCAATCATGGGCTGCCTGGATGATCGCGGGCGGTTATTCGTGGGTGATGCGACGGGGGTGAACTGGAATAAGAAACAACTCGAAGAGAATCCGCCGAACCGCGTGCTCATGCTGGAGGACACGGACCAGGACGGCAGCTTCGACAAAAGCACCGTCTTTGCCGACAAGATGACCTTCCCCCAGGGGGCCTGCTGGCTGAAGGGCAGCCTCTACGTCTGCTCGCCTCCCGGTCTCTGGAAGCTGACAGACACGGACAACGATGGTGTGGCGGATCAGCGCGAGCAGATCGTCACGGGCTTTGATTACACGGGCAATGCCGCTGACGTTCATGGCCCCTTTTTGAATCCGCAAAATGGTCGCCTCTACTGGTGCCACGGGCGCAAGGGGCACAAGGTGGCGCAGAAGGATGGCACCATCGTCGATGAGTCGCTGGCCTGCGGCATCTGGAGCTGCAAGCCCGATGGCAGCGACG
This sequence comes from Prosthecobacter sp., assembly GCF_044378005.1. Taxonomy (GTDB): domain Bacteria; phylum Verrucomicrobiota; class Verrucomicrobiia; order Verrucomicrobiales; family Verrucomicrobiaceae; genus Prosthecobacter. The sequence continues at coordinate 44,093 of NZ_JBILYB010000007.1, forward strand.
TGGCCTGGCATTCGCTCGGCTGTGGTGACAACCCGGTGGAGGTCGATTTCACCCCCAGTGGCGACATCGTCGGCGTGCAGAATCTCTACTACTCCCAGCCGCGTGGAGATACGATCATCCACTGGCTTTACGGCGGCGTCTATGAACGCGCGGACCAGCTCAAGGCCATCTCTCATCTGCCGCGCACGCTCGATGTCATGCCGGTCATGTACAACTTCGGCCATGTGGCGGTGAGTGGTGCCTGCTTCTGGCAGCGCGCGCCGATGCAGGGCCTGCAATATCTGGTCACGCATTTCAACACACAGCGCATCGTGCGCATGGAACTGACACCGCAGGACAGCACCTACAAGGCGGTGGAGAATGAATTCCTCAAACTCCACAACCCGGACATCCACCTCACCGATGTGCTGGAAGATCCGCGCGATGGCTCTCTTCTGGCCATCGACACCGGCGGCTGGTTCCGCATCGGCTGCCCCAGCTCGCTGATGGCAAAGTCGGATCTGCTCGGCGCGGTGTATCGCATCCGGCAGGAGAAGCCGGCTGCATTGGCCTTGAGGAAACCAGCGGTGGTGGGCAAGACGGATCTGAAAGCGCAGATCGCTCAACTTAAATCGAGTGATCCTCATGCGCGTCGTCATGCTCTGGAGTGGGTGGTGCAGGAACTGCCAGAGAACTGGGCGCAGGACAAGAAGCTGAGCACGCAGGTGCAGCAGCTCGGCTCGGCCATGCGCGAGATGATGCGTGAGCCGCTGGATGCCGTGCTGGAGCACTCACTGCTCTGCGCCGCCCAGACACTGAACCTGCTGGCGGTGACGCTGGCAGACCTGAAGGCGGAGACGAATCCCACCGCACTGCGCAGGATGCTGTCGAGCTTCGTGCCGGATGATGCCTCCAGCATGAACCAGAGCATGGTCATCGCCGCACAGCATCTCGAGTCCGCAGACAAAGATCTGGCACGCGTGGCTCTGAAGCTCGCCATCGAGCATGCAGATGTAGATGAAGGCAGCAGCCAGAGGCTGGCGAAGTGGCTGAATGAGAAAAGCCTCTCCAATCCCAGGATTCAGGCGCTGGAAGGTTACTGCGCAGCGCTGATCGCCCAACCGAAGGTGCAGAATTTGATCACCACGATGCTCGGCCACACATCGGCCGAGGTGCGGCAGGCCACCCTGCGTGTGCTCGCGGGTCAAAGCGCTGGCATCACTCAGGAGGCATGGTTTGCCAGCCTCGATTCAAGTCTCGCCGAAGCTCCGACTCCACTGCTGCTGGATGCGATCAAGAAGCTCAAGACACCCCACTTTGATGCCGCGCTCCAGGCCATCGCGAATGAGCCGAAGCGTCCGCTCGCGATCCGCCTGAAGGCGCTGGATGCCGCGGAGAGCGTGAAGCTCACAGGCGAGACCTTTGACATGGTCAAAGGCGTGCTCACCGATCCTGCGTCCACTTCAGCCGCAAAGATCCAAGCGGCGGGAATGCTCGCCAGCGCCCCGATGACCAAGGAGCAGATGCCTCAGATCTCGCCACTGCTGGCCAGCGTGGGGCCGGTGGAACTGAAGACGTTGCTGCCGTTGGTCAAGCGCCACAAGGATGTCGAGATCGTGCGCGAACTCGCCCGCCAGATCGCCCGGAATCCTGCCATCGCCAGCCAGCAGGAGAGCCACTACCGCACCTTGCTCGCGGACCTGCCGACGGACATTTTTGAAACGATCATCCTGCCCGCCTACACTGCCGCCGTGGCGGCGACGGAGGCCAAGAAGCGCCAGCTCGGGCCACTCTCGGACAAGGTCGTCAGCAGCGGTGATGCAGCGAAGGGGGCGGCACACTTTGCCGCAGGGAAGGGGACCTGCATCGCCTGCCACAAGATCGGCGACGCAGGGCGTCCCATCGGCCCCGATCTCTCAAAGATCGGCGCGATCCGCACGGAACGTGATTTGCTGGAGAGCATCCTGTTTCCCTCAAACACCCTGGCCCGCGACTACGAGGCGCACGTCATCGAGACGAGTGATGGCCAGCAGACGCTTGGCGTCATCAAATCCCACACCGCCGAAGGCCTGCTGGTGATCGACATCGCCGGACAGGAGAAGAACGTGCCGCATCAAACCATCACTGGGGACACCACCCTGCCGACAAGCCTGATGCCCGCTGGCCTGGATCAAACCCTGCCCGAGAACGAGCTCCTGGACCTCGTGGCCTGGCTGCGGAGTTTGAAGTAAGCGGATGACTTCACCTCACATGCTCCAGCATCCAGCGCGCGATGGTCGCGTAGATGGGGAAGTCGGTGATGAGCACGTTGTGGTGATCGGCTCCGGGGACTTCGATCCATTGCTTTTCCAAATCTGCTGGCAGGGAGGCAAAGAGGCGACGGCCTGACTCCAGCGGGATCACCCGGTCCGCCGTGCCATGGGCAATGAGGGTGGGCAGGGTCAGTGTGGAAGCTGGCAAGTCCGAGCGGATGCGGCTCAAGGACACTCCGGTTCTCCATTCGTAAATCCATCCGGCGGCATGTCTCCACAAGCTGCCAAGTGTGGTGCCGATACGGTCGGCGACGTTCTTTTGGATCGCCGTTTCCAGCCGGTCGAAGCTGCTGATGATCACCAGTGTCTTCCAAGGGCGATTCGGCAATGCGGCGGCGTGCATGGACACCGCGCCGCCCATGGACATGCCGAGCAGTCCGGCGGGTTGCTCGGAGAAGGCAAACTGGCTGGCAGCTTCATCCAATACCTTGGCCGGGAGATCAGCCTCCCGGAGTCCGAAGGTGATGGTGGGGGCAGGATGTTCGCCGTGGGCGGGCATGTCTGGCAGCAGGCAGCGGAAGCCAGCCGCGCAGAGTCGCTCGCCGATGAGGAGGTAGTCTTCCTTTCGTCCTTTGCGGCCATGGACGAGCACCAGGGTGCCGATGATCTGCCCTGGGGGTGGCAATGCCATGTCCTGGAGTTGCGCACGCACCTTCTCACCCCGCAGGCCGAGTCGGCGATCTGCCAGCGGCTCCATCATCAGGCAGGGCGTGCCATCGCTGAGAGTGAAAGGCTTCACCGTGACTCCATGCGCCGCCGGGTCAGCGAGGAACTCGCGGTGGTAGTCCTGCAAAGGTCGCCGTCCGGGAGAAGCGAGTTCATTCCCCGCCCACCAGATGGCTGCTGCAACTCCGACCAGAAGCAGAGCGCAGAGAATGATCATGAATCGGCGGAGACGTGGCATATGAAACTATGGCATAAAGGACGGCAACCTTACGCAAACACCCAGTTCTTGATCCAGCCAGCCACGATCACGCATAGCAGAAGGCCAAGCATCACTATTGAGGCAAAGCGAACCAGTCTTCTTCCCGCTATAGGCTCACAACTCGCGCAGATCGCAGAAAGGAAGATGATCGGACACAAAGGCATAGTGAACATGATGGCCATGGTCGTTTCGCTATCTCCAGGCCCCTTGGCGAACAGCATGGTGATAAACATAATCAGCAGGCAGGCTCCAACCGTCAGGAACAGAGCCAATGCCAGGCTTTCCAGGATACGAAGGATTGTAGCACCGGCTGTTTTCACGACATGCGAGATGCTCACTCGTCCTCACGCGCTTTCCTGCCTTCCACTCCGAGGAGAATGCGGAAGCCGGTGTCGGAGAGCTGGTCGGTGATCTTCACTTTGCGGCGGAAGGAGGCCAGCAGCTCGCGTGGGTCATGCGTGGTGAAGGCTCCGCCGCGGACGATGCCTTCGCTGGTATCGGTGGCCCAGGCGTCAGAGACCCATTCCCAGACGTTGCCGGAGAGGTCGTGGAGCTGGGTGCGTGGATCGGCCCGGAAGCTGGCGACGGGGGCGGGACCGGCGTGACCGTCGGTATAACCTGCGATGGCTTTTTTGCCGGTGGGGTCGGCGCTGAGGTCGGCGAAGTTGCCGGTCTTCTGAGGTGGGATGGCGGTGAAGCCCCAGGGGTAGAAGCCGCCGATGGCTCCACTGCGCTGGGCGGCGGTGGCTCCGATCTCGCGGGGGAGATTCGTGGCCATGCTCCATTCGTCATCGGTGGGCAGGCGATACTCCTGATCCGGCTCCAGCAGGCCTTTGGCTCGCTCGCGATCCGTGAGCCAGCGGCAGAACTGCTCGGCCTCTGTGCGCGAGACATTGGTGACGGGCAGCTCGGGTGCTTTGTCGAGATCGCGATTGAGAATCGGTGGCAGATTCGAGCTGCGGGCAAATTCGGCGAAGTCCTTCCGTCGTGTCTCGGTGGCGGCGAGCATGGCTTTGCCGAGCGGCACCAACTTCATGCCGAGGCTGTTTTCCCAGGCCTTGCTAAAGACAACGGCTCCGGTGGCACGCAGGCGGAGATTGAAGCTCACGGCCTGACCTTCTTTGAGGGTGCCGCGCACAAACTCGTTCTTGTAGCCGGGCATGCGCACTTCGAGCTGGAACTTGTCCGCACGGGTTTTGTCGAGCTTCAGCGGGGTGCGGCCGACTCGTAGCTCGCCGTCATAGACCTCGGCTCCGGCCGGGGTGCTCTCGATGCTGAGCCTGCCGTAATGCACGAGCACGATCTCGGTGCGCAGGGCCTGCCTTCCGGGCGTGGGCATCATGCCGGGGGGCAGTTTGATGTTGGCGGGACGCCAGGCGTATTCGTGGTCGATGTCCAGCCGCCCGCTCTGCCGGTCTCGTGAGGTCATCCAGGCGCTAAAAGCATCAGCATCGGCTGCGGGGACCATGACGCAGTTGATCACGCGCTTTTCCGGGGTGGTGAAAGGCACCACGTCAAAGGCGGCGGCGCGCAAGGTGGCCTCCAGGAAGGTTCGGAACTGCGTCACCTCGACCGGCAGATCGGCGATGTGGCGGTCTTTGGTGAAGCTGAACCACTGGCTGAAGATGTTTTGCCAGGGCTTGCCGTTCTGGGGTTGGATGGGCGCGGGCGCGGGCTTCACCGGCAGCGGCAGGTCATAGGCCCAGTGCTGCTGGTATTTGCCTGCGTGCAGGGCGCCGCCGAGCATGGCCGAACCAAGAAGGGTGTAAATCGCCGTGCGGGCGAAGCGGCGGGAGAAGCTCTCGGCGCGCTTCTCGCCGACGCGTTGCAGGGCTTCGGCGAAGTCGCCCGCGGTCTGGAAGCGTTCGCTGAGATCCGGCGCACAGGCGCGGCAGATCACCCGGTTGAGATCCATCCAGAAGGGCCACTCTTCATCGCTGAGATCGACCGGCACTTCGGGGAACTCCATGCGGTCTTTGCCGCTGCTCATCTCGTAGAGCACCTTGCCGAGACTGTACACGTCCGCCTGCGGTGTGCCGGGACCTTCCGGTGGCACAAAGCCCTCCGTGCCGACGAAGGTGCGCTCTCCCAGCGCGGCGACGAGGCCGATGTCCGCCAGTTTGCACACGCCGCCGCAGAAGATGATGTTCGAGGGCTTGATGTCACGATGCGTAAGCCCGTGCGTGTGCATGTAGTGCAGCGCGTCCGCCAGATAGACGCCTGCGTCGCGACAGAAGACGAGGTCGAGCCGGCCGTGGCTCTTCATGTCCGTGCCCAGCGTGCGCGGCACGTAGGTTTGGAGGTTCTCGAAGTTCGGCCCCTCCTCCGCATCATCGGCGAGCTCCATGACGCAGTAATAAAAGCCACGCGCTTCATTCCAGCCGACATGCAGGATGTGGACGAGGCAGGGATGCCCGCGCGAGATCGGCTCGAACTGCTGGATGCCGAGGAACTCGCGGTGGAACGTCTTCGTCAGCTCGAAGTCCTCCCGCCAGACGATCTTCACCGCGCGATAAGCTCCCGTCACGCTCTGCGCCAGCCAGACCTCCCCATACGCTCCCGAGCCGATGCGCCGGATCAGGGTGTAGTCCGAGATCACGATGTCATCCCGATGCGATGGCGGCCCGTTCTTTTGCCGCGAGGCCACAGCTCGCTGCACCGGCGGCGCGGGCAGCTCCTGCATGGTCGATGGGGCGAGCGGCTCCGCTGGCACACCCTCCCCAGGCGCGGGCGCGTCGGGCGGAGGTAGATCAAGGGAGTCGGAGGTCATTCAGCAGGAAAAGGATACGCATCTGCGGAGCCAGACACAACACTCGACTGCGGATCATCTGAAATTCCCGCAGGGCTGCGCATCCAATCGACACCTGATTGTCAGTCACGGCCCTGAGACACAGGATTTACAGGATTCGCAGAATGAACAGGATTTTTCAGACCTGTGAATCCTGCCCAATCCTGTCAATCCTGTAGCATTAGCCACTTCCATGGTGAGATGCGTATGCCCTGAATTTCTCGCGCCCCATCCTTGCCGCTTGCGAGGATGGGAGTTGACCCGGCGTTCATTCCTCCCCAAGACTCCCGCCGACCACCTCGAACCATGAAACGTCTCGCCCTGCCTTTTTGCCTCCTCGCTCTCGTCACCTGGACACTCCTCGCGGCGGACCCTGCCAAGCCCGCGCCGCTGAAGGTGCTCATGGTCTGCGGCGGCTGCTGCCACGACTACACCAACCAGAAGATGATCCTCGCCGAAGGCCTGAGCTCCCGCGCCAACGTCGAATTCACCGTCGTCCATGAAGACGCCCCCAAGGGTAAAGACGAGCGCGAGCACCGCGTGAGCATTTATGAAAAAGACGACTGGGCCAAGGGCTACGACGTCGTCCTGCACAATGAATGCTTCGGCAAGGTGACCGACGTGGCCTTTGTCGAGCGCATCGCCAAAGCGCATCACAACGGCGTGCCTGCCGTCATGCTCCACTGCTCCGCCCACAGCTACCGTGCCGCCGCGACGGACGAGTGGCGCAAGTGCATCGGCCAGACCTCCATGAGTCATGAAAAGAACCGTGACCTCCTCGTCAAGAACATCGCCCCCGAGCATCCCGTGATGAAGGGCTTCCCCGCCGAGTGGCTGGATGCCAAGGACGAGCTCTACAAGAATGAGAAGCTCTGGGAAAACTTCGTCCCGCTGGCCAAAGCCTATGGTGAAGACACGAAGAAGGATCACGCCCTCGTCTGGGTGAACACCTATGGCAAAGCCAAGGTCTTCGGCACCACGATGGGCCACAACAACAGCACCATGGAGGCCCCCGTCTTCCTCGATCTCGTCGCCCGTGGCCTGCTCTGGGCCTGCGACAAACTCGATACCGAGGGCAAACCCGTCGCCGGTTATGAAGCTCGCCAAAAGTAACCTCGCCCTCTCACACGAAACCCATCTCGGAAGATGAGGAGCCAAAAACAGAGCAACAAATCCCCCCGCCCCTTCAAGAATGGATCATCCGGCGGGCGCTGGTCGGGTGGTCAGGGGAATGGCGGCTTCATTCCCGCCCCCAAATTCATTCAGCGCGTGAAGAAGCCTGAGCGGGCTCCGCCACCCGAAGCGCCACCGCCAGCTCCTTAGTTAGGGATTGCACATCCAATCGGCAACTGAATGTCAATCATGGCCTCAGTGACAGGATTGACATGATTCACAAGATGAACAGTCTTTTTCAGACCTGTAAATCCTGCCAATCTTGTTAATCCTGTCGCAAAAAGCCCCGTTTCATTTGGATGCGCGAAGCCCAGCCTCCTAGTTAGGCTCACTTCGATCTCGCGATCCCTGACTTGGCATTGGCGATCGCTTTGTCGATCTTCAGCAGCATGGTTTTCTTGTCCCCCGTGGTGGCGTAGGCGATGGCCTCATCCACATAGCCGATGGCGTCCTTGCGCTGGCCCTCCTTGTTTGATTTGGCATTGACGAGGGATTTGCGTGCGGCCTGAAGACTCGTGAGTGGTTTGGCTGCTGTCTTGGCCGCTTCCAGATGACCGATCGCCGCCCTCATGCGTGGATTACCGTCAGGATCCTTCGCTGCAAGCGGGGCGAAGCCTTGGATGAGTGCGATGAGAAGAACCCAAACGAATCCGGTGCTGTGTTTCATGGTTTGTTTGTCGATAGTGTGACGCTTCGTGACTGGCTGCATCTGAAAAAGCCACCAGATTCCTAGCGGGCGATCAACCCGGCCCGAATACTGCTTTTTAGCAGCTCCTTCATGTATTCTCCCACTGTTCCCTGGCAAGTTCTCTCCTCCCGTGTTGGCGTCGGTGTCCTGACCGAAGGCTGGAATCTCGACGTCACTGATCCTCAGACGGAAGTCTCACGCAGCTTCACGGTGGACATCGCCTTCGCCTCGTCCTTTTCCTCCGTCCCCGTGGTGCAGCTCGGCCTCACGGGATTCGACATGGATCAGCGTGAGAGTTCCCGCATCACCCTGAAGGCGGAGAACATCACCGAATCAGGTTTCCAGGCCGTCATCTCCACCTGGGCCAGTTCACAGGTCTTCGCCGTCGAGTTCAACTGGCTGGCCATCGGCCCGTAAGCGGGCAGTCAGATGAGCACAGCCTTTGACCGAAGCCGCAGACTGCAAAGCTGTGCTGGAAATACTCGCGAGGTGAGTCCCCTTTGGCCATCGCCTCAGAATCCTATGAAAGCCTCCTCCGTCCTTCTCACCCTCACGGCATTGCTGATCCTCGGTCTCCCTGCCCAGGCTCAGACAGACACCGCGCATCACCGGGCCGTTTACAGCCAGATCAACGCGCAACTGGCCTCATTCCAGAAAGTCACCGCCACCCACAAGGACGAACCCACCGAGTTCGCACTGACCGGCTGGCTCGATGGAGGCAAAGTGCGAAAGATCGTCGCCAAAAACGGTGACGATGGCGAAGGCGTCGAGGAATACTATCTGGAGAACGAGAAGCCGCTCTTTGTCTTCAGCACCTACTACCAGAACGCCGAGGACGGCAAACGCGGCGCCAAGGTCGAAGAACGCCTCTACTTCAAAGAAGGCAGCATCTTCAAATGGCTCACCACCGCGAAGCCCGCACCCGTCTTCCATGGTGAGGACTACCAGGCCATCACCGAGCGTCTCGTCACGAACACCGCCGCCTTCGTCGCCGCGCTGAAGAAGGGGAGCCAGGCCACGCCAAAGACCCAGGTGGCCGAGGGCACCTTCGTCCGCATCGAGGAAGGAGACTACTTCCACTGGAACATGACCTCGAAGTCCGGCGATGCCCTTTCCTTCTTCATCCTCAAAGGTGATGCCACCGTGGACAAAGTCATCGACAACCCCCAGGCGTATGTTGGCAAAAAGTGCCGCGTCACCTGGAAGAAGAGCACCGAGAACATCCCCGAAGCTGGCGGCAAAATGGAGATCGAGCAGATCCTCAGCGTCGAGTGGCTCGGAAAGAAATGAGTCGGCCCATGGCAGACACACCTATCCTTCGGTTGCCAGATCAGGGCAGGGGAGGTGGACAATCGGTGGGTGCTGCGGAAACGGCTCAACTCTCCCGAGGAGGGGCTGGGGACAGTGGCCGGGAAAGTCGCGGCAAGCCAGGGGAAGCCGGGCTGGGGGAGCTGGGCTCTTCCATCGAGGCAGGAACAGCTCAGTTGGCTGAGGACGACTTTTAGGCGGGACGAGGGAAGCCTTTCAGGACTCCAGAAAACTCTTTTCCAGACCGAGGGGAGCTGACTTTCCCTGCACTGAATGCAGATTTTCAACGAGTTGAGTTTTGGGGTGCACTGCGGTGGGAGGACCAGCAGTCATGACCTGAAGCGTCTTCAACCGCCTCAGCTCGACTTCACCACGCGCACGCTTTGCACCCGCAGAAGCTGACCCTCAAAGGTCTGCCATTCCGCTGAACTCTCAGCGCCTGTCGTGGGATGCAGCAGCATCAGGCGGCTGGCCTTGCCGGGATGCCGCTGTGTGGCGAGCTGGCCGTAGCAGATGAGCTGGCGCACGTCGTCGATCTTCGGCCAGTCATCACCGATGGGGCGCTTGTACTTCGCATCGCCCACCCAGACTTCGTTATCCTGATGCCAGAGGAAGTCGGCGTCTTGGCCGAGCTTTTGAGTCGGAGAGATGAGCAGTGAGCCGAGGCGCACCTGCTCATGTACCACAGCGCCGGAGGAGCGCTCGATCCAGCGGGTGCAGTAGCTCTCGAAGAGCTGATTCATGTCCAGCAGGAAGACGAAGCTCTCCGTGCCGCCTGCGTGCATCTCACGCCCGAGACCTCGGAGCACGGCGAGCGCGAGATCATGGCAGGGCCGCCAGCGGGCATTCAGGCGGCTCCAGCGGATGGCAGTCGCAGCACTCAGCGCCTCCAGCGGATGCACGGGCTCCACTTCCTCCAGCATGGCCAGAGCATCACGCAGATCCGCAGCGGCTCCAGGCAGGCGCACTCGGCTTAAAAGCAGCTCCGTGGCGCAGCGCAGCAGGCGGGCCAAAGGTGTGTCCGGCGTGAATTCATCCCAGGCGCAGGCGATGACATCCGGCCTGCCAAAAAGCACGGTCGCCTGCCGGGCAAACTCGATGCGGCCACGCACCAGCGGCAGATCATCGCGCTGGCTCACATACTCCTGCGGCATCCCGAGGCTGAGCTGGTGCCGCAGCCGCCGGGCGAAAAGCCAGGCCAGGAGGTCAGAGATCGAGTCGGGAGACTCCTCCACACTGGCCTCTCCGGCATCCACCAGTCCGCCATAGCCAGACTCCTCCAGCAACCAGAGCAGACTGGTCATCACCGAGGTGGTGCGGCTTTCGATCAAGCTGGGATCATCCATCAGTGCAGAGTCCAGCTTCGGGTAAATCTCCACGCACACGCCGCCTGCCTCGATGACTCCGACATGCTGCTGCACGCATAGCGTGCAGCCATCCGCTCCCTCGAAACTCAAAGGTGGTTGGGAGAGGCCATGCGCCTCCTTCCAGACTTCCGCCGCCGCCAGCACCGCCTCACGCACCTCCCGACTCCAGTCCACGCGGACGGACTGGTATTCGCAAAGGCGCAGCAGGTCAGAAGGCATGGTTCTGGAGTGATTCCCAGGGTCAAGACGCAGCGTGGAGGTCAGCTTCCCAGCGTTTCACTGAGTCGTGACCAGCAATCCATGTCCGGCTCCACATCGGTGAACCAGCGCCAGCGGTTGCGCTGATACTTGGCATCGGCGGAGGCTGCGGTGATCTGGCGCAGGAAGCCTGGCTCGCTCTCCCGACCGATCTCTCCGAGCACGAAGCGTGCGCCGTCGATGTCATTGAAGAAGTACTCCTGCAAAAGCGGCACCACCTTGCGGACAAAGGCACGGTTGAAGCCCTCCGCTTCCTTTACGCCCATAAAGAAGGCATGGCCAATGCGGTGATCGCGATCCTTGCGCAGTTCGATGCGTTCGTTGAGCCGCTTCAGCACGCCACGCATCTCTTCCGGCAGATCTGCGCAGGCCGTGAAGTCGGGGGCCAGCTCACGGAACTCAAAGCGACGCCGCAGTGCGACATCCAACAGTGCCAGGGACTTGTCCGCCGTGTTCATCGTGCCGAGCAGGTAAAGGTTCGGCGGCACCGTGAAAGGCTCGCGCGATGAGGGCAACGTGACCCGCAAGGCATTCGCTTCGCCCTCACGTTTATCGTCCTCGATCAGTGTGATCAGCTCACCGAAGATTCGGCTGATGTTTCCGCGATTGATCTCGTCGATGATGAGGACATAGGTCGGGAAGTTTTTGTCTGCGCGGAGCTGCCAGCCGGAGGCGGGGCCGAGTTCGAGGTAGGATTGGACCGTCTTGGAGACAAATTCGTCATCATCCCTGTCGGTGAGGTTATTCTCGATCTGTCGCGCCCGGCTAAACCTTGTTAGCCCTTTGGCTTTGCGCCAATGACCGTACTGAGTGTGTGCAGTGTGATTGTTTATCCCTTCTGCCAGAGCTTTATCAATCACGGCCAGACGTGTTGCCGGGGTGTCGTTGGTGGAGAGTTCATCGGCGATTTGCCACACCCTCCCGGTGATGGTGTTTTCACCAGGTCGGCGGGGCAACTTACTCATGGTGTCATTCAGATCAGTCTCTGAGATGCTTGTGTTCGGGGGCAGGGCAGGAACCTCCTCCAAACACGCAAACAGCGCTTCCGTGGCAATCTCTTTGAAGATGCCGTCACGCACTTGGAAGGCAGCTTTGCCATCCTCCTCCATCACCGGGCGGATGCCCTCGATGAAGTCTTCATAGCTGAAGGACTGATGGAAGGTCGCCAGTCTGATTCGATCCTCGGTAGAAGCTTTGTCATAGGCCATTTTGGCCGCTTGATCGTCAGCTATCGGCTGCCCGGCGATGATCGCCGCTGCCTCGCGTATGACACGGTAGGTCTTCCCAGTGCCCGGTGGGCCGTAGAGGATTTGGTTGAGGGCTGGGTGCATGACTGAAGGAGTTGGTGAATTTAAGTTTTCGAGGTCAGCCGAGGTTTCAGCCGCTTCAGGTAAGAGTCGGTAAAGCCCCTGTCTCACGCGTTCTAGGACGCGCAGGTGAAGCGGCACTTTGGAGGTCTTTGTCTGTGTAAGCCCGGGAGCCACCATGTCTGCCATCACCGTTCCACAGGCTGCGATCTTCTTACCAAAGTTCATCTTCACATAGCGCCCGACCTGATCTGGAGTCACACACTCGTTCTCCACAGGATCATCTGCATACATGTCCTGCATGGCCTCCAGCACCAACTCAGGCTGGTTCATGTCTGAAGGTCTAGGATTTGGCTTTGGATACCAAGCTCTGAGCAGTTCCACGAGTTCCTGAGTGTTCCAGCCAGCCAGTTCAGGCAGAGTACGCAAATACTCCAGAAGCCGTCGATTCGGAGCAGCGGCCCACTTGCCGTTGCCAGGCGAGAAGCCCACATTTAGAGCATCAAGATAATGCCCGAGCTCACCCGAGACATACATGGGCAGCACTTCGTCAGGGAAGTACACATGAAGGAGCTTCGACCGGATGGCGGGAATCCAATTGGAGACGGAGACTTTGTCGATGTCCTCCCACTGCCCGCTGGCTGCCAGATCACAGCACTGTACCAAGGCTGCGCGTAGGCGAATCCAATCCTGCTCGGCATCAGCTGCGTTCTCCAGAGAGCTCTTGAACAAACCCGTGCCCTTCAGGCGATGAATGCCCGCAACTCGGAAGCCGACCCCTTTGATGTTTCCAAGAGCCGGTGTGCCAATGGCGAGTAGATTCGCCAGCGTGTCAGGGTCATCTCGGTCTGTGGCATAACGTTCCAGCGGCAGTTCAGCCAAAGTGACACGCGGAAATAGCTTCAGCAGCATCCGCCGCTGCTCCTCCGCCTCCGCTAGCCGGGGCTGGAGGGAGGCGCGATCGAAGGTGGTGGCGAACTCGGCGAGGGTCTTTTCAGGCATTCTGGGGAGAGTAGGGATGCCTGTCGGGTGGCGCTAGGAAATACTCATTTCGCTCCAAAGAAGCCAGTGTTCCTTCGCATTGGCTGGCTGCGGCGCGGAGCGTCTTGGAGTGCGTGGGGCAAGCGGAGCGCGACACCGCTTTCGACGGCGGGGTGATGCCCCGGCCTCCTTCGCTCCGGTGAAAGCGGCGTCATGGCCGCCGCACTCCAAGACGCTGTCGCGCGTCTGGAATGCCCCGTCTCAACAAGGCTACCGCTATCTCAACATCCGTCCTCATGGGCCCGATTATTCTCAGAAGTGAGCTAAGATTTGGCAAATGTTAGCCAACATCGCGGGCAGTGTTGGCTAACATCGTGGGCAGTGTTGGCTAACATCGTGGGCAGTGTGGGCTAACATCGTGGGCAATGTGGGGTAACATCGCGGGCACAGAGAGCCCGTGTCATGCACCCAGAGGTTTTGTCTCCAGAATGAGGCACCCCACTTCAGGCAGCGCCAAAGGACCACCCCTCCTTACCCCTGGAGCGTCTCCACCCGCATCCAGCTCGGCTCGCCGCGGATGCAGTCGAGGGCGCTGATGGCGGCGAGGGCTTCTTTGACATCGCCGAGGCGGGCATCGTGGATCATGAGGACGAGGCTGGTCTGGCCGCTGGTGTCTTCGAGGTCCTCGGGCTGGATCATGGAGGAGATGCCGATGCTGCGCCGGCCGAGTTCGGCGGCGACTTTGGCGAGCACGCCGGGGACATCTGCCACGGTGAGGCGGAGGTAATAGTGGGAGACGGTGTCGTCGATGGGTTTGCTTTTCCCGTAGAGGCCATGCGGGACGAAGCCGCTGTGGCGTGCGCCATAGACGAGGGTGGCGGCGGCTTCGCAGAGGTCGCTGATGACGCTGCTGCTGGTCGGGTCCTGACCAGCGCCGCGTCCGTAGAAGAGGGTCTCGCCGACGATGTCGCCATTGACCAGCACGGCATTGAAGCTGCCGCTGACGCTGGCGAGCACATGGCTCAATGGCACGAGCGTGGGCTGGGTGCGGACTTCCACGAGGCCCTGGGCATCCGCGCGGATGACGGAGAGGAGCTTGATCGTGTAGCCGAGGCGCTTGGCGAACTTGAAGTCAGCGAGGTCGATCTTGTCCACGCCTTCGACATGCACGCAGCCGGTGGGAATCCAGAAGCCATAGCTCAGTGACGCGAGGATGATGGCCTTGTGAGCAGCGTCCCAGCCGCTGACATCGAGGGTGGGGTCGGCTTCGGCGTAGCCTTTGTCCTGCGCTTCTTGCAAGGCATCGGCGTAGCTGAGGCCAGCCTGGCTCATGCGGGTGAGGATGTAGTTGCAGGTGCCATTGATGATGCCGTGGATGGAGAGGATGCGGTTCCCGACGAGGCCTTCCTGGAGCACCTGGATGATCGGGATGCCCCCCGCGACGGCGGCTTCAAAGTAGATCGGCACCCCGCATTGCTCCGCGAGCGCGAACAGCTCCTGCCCACGCTCGGCAAGCAGGGCTTTGTTCCCGGTAACAACAATCTTCTTCGCCCGCAGGGCCGCGCAGACGAGGTCATACGCCGTGGTGGTGCCGCCGATGAGCTCGACGACGACCTGGATGTCCGTGTCCTCGATCAGGTCCTCCCAGCGCGTGCTGATCATGTCCGCAGGCACGGCGACGTCACGAGCGCGGGCTAGGTCGCGGACGATGACGCGCTTCACCCGGATGTCGGCCCCGGTGCGCTGCACGATGAGGTCGCGGTTGGCATCGAGGTTCTTGAAGACACCCGCGCCGACATTGCCCAGCCCTGCGAGGCCGATGTGAATGGTGCGTGGGGAGAGGGTGGCGGACATGGGCGGGAAAGAGGCGGGATTGAAAAAGGGGCGCTAGTCATGCAGCGCCCCGCCGGAAGATCAAAGAGGAAAGTAAGCGCACCTCCATCAACGTGCTCCCCGCTTGCACAGCCCTCGGGGGCGGGCTAGGTGCGGGGACAACACCATGAGTTCACCCATCGTCGGCATCATCATGGGCTCCAGTTCAGACTGGCCCACCATGCAAAACGCAGCGCAAGTGCTGGAGGACTTCGGCGTGCCTTATGAAAAGAAGGTCGTCAGTGCCCACCGCACGCCGCAGCTACTCTATGATTACGCCACCAGCGCTCATGGCAGGGGGCTGAAGTGCATCATCGCCGGAGCTGGCGGAGCCGCGCACCTCCCCGGCATGACGGCCAGCATGACCACCATCCCCGTACTCGGCGTGCCGGTGCAGAGCCGCGCCCTCAGCGGCATGGACAGCCTCTACTCCATCGTCCAGATGCCCGGCGGCATCCCCGTGGCCACCTTTGCCATCGGCAATGCCGGGGCGCTAAATGCCGGCCTCTTTGCCATCTCCATGCTCGCCAATGAGAACCCCAATCTCGCCGCGAAGCTCCAAGCCTTCCGCGACCGCCAGACGGCGAAGGTGCTGGAGAGCCAGAAGGAGCTGGAGGGAATGACGAAGCCCGAATGACAAATGACGAAAATCTGAACTCCATGTCCGATTCTTCTCCTGATAGTGCTCATCCAGGTTCGTCATTCGACATTCGTCATTCGACATTCTTACCCCCTTCCACCATCGGCATCCTCGGCGGAGGTCAGCTCGGACGAATGCTGGCGCTGGAGGCCCGCCGCTCCGGCTATCGCGTGGCGATCTACACGGACGAGAGCCCAGGCTGCCCCGCAGGTCACTTTGCCGATGCCGAGTTCAATGCGGCCTACGATGACCAGAGTACTCTGGCCCACTTCCTCAGTCGTGTGGACGTGGTCACCGTTGAGTTTGAAAACATCCCTGACGCCTGTTTGCAGGCCGTCGAGGCCGTCAAGCCCCTGCGTCCCGGACGGCGGGCCATCCACATCACCCAGCACCGCGAGCGCGAGAAGCTCTTCCTGCGGGAGCAGGGCATCGCCTGTGCGGAGTTCCGCATCATTGAAGATCAGGCCGGGTTGGAAAAGGCGGTGGCTGAACTCGGTCGCCCATGCGTCATCAAGACCGCTGCCTTTGGCTACGATGGCAAAGGCCAGTGCAAGGTGAACGCGGACACGGATCTGGCGGAGGCCTGGAAGCTCTTTGAGGGGCATCACGCCGTCGTCGAGCAATGGGTGCCTTTCGTCTGCGAGATCTCTGTCGTCGGCGCACGCGGCGTCGATGGCCGCATGGCTGTGCATGGCGTCGTGGAGAATCAGCATGCCCATCACATCCTGGATCTCAGCATCTCCCCTGCGCGGGTGGACTCGGCGATCATGGATCAGGCGCTCGAACTCTGGGAAGCCGTGGCCGTGGGCCTCGATTACATCGGCACCATGGCCGTCGAAATGTTCGTCACTGCCGATGGGCGGGTGCTCGTCAATGAGATCGCCCCGCGTCCGCACAATAGCGGGCATTTCACCATCGACGCCTGTATCTCGAACCAGTTCCAGCAGCAGATGCGCGCCATCTGCGGCCTGAATCTGGGAGATCCCACCCAGCATTCACCGGCGGTCATGATCAATCTGCTCGGCGATGTCTGGCCGGAGCCAAAGATCCACCCCGACTGGAGCCCCGTGCTCCAGCATCCACGTGCCAAGCTGCACCTCTACGGCAAGGCCGAAGCCCGCGCGAAGCGCAAGATGGGCCACATCACCGTGCTCGGGGAGACGATAGAAGAGGCCCTGGAGAGCGCCCAGGAGATCAAGCGCCGCCTTGGATTGTGAACGAATGGGCCATCGAAGTCCGCCATCTGAATGCGGAGCAGGTTAATGCTTGGACTGAAGGCGGGGACCACGCTTCCGGTTTGTCGAATCAAGGCTGCACCTTCGGAGCCTGCGTCGGCACTTCGGGGTCGAAGTCGAGGATCTCTTGGTGCGTGCGCAGGGCGGACCGAGCTTTGGCGAATTCAGCACTGAGATCCTCCGCGTTCGCGTCCTGCTTGGCCAGGATGACATCGTCGAGCTTCTTGAGCAGAGCATTGGTGTCCAGATTCACCGCTTTCATCGAGTTCTGGGCCGAGGCATAGACGCCATCGAATTTGCCCTGGGCTTCTTCAAAGGCACGGCGTGCGCCTTCTTCGCGCAGATGCTCTTTCTCGGCTTCGCGGAAGTTCTTGCTGAAGATGCGTTTAAAGAAACCGAAGCGTGTGGTGGGTTTCTCATTCGGGCGCTTGGCCACGTCTTCAAAGTAATCCTGGAGAGCAGCGAACTCCTGCAGTGGCTTTTGATACTGCTTCTGGAGGAAACTGACGCCGTTGGCGATGATGACCATCTTCTCCAGTTCGATCTTCGAGAGCGTCTGCCCGGCCTTCATCTTGGCTTCCAGAGCGGCGATGTAGTCGAGCGTCTGCTTGTTGCCGGTAAAGATGTTTTCAAACTCCTTGTAGGCGCGAGCCATCTGCTGGCGTTGCTCGCTGCGCAGTTCGCCGAGCTTTTTGTCATGCTCATCATTCACGGCCTGGAGCGCTTTTTGATGCTGGGCGTTCTGGGCGGACAATGTGCGCTGCATCTCTTCATCCTTGGCCTGAAGAGCGAGCTCATGGGAGGCCTTCACTTGATCCATCTCCTGACGCAGACGGCCTGCATCCGAATGGTAGTGCCAGATGCCATAGCTGAGACCGAGGAAAACGAGGACGAGGGGGATATGACGCGGATTCATGGCGGAGGGGGGTGGGCCACATTCCACTGCGTCTCCACCATGCGCAAGGCGCAGGACAATCTTTGCCCAACAGAACCCAACTCATGCGTGCGCATCCCGCAGAGACACGAGAACCCCTGATAAATCAGGGGGTGGTACCGGTGGTCGGACTCGAACCGACACATCCTCACGGATACAAGATTTTGAGTCTAGCGCGTCTACCATTTCACCACACCGGCATGTGTTGAACCACGGCTCCGATATGGCGGATGTTCGCCGGGATTGCAAGGGCGCTTTTACAGAGGCCGTGCCACGATGATGCCGGCATGGCTTTTGAAGTCGGCCAGATAGCCGGACACGGACTTGTCGATGATCACCCGCTTCTTCGTGGCGGAGGCGTGCATGAAGCGCGTGATGCCGTCCTGGGTGCGGATGGCCAGCCCGACGTGGCTGCAATAGACATGCGGCTTGTGGGTGACGATGCCGATGATGTCGCCGTTTTGCAGTTTCGGCTCGATGGAAGCTACGGATGCCTTGGGGATGTACTCGAAGGGATGCGTCTGGAGTTCCGCCTCGATGCGGGCCATGCCGCTGCGCAGTCCGGGGTTGTGCGCGAGGTAGCGGTAGCTTTTCCAAAGCACGGTCATTTCGTCGATGCGGCGCCCGGTGAGTGGCACGGTGGGTGCGAGACTGCGAGTGATGTCGCGCACATGGCCGCGTGCGTGATTGTCGCGGAACCACTCTTCGAGGTAATGGATGCGGTCGAGGTAGTTGCCGCCGCATTGGCCACCGCGATAACGCGTCCGTTCGATCTCGCGGAGGAGATCGGAGGGCTGGGCGTTTTCATACGGAGTGATGACCGGCTTTCGGAACAGTCGCGCGAGGCAGAGCGCGGTCTCGAAGAAGGTCCAGCAGTCGAGCCCGTTGAAGTTCACCGAAGGGGACTCGATGTGATCGTCGATCTCCAGCGTGAAGCCGGCATAAGGGGTGCCAAGTATCTGCTGCGCGCAGGCAATGACCCGTGCGCCTATGGGCAGGGCATGCCAGCGGTCGTGGTGAGCACGCGCGCGGATGCTCTGAAACTTGTTCTCTCCGATGAAGGTCACGCTTTGCGGCAGGTGCTCGCCGCCAAATGCCGGAAGTGCACAGGATGAGGCGGCGAGAAGGAAATGGCGGCGGTTCATGGCGTGTTTAATACAGATCATCTCCAGCCGTCTGCGTGGACACGAGCACATTGCCTGTGCTGGAGTCGAACCAAGGAGTCGATTCCGAATAGCCAAAAGTCTTCGGCCAGTTTTCGCTAGCAAGTTCGAGCTGACGTTCGAACTCGCGGAAGAAGGCGAGACCGGCGCTGGCGTAGTTTTGCTTCATCAAATAGGGCGTTGCCGCCGTGAGTGATGTTTCCAGGGCAAGCGTGGTCATGAGTGGCTCAAGTCCGTAGCCGATCATCACTGCGCAGCGGGCCGCTTGGGTGTCGAGCAGCAGGAGCACGCCATGATTATCTCCGCCCTTCTCCACCTCGCTGAAGAGGCCGGTGCGGTTGAAGAGCCAGAAGGCATACAGCTCGGGGCTGAAATTGGCAGGCACCACCGCGGTGATCACCACCGCATGAAGGTCAGGGAAATGCTGCTCTGCGCGTCGAGTGGCCTCGACGAGCGTCCTGCGTGCGCTGGAAGACAGCACCTGCGCCATGTCCACCACGGGCGGCGTGAGCTGCGGCGGGATGCCGAGATGCGGGTCCAGGGCGGCGAGCGTGAATCCACAGGCGGTGCAGGCTGCATCGCCTTCATGGATCACATTTCGGCAGGCAGGACAGCGCATGGCAGTGGATCAAGCGGCGTCAGCCACGGCGACGTAGGGGTCTTCATTGAGCACCGTTTTCTTCGCGCCGCTGAGAAGCTTGATCCACTCCAGCAGGCAGCCGAGGAAGATGATAGCGACGGCGAGGAGAAAGAAGCCGGTGACAGCGGTATCGACGTTGAAGTTGAACTGCTGTGCGGCCCATTCTTTCATCTCCTTCGGTGTGCCTCCAGTAGCAAGCTTATCACCATAGAGCTTGGCACCGGCGATGAAGCCCATCTTCGGGTTGGCATCGAAGAGCTTGATGTAGCCGGCCGTGAAGGTGGCGCTCATCAGGAAGAGCAGGGGAATCACCGTCACGAGCAGGTAGCGGGCCTTGCCCATCTTGATCAGGATCGTGGTGCCAAGGCAGAAGGCGATCACCGCGAGCAACTGATTGGCGATGCCGAAGAGCGGCCAGAGAGTGTTGATGCCACCCAGCGGATCGACCACACCTTGATACAGGAAGTAACCCCAGGCACCGACGAGCAGCGCACTGGCAAAGACATTGGCTGGCAGGCTTTGCGTGTTGCCCAGCGGCTTCCAGACACCTCCGAGGAAGTCTTGCAGAATGAAGCGTCCGACACGTGTGCCTGCATCGATCGTAGTCAGGATGAAGAGCGCCTCAAACATGATGGCAAAGTGATACCAGAAGGCCATCCAGCCCGGACCAAAGGCACGGGCAAACATTTGCGCCATGCCCACGGCAAAGGTGGGCGCTCCACCTACACGGCCAAACATCGTCTTTTCGCCGATGTCAGCCGCCAGTTTGTCCATGCCAGCCACGGTGACGGGGAATCCTGCGTTGGTGATGACACCGACGACCTCTTGCGGGGCCATGGTTTTATTGATGCCGGCATTGATGGCGAAGTATTCGCCGGGCATCAGCGCACTGGCGGCCACGAGGGCCATCAGTGCCACGAGCATCTCCGTGACCATCGCGCCATAGGCCACGCTGCGGATGGACTCCTCGCGGTCGAGCAGCTTCGGCGTGGTGCCGCTGGAGATCAGGGCATGGAAGCCCGAGATGGCGCCGCAGGCGATAGTGATGAAAACGAAGGGGAACACTCCGCCGAGGAAGACGAGCCCGGTGCCATCGACGAACTTCGTGAGTTTCGGCATCTGCAATTCAGGGGCCACCCAGATGACCACGACCGCCAGCACAGCAACGGTGCCGATTTTCATGAAAGTGCTCAAGTAGTCACGCGGCGCGAGCAGCATCCACACAGGAAGCACGGAGGCGGCGAAGCCGTAGATCATGATCGACCAGGCGATGGTTTCGCCTTTGTAATCGAAGAAGTGCTCGATGCCCCATTCCTTGAGATTGCTGCCTGCCCACACGCTGACGATCAGTCCGACGATGCCGAAGATGGTGATGTCGCGCACGCTGACTTTGAAGATCGTGTGCCCAAAGCCCATGATGAAGGCCAGCGGGATGGTCATGGCGATGGTGAAGAGTCCCCAGGGGCTCTCGGCGAGTGCTTTCACTACCACCAAGCCGAGCACGGCGAGCAGGATGGTCATGATGCAAAGCACCGAGATCATCGCCACGAAGCCGACCACGGGATTGACCTCTTCCTTTAACATCTGGCCCACCGATTTGCCGCCGCGACGGATGCTGGCAAACATGACGATGGCATCATGCACACCGCCGCCGAGCGTCGCGCCGATCAAGATCCAAAGCATCCCCGGCAGATAGCCAAACTGCGCCGCGAGCACCGGCCCGACCAGCGGCCCCGGACCAGCGATGGCGGCGAAGTGATGTCCGAAGACCACCCACTTGTTCGTTGGCACGAAGTCCTTGCCGTCCTGCTTCGTATGGGCGGGCGTGGCGCGCTGGTCATCCAGCACGAGCACCTTGGTGATCAGCCACTTGCTGTAGAAGCGATACGCCACGGCAAAGGAACACAGCCCCGCCACCACGATCCAAAGGGCATTGATCGTCTCACCTTTGTGAAACGCGGAGAAGGCGACGGAGCCCGCGCCGAGCGCGGAGATGGCGAGCCAGAGGAGGATGCTGAGTGGTTTGGACATACTGGGTGCGAGACTAGAGATGGCTGCCAACGCAATCAAGCACGGGAATCATGCGAGGAAGGACTTGAACAGGAGGCATGGCCTGTGGCGTATTGGACAGCTCATGAAAATGTTTCCACTGCTTCTCATCTTACCGACGCTCGCCCTCGCCGCGCCGAAGCCGCTTTTTCAATCCAAGGTCATCACCAAGGACACGCCGAACCACAGCGTGGACATCGACGTGTCGCTCGAAGGTGCCAAGGAACTCTACCTCGTCGTCACCGATGGCGGAAACGGTTTCGCCGCCGATTGGGCGGACTGGGCGGAGCCGCGTCTCATCTTGGCCGATGGTAGCGAGAAAAAACTCACCGAGGTCGAATGGAAAGCCGCGCAGTCCGGCTGGGGCAGCGTGCGGGTGAATTCGAACTGCGAAGGTCAGACCCTGCGCAGCGCCGGGAAGACCATCGAATACGGCCTCGGCACGCACGCGAACAGCGTCATCGCTTTCAACCTGCCTGCGGGCACGAAACGCTTCAAAGCACGCGGCGCGCTCGATGAAGGCGGCACGAAGCAAGGCAGCACCAGCGTCGAGTTCCGCGTTTACACGGAGAATCCCGGCCCGCTGCAAGCCAGCGCCGTCGCCGGTGCCTCGCATGAGCCAGCGGACTCCATCGAGCAGCTCGACGTGCATCCCGAACTCATCGTGCAGCTTTTCGCCAGCGAGCCGCTCCTGCTTTCGCCCTCCAGCATCGACATCGACCACCGGGGCCGCGTGTGGGTCTGTGAGGTCGTGAACTACCGCAAGCACAACGGCGAACGTGCCGAGGGCGACCGCATCCTCATCCTCGAAGACACCGATGGCGACGCGAAGGCGGACAAATCCACCGTCTTCCACCAGGGCCGCGATGTGGACAGCGCCCACGGCATCTGCGTGCTCGGCAACAAAGCGCTCATCTCCTGCGGCGACGACGTTTTCTGGCTCATCGACGACAACGGCGACGACAAAGCCGACCGCAAAGAGCTCCTGTTCACGAAGATCGGCGGTGCGCAGCACGACCACGGCATCCACGCCTTCCACTTCGGCCCCGATGGACGCCTCTACTTCAATTTCGGCAACGCCGGCAAACAGCTCTGCGATGCGAAGGGCGAACTCATCACCGACATCCACGGCATCAAATGCACCAATCAAAACAATCGCCCGTATCAGCAAGGCATGGTCTTCCGCTGCGAGCTGGATGGCAGCAAGGTCGAGGTGCTCGCCTGGAACTTCCGCAACAACTGGGAAGTCGCCGTCGATAGCTTCGGAAACCTGTGGCAGTCCGACAACGACGACGACGGCAACAAAGGCGTGCGCATCAACTACGTCATGGAGTTCGGCAACTACGGCTACTCCGACGAAATGACCGGCGAAGGCTGGCAGATCCCCCGCATCGGTTGGGAAAGCGAAATCCCGCAGCGCCACTGGCATCAAAACGACCCCGGCGTCGTCCCGAACATGCTCATGACCGGCGCAGGCAGCCCCACTGGCATGCAGGTGTATGAAGGCGACCTCCTCCCCAGCATCTTTCACGGCCAACCCCTCCATTGCGACGCCGGACCGAACGTCGTCCGCGGCTATATCACCCAGCCCGACGGCGCTGGCTACAAAGCCGAGATCGTCAACATCCTCGAAGGCAGCAAAAACCGCTGGTTCCGCCCCAGCGATGTCGCCGTCGCTCCCGATGGCAGTTTGATCGTCGCCGACTGGTATGACCCCGGCGTCGGCGGCCATGGGATGGGCGATGTGACGAGGGGGAGGTTGTTCCGCGTCACGACGAAGGCGGCGGAGAAGTTTCAGGTTCCAAGTTTCAAGTTGGACACCGTCGAAGGCGCTGTGGCCGCTTTGAAATCACCGAATGAAGAAGCACGCTATCTCGCGTGGAAGAAGCTCGAAGAAATTGGCTCCGAAGCCGAGCCCGAGCTTCACAAGCTCTTCCACGACACCAAAGCCGTCCCACAGCATCGCGCCCGTGCCTTGTGGCTGCTCGCCAGTCATGAATGGGAGCGCATCAATCCCGGTGCCGACAAACCCAACCCACACGACCTCACTCTGCCCGAGTGCCTCACCAAAGCCCTCACCGACACCGATCCCAACATCCGCATCACCGCCATCCGCGCCGCTCGCCGTCTCGTGCAGCAAGCGCATCCTGAGATGCTGCGTGAGGTGATCGCGAAGGTCGTCGCCGACAAATCACCTGCTGTCCGTCGCGAGGCGATGATTGCATTGAGGTTTGATGACAGCGCAGAAGCACATAATGAATGGACGAAAGTCGCCTACGCATCCGAGTCGTCAGATCGTTGGCTGATCGAAGCAATGGGAATCGGAGCTGACCAGTTCGCTGATAATCGAATGACTATTGCAAACAAGATTGAATCGCCGCCAGTGGCACCTTCGAGCAAGTTGCTTGCTGAACTCATCTGGAGAGTGCGCGTGCCACGTTGTGCTGGTGTTATCGCAGACCACCTCAATGGTGAGGCTTCATTAGGAAGAGGCAGTGTAACAACCGAAGCCCCAGAGAACAAAAATAGATTCCTCCGCGCACTCCAACTCCTCTCTTACAAACACCCCGCCGAAGTCTCCGCCGCTGCTTTGACCATCTTCCTCAAAGCCGACGCCGAAACGGCTCTCGCTTCCACCGCGTTGCTCGACCGCAGCACCATCGCTTCCAATCCCGAGGCCAAGGCGCGGCTGGATGCGCTGCTGAAGCCTGTCATCGGCAAACCGGAGTTCGTTGATCTCGTGCAGCGGCTCAATTTGACCGGGTTCGAGCAGGAACTCGTCGATTACATCACCGCGCATCCTGACGCGGGCGAATCCATCAACGCCGCACGCATTCTCGCCGCGAACGTCGGCAAGACCGTGGCCTTCCTCACGAAGGCGGACGCTGCCTCGGCGAAGAAACTCGTCGCCGCGCTCGGCAAGGTCAGCGACCGGCCCAGCGTGGCCGTGTTGAACCAGGCCTTCTGGCCGGAGAAGCGCGACGACGTGCGCCGCAGCATCGTCGAGGCGCTTGCTCTCAGCAGCGAAGGCGGACGCGCCCTCCTGAAATGGCAGAGCGAGAAAAAACTACCGGACAGCGTGAAGACCACCGCCGCGCTAGCCCTCAGCCGCAGCACCGATGCCGGACTGCGCAATCAAGCCGCCACGGAACTCCCGCTGCCCGCCGCGCTCGGTGCCGAGAAATTCCCGCCGCTCGCCGACCTCATGAAACTCAAAGGCGATGCCACCAAAGGTCAGCAGATGTTCATGCAGGCCGGTTGCGTGGCCTGCCATCAGGTCAAAGGCCAGTTCATCAACTTCGGCCCCGACCTCTCCCAGATCGGCAACAAGCTCAGCCAGGACGGCCTCTTCACCGCCATCCTCTATCCCAGCGCCGCCGTGGAGCACAGCTTCGGCGGCCTCAGCATCACCACGAAAGAAGGCCTGCAAGCCATGGGCTATGTCATCAGCGAAACAGCGGACGAACTGACACTCAAGATCGCCGGAGGAGCAGCGATGCCGGTCAAGAAAGCCAGCATCATCAAGCGCGAGGAAATGAAGGACTCTCTCATGCCCCCCGGCCTGGCTTCTGCCATCGGCCCGCAAGGCCTGGCCGATCTCATGGCCTATCTCCAGACACTGAAGTGATTCGTTTTGCTGGTGAGCGTCCTTGCCTTGTGGCAGAGGCGTAAACCGTCAACACCATGCTCCGCCTCTCCCTCAAGATGCTCTTTGGCGATACCGCCAAGTTCCTCATGCTCGTGGCGGGGCTGGTGTTTGCCACGTTTCTGATGGCCCAGCAGAGCGCCGTCTTCTGCGGGCTCATGAGCTGGACCACCGCCACGCTGAAAAACGTCCCCGCTCCCATCTGGGTCGTCGAGGCGAAGGTGGAGCAGGTGAATGAGACGAACCCGCTGCTCGACACCGACGTCGCCCGCGTCCGCAGTGTGGACAGCGTCGCCTGGGCGGCACCGATTTACTCCGGCATCCTGCGGGTGAGGCTGGGGAACGGCAGTTTTAAAATCATCCAGCTCATGGGGATCGACGCCACCACCTTTGCCGGGGCTCCGGTAAAGCTGAAGGAGGGGGACATCCGCGACCTGCGCCTGCCCCATGCCGTGATCATTGACGACCTCGCCGTGAAGCGTCTGGCCGAGGTCAAAGGCTGGGCGGTGAAGCTCGGTGACATGTTTGAGATCAATGACCAAGAAGCCCGCGTCGTCGGCATCGCCGACACCGTGCAGAGCTTCACCGGCGGCCCCTACGTCTGGACCACCTACGAGCGCGCCCTGCAATACGCCCCGCCTCAGCGCAAGATGCTCTCCGCCGTCATCGCCGCCCCGCGTGATGGCGTGACTGAGGAGCAGTGCGTAGCCGACATCCAGAAAGAGACCGGTTTGAAAGCCTACCGGAATCGCGGCTTCGAGCACGGGGAAGGGGACTTCAACCACTCCACCGTCTGGTGGTATGTGCGGAACACTGGCATCCCCTTTTCCTTCGGCATCACCGTCGTGATCGGGTTCATCGTCGGCATGGCCATCTCCTGCCAGACCTTCTACAGCTTCGTGCTGGAAAACATGAAGCACCTCGGTGCCCTGAAAGCCATGGGCACCTCCACCTGGACACTCTGCCTCATGCTGCTCACCCAGGCCTTCACCGCTGGCATGATAGGTTATGGCATCGGTCTTTTCTTCACGGCTATGTTTGCCTTCCCCGCTTTGAAAAACGAGCAACCTCCCTTCTTCATGCCGGAGATCGTCCCGCCGGCCGTCTTCGTGGTGATCCTCCTCATCTGCGGACTTTCCTCCCTCCTCGGGATCTGGCGCGTGGCCCGTTTGGAGCCAGCGATGGTCTTCCGTGGGTGAGGCATTTTGCCCGCAAACAAAGCTCATGCTCCTTCACCGTGGGGCCTCTGTGAAAATGACATTGGCTCTCTGTGCCCTTGAGGCGGTGAATGTCTCGGCCCATGATCTGGCACGGCTCGTATCTGAGCTGATGCCTCTGCCATGCCCCCTGTGACTCCTTCTGCGATACCGACTCCCGAGCTGGCCGCGCGTCTGCGCAACGTGAACAAGTCCTTTGGCGATGGGGGCTCGCGCTTGCAGGTGCTGAAGGCCATCGATCTGGATGTGCGCTGCGGGGACATCACGATGCTGGTGGGGCCCTCGGGCTGCGGGAAGACGACCCTGCTGAGCATCGTGGCGGGCACGTTGGGCGTGGATGCGGGCTCGGGGGAGGTGACGATCTTCGGGCAGGATCTGCGGAAGATGAGCAGCGGGGCGACGACGAAGTTCCGCTCGACCTCGATTGGCTTCATCTTCCAGGCCTTCAATCTGATCCCGACGCTCAGTTGTGTGGAGAATGTGAGCGTGCCGCTTTTGATTCAGGGAAAGTCCACCCGTCAGGCCGAGAAGCGAGCGCGGGAGGTGCTGGATCAGGTGGGGCTGGGGGATCGCATGAAGCATCGCCCCACTCAACTCTCCGGCGGTCAGCAGCAGCGCGTCGCCATCGCCCGGGCACTGGTGCATGAGCCGCGTCTGATCATCTGCGATGAACCCACGGCGGCACTGGATGCAAAGAACGGCACCCTCGTCATGGACCTCTTCGAAAGTGTCGCCCGCAGTGCCGAGCGAGCCGTGCTCATCGTCACCCACGACAACCGCATCTTCCCCCACGCCAACCGCATCGCCTCCATGGACGACGGCCAGATCGTGGAGGTGCACGATGTGGATGCCGGGCACCCGCTGCCGGAGCATCTCCGGCATGGATTTCATGCGTGATTACGCGCCGGGGGCTTTGATCGCTGGATCGAGCTTTTGCAGGGCGGTCCAGAGGCCGGGGTCCTGGGGGTGGCCGTTGTAGAGGACTTTGCCATCGGGGCCGACGAGGACCATGCGGGGGATGCTGTCGATCTCCAGAAGCTTGGTGAAGGGGCGGTCGGTGGGCTCGATGAGCCAGGGGAACTCGATGTTTTGCTCGTTGCGGACTTTCTCGGACACGGCTTCGGCTTTTTCGTCGTCTTTGTTCATGCCAGCGACGACGATGTCGCTCTTCTGGAGGTGCTCGGCTTTCTTTTTCAGCTCGGGCATGAGCTGCATGCATGGGCCGCACCAGGAGGCCCAGAAGTCGATGAGCACGGCCTTCTTTCCGGCCATGAGATCCTGGAGCGTGGTGGTCTCGCCGTTCGACATGGCGAGCACGAGCTGGAGGTCGATCTTCATCGTGGCCATCTTGGTTTCACGGCGGCCTTTGTCGATGGTCTGGGCGAAGAGCTGGGCCTGCGAGGGGGCGAGCCAGAAGGCCTCCTGCATGTGTTTTTTAAAGGCGGCCTCGTCCTTCTTTTCCTGGGCTTGCAGGCCCTTGGTGTATTCAATGAAGGCGCGGATGTCGTCGGCGGTCTTGATGCCGGCGGACTGGGTGGCATCGAAGTTCTGCGCGAGGATCTCCAGCTCGGGGAGGATCTTGGTCAGCCAGGCGGTGTTTTGGGTGCGCAGGCCCCAGATGAGCTTGGCCTCGATGATCTGCTGGCGTGGCACACCGGCTTTGTTCGCGTCTTTGGTGGCGGCGATGAGTTCCTCCTCGGTGGCTCCGGGATTGAAGAGCCGCTGCATGAGTTCCTGCGGCACTTTCGGGGTTCCGGGGGCTGGCTCCTGCGCTGGCAGTGAGGAGAGGAAGGCGAGTGCGGCAAGGAGGCTGGTGAGGCGTTTCATGGTGTGCTGTTCCAACGTGGCAGCGCTGGGGAAACTGTCGAGAAGCAAGGATTCCTGATTTCAGATTCGTGATTCCTGATTCAGAGGTGAATCTCTTACGTGCCTGCTGATCAAAACATCGCCCCCTTCTACCTCACCGGCCCCACGGCTTCGGGGAAATCGGGCGTGGCAGTGGCGCTGGCGGAGTGCATTGGCGGGGAGGTGGTGAATGCGGATGCGTTTCAGCTTTATCGTGGGCTGGACACGCTGACGGCGAAGCCTTCACCTTCGGAGCGTGAACGGGTGCCGCATCATCTCTACGATGGGCTCGATCCTGAGTCGCTCTGTGATGCGCAGAGGTATCGGGAGCTGGCGCTGCCGATGATCGCTGACATCGCGGGTCGTGGGCGGTGGCCGATCGTGGTGGGGGGCTCGGGGCTTTACATCAAAGCGCTGTCCCATGGGCTGGCGGAACTGCCGAAGGGTGATGAATCTCTGCGCGTGGAATTGCGGGCGCTGCCGCTGGCGGAGAAGGTGCGCCGCCTGCTGACGCTCGATCCTGAAGCGGGGCAGAACGTGCCGCTGGCCAATCCTCGCTATGTGGAGCGGGCGCTGGAGATCTGCCTGCTCACGGGGCAGCCGCAATCCGCCCTGAGGCAGAACTTTGCCCAAACGGAGCCCTGGGGCAGGGGAGTGGTGCTGAGCTGGGACCGCGAGGCCCTTTATGCGCGGATCAATCAGCGCGTGCTGACGATGCTCGACGCAGGTGTGCTGGCGGAGGTGGCGGCATTTCATGGCAAAGGCGGGCCGGAGAAAGCCATCGGCGTGAAGGAACTGCGGGCACATCTGGCCGGTGAAGGCACACTGGCGGAGGCCGTGGAAGCGATGCAGCAGGCCACGCGACGCTACGCGAAGCGCCAGGGGACGTGGTTCAGACGCGAGACATGGCTGCAAACGATTTGCCTCGACTCGACGAGCACGCCAGAGTCGGCGGCCAAGCAGGTCATCGATCATTTTCCCGGATTGAAAAGCCTGCCACACTCTTACCAGACGGGCTGAAGCCCGAACTACGAACCCTTTTTCCATGTCTGAAATCTCCGCCCAGCCCGCCCACAGTGTCCACGTCGATCTAGGATCGCGCAGCTATCGGGTGGATGTGGGACGTGGGTTGCTGAAAAACCTCGGCGCGGTGGCGAACGAAAGGTTTGGCGAGCGCTCGGTTTGTGCGGTGATCACGGACTCGAAAGTCGGTCCCCTGTATGCGGCGACAGCGGTGGCGAGTCTCGAAGCGGCTGGGAAGAAGGTATGCCTGATCACGGTGCCCTCCGGTGAGGCGAGCAAGAGCCTCATCGTGGCGGAAACAGTGTGCAGCGAGATGGCGCGCGCGGGCTTAGACCGGAAGAGTTTTGTTGTTGCCCTCGGTGGCGGAGTGATCGGGGATCTCGGAGGCTTTTGCGCCAGCATTTATCAGCGCGGCATCCCCTACATCCAGGTGCCAACGACCGTGCTGAGTCAGGTGGACAGCAGTGTGGGGGGCAAGACCGGCGTCAATCTGCCCGATGCAAAGAACATGGTGGGTGCCTTTCACCAGCCCGCGCATGTCATCGCGGACATCGACACGCTGTCATCGCTCCCAAAGCGCGAGTTCAATGAAGGCTTCGCGGAGATCATCAAGCACGCCTGCATCCGCGATGCGGCGATGCTGCCGCTGATTGATGACGTGGCGGCTGGCGCGGGTGATTTGAGCGAGTTGATCCGCCGGAACATCGCCATCAAGGCGCGTGTGGTGGAGGCTGATGAATATGAAACGCTCGGCATCCGCGCTCTGCTAAACTTTGGTCACACACTGGGTCATGCCATCGAGGCAGCGGCGGGTTACGGGCAACTGCTGCATGGCGAGGCGATCTCGCTCGGACTGCGTGCTGCGGCGGTGCTTTCGGTGAAGCTTTCCACGCTGGATGAGGCTGGGGCGGAGCGCATCGTGGCGCTGCTGAGGAGCTTTGATCTGCCGGTGGATCTGGGTGCGAACTTCGAGACAGATGAACTGCTTCGCATCGCGCGCATGGACAAGAAGTTCGATCAGGGTCGCATCCGCTTCGTGCTGCTGCGTCAGCTAGGCGATGCCTTTGTCAGCAAAGAAGTGACCGAGCAAGATTTGATCGAGGCAGTGGCGGAAATCCGCGCCTGATCAGAGCTTCTTGGCAGGCTCCAGTGGCGTCGCCATTTTCATGGCGGGGAGCGTGCCGATCTGCTGTGGGCTTCCTGGCTGCTGAGGTGCGGGTGGTGTCGGGCTCACCTGGACGGGAAGGGGTGCTTGCTGCGGCTTGGCCTGACCTTGCTTGAACTTCGCGATCTCTTCCTGCGTAGGCATGATGGCTTTGCGGATGATGACTGGATTTGGCACGGTCACCGGCGGAGGCGGCTTCGAGAGATCGAGGAGTGGTTTGACCGGGGCCAGCGTCGGCTGCGCAGGCGGTGTGGGCGTCGTCGCAGCCGTTGTTTTTGGAGGTTCTGGAGTGGTCGCCACGATGGCCGCTGGTTTCTCCGGTTCGGCCGCCTTCGGCTTTGGTTCGGGTTTTGGCTCAGGCGCTTTTACAGCAGCGATCTCGGCCTTCTTCGGCTCCTCGATTTTTTTCACCGGAGTTGCTAGGGCTTCGACGGGCGGCGTGGCGGCGACAGGAGCCTCGGCAGTGTTTGACCCAGACATGAACCACCAACCGAGCAGGCCGATGATCACGACGGCAGCGGCGGCCATGACGGGCCAGTTGGAGCTGCGCTTGCTGGTGGCGAGGTGATCAAACTCATGCGCGTGCAGGCGGCGTGAGATCGGAGAGACGGCGGGATCGTCGAGGTCATCCGAGGTCTGGTCGTCGTCGAAGTCGGACACGCTGCCGACGCTTTCCATCTCTTCCACTGCCACGGAGGAACCACGCAAACGAGTCGCGAAGTCGGGTGCGGCAGGGCCGGACAAGATGGCTTCGAATCGATTCACGAACTCCGTTGGAGGAGGGGTGACTCCGCGAAGGTGGGAAGTTTCGAGGATCTCCCGAATGAAGACGGCAAGAGCTTCAGGCACGGCTTCAGGGAAAACGGGAGCATCGGCAATCTGGCGCTGACCGGTGAGCAGGAAGGCGGCGAGGGCGACAAAGGAACGGCTGCGATGCTCGCGGTCGGCGAGGTGATCACTCTCAAATTTCGCGGCATCAGGAGGCTCGGCGAGCGGTGGCTCGTAAAGGTTCCGCATGGTCACATGCGGGCGGACTTTGACGTGGAAGGGAGGCCAGGCGTCGAGGCGTTTTTGCATCAGGCGCTCGTGCTCACGGGCTAGCATGGGGCCCGCTTTGCCGACACGCAGGAAAAGATTCGAGGGGTGCAACTCCAGTCGCGACACACCGCAGTCGAGTGCTTGCTCGATGCCTGCATTCACTTGGCGGAGCACCACGACGACCTCGGAGGGATTTAAAGTCAGCCGCTCGGTGAGCAGTCGGCTGAGTGAGAAGCCGGGATCACGCTCTTCCGTCAGGAAACTCCAGTCCGGGCTCTCCCAGAGGCTGAGGCTCCGGAGGATGTTCGGGTGCTTTTCGGGATTGAAGCGCCAGCTTTGCAGCGGCACGGCGTCGTACTGCGTCTTGTCCACGACACGCGATGGCGGCAGCAGATGCACGGTGATCGGCTGCTCTGACTTCGCATTGATGCAGGGGATCGAGAAGGGATAGCGGCGGGCGTTATCTTCATTCTCGACACGGAAGCGGCTTCCCAAAACGCGCTCGACGGGCACGCCTTCGAGCAAGAGGTCCTGGAGCTGGGAACGTGGTTGCAATGTCGCGGTCACGACGAGTTGCTTGCGGGTGTTGCGCGCCTGAATGCTGCTGACTTGGGACGAGTAGGCCTCGCGGAGATCATCACGCAGCTTTTCCAGGGAAACGGGTGTGTTATTCGGGTCCACCAGCGCCGCGCGGACGGTTGTACGCAGACTCATCGGTAGTGCCGTGAGTGCGGGGTAACGGTCGGGGTTGTCACCAGCGAAAACTTTGCCCGTGAGCATGAGAAAGATCAGCTCGCAGACTTGCAGGACTTGGCGGGAATTGTCGCTCGCGGTCCTTTCGGCGGCACCGAGGCCGAAGTCGTAGAGACGAAGTTGCAGAAAAGTATCCTCCACCGTGGTGATCATCACCCGGTCTAGCCGAAGTTGTGGCACGAGACGGTGGCGGTCAGCCAGCAGCATCACGTCATCGAGAAGTTGGAGCAGCAACGAGAAAACCGTGGCAGGTGGTATCGCCCCACGACGGGCCACATAATCCGGGACAAACTCACCTTCGTTCAGGTTGCTCGTGTAATAGACAACACCTTGATCCTCACCGACTTCGAGGATGCGCATGAAGGTCGGCCCACGGATCTCCGCCGCTTGCTGGGCTCGCTCCATGGCGGACTTTTTCAAAGCACCTTCCATCGGCTGACCTCCACGAAGCATGTGCAATTCGACGAGACGCTTCGTTTGAGTATCAAAGGCCAGTAGCACGACCTCATCGGGCGAACGCACAAGTCTCACGTTCTCTCCGCTCGCACGGTGAGAAAGAGTTAAGTGACCGAAGCTTGGTAGGTCAGAGGACATGGTTCACGATATTATAGAGCGCGAAGTGTGCCGTTGAGGACCTCGGAAGAAGGTGACCCTCAGAAGCATTTGGTATTCTATTCTCAAATTCTAAAACTTGGAGCGCAACTTTGCAAAGGGTATTCTCATAAATATAATAGGTTCATATAAACCAACGGTTAATCTGTATGGAAATTTGATTCGAAATGGATGTTTTGGCTAGCTCTGAATCAACATTCGGCCTGCACTTCCTGAATTCTCGTTCTCCGGTGTGTTCTGTAGGCTTGCCAAACCTCCCCGTCCTGTCCCAATCTCCCGCTTTTCCATGACCAGCCCTGCTCCGACTCAAGACATCACCCGCCTGCGCGACCTCTCACCACATCAAGTACGCTCCGGCATCGCCGCCTGGCTCGGCTGGCTTTTCGATGGACTGGACATGCATCTATATACGCTTGTCGCCACCGCCTTCGTTGCCCAGCTCATGGTTCTGCCGGAGAGCGATCCCTCCGTCGGCCAGCATGGTGCTATCATTCAGGCCGCCTTCCTCGTCGGCTGGGCGCTCGGCGGAGCGTTCTTTGGTCGCGTCGGCGATCTCCTGGGCCGCAGCCGAACCCTGACGCTCACCATTCTGACCTATGCCTGCTTCACCGGGCTCTCCTTCTTCGCGCAAACTTGGTGGCATCTCATGATCTTCCGTTTCCTCGCCGCGCTTGGCATTGGCGGTGAGTGGGCTGTCGGCGCTTCCTTGCTCTCCGAGACCTGGCCGAAGAAATGGCGTCCATGGATCGCCGCCACGCTGCAATCTGCCGTGAACTGCGGCGTCCTCCTCGCCTGCCTCGCAGGCTACCTTCTCGCCGGTCAGGAGCCGCGCTACATCTTCCTCATCGGCGTCCTGCCCGCCTTCATCACCCTCTGGATTCGAAAGGCCGTCCCCGAGACCGAAGAGTGGGAAAAAGCCCGCGAAGGTCAGCCCGTCCCGCGCATCGCCGATCTTTTTGGGCCCGCCGTTCGCGGCATCACCTGGCGAGTCCTCATCATCTGCGCTGTCTCACTCACCGCCCATTGGACCTTCCTCTTCTGGCAACAAAAGCACATCCTCAGCCTGCCTGAGATCGCCGGTTTGACAAAGCAGGGCAAAGACGGCGCGCTCGTCACCGCCCTCATGTGGATCATGCTCGGCAGCCTCATCGGCAACTACATCGCCGGAGCGTTGGCGAAACTCATGGGCTACCGCAAAGCGATCGTCCTCATGATGCTCGCCTACTTCGCCATCATGTACCTCTCCTTCTCACGCACCTGGGATTGGGAAACGACGAAGATCCAGTTCGCCATTATTGGTGCCTGCCAGGGCGTCTTCGGCCTCTTCACCATGTGCCTGCCGCCCATCTTCCCCGTCCTCCTCCGCACCACCGGATCCGGCTTCTGCTACAACATCGGCCGCATCGTCGCCGCCGGTGGCACCGTCTTCTTCGGCATCTTCGTGAAAGTGGGCGACTACCGTGAAGCCCTCCTCTACGCCGGCTTCCTCTTCATTCCCGCAGCGTTGGTCTCCCTCATGCTTCCCCTGGAGAAAAACGAACCCGCCATCCTCGATCAGCCCGCCGACTGATCCCCATCCACCCTTCACGCCGCCATGACCCACTTCCACTGGCTCTACGACGGCTCCATCGTCGGCCTCTACCTCCTCGTCACCATGGCGGCAGGCATCGCCATGCGGAAATATGTCGGTAAGCTCGAGGACTACCTCGTCGCCGGGCGCGAGATGAACCTCCACCTCGGCATCGCTTCGTTGGCGGCCACCGAGTTTGGCATCATCACCTGCATGTACACCGCCCAGGCCGGCTACACGCAGGGCTTTAGCGGAGCCATGCCCGGCATCTGCCAGGCGCTCAGCATGGCCCTCATCGGCCTCACCGGCTTCTGCATCAAACCCCTCCGCCAGGCCGGAGCCATGACGCTGCCCGAGATGTTCGAGAAGAGCTTCGGCAAAAGCGTCCGCTGGCTCTCCGGCATGGTCATCGTCATGGGCGGGCTACTGAATATGGGCGTCTTCCTCCAGATCGGTGGCAAGTTCCTCTGCACCGTCGCCGGGTTCGACCTCTCCCATCTCACCCTCATCATGACCGCCCTGCTGCTCATGGTCGTCATCTACACCGTGCTCGGCGGCATGTTGAGCGTGCTCGTCACCGACTTCCTCCAGTTCGTCGTCATGAGCGCCGGGTTGCTCGTCGTCAGCGTGCTCATTTTGAAAAATATAGGCTGGGACACCCTCGTCGCCACCGTGCAAAAGCACCACGGCGAGGGCGGCTTTAACCCTCTCGTCAATCCCACGCTCGGCTGGCCCTTCCTCATCAATCAGTTCATTGCGAATGCCGCCGCCGCCCTGACCTGGCAGGCCGTCATCGTCCGCATCCTTTCCGCCAAAGACAGCCAGACCAGCCAGCGCATTTACACCCGGACCAGCTTCTTCTTCGTCTGCCGCTTCCTGCTTCCCGGCATCTGGGGCATCGCCGCACTCGCCACCCTCGGCTGGCAGCCGCTGAAGCATCTCAGCGACGCCGACCGCTCCGCCATCCCCGTCGCGATTCAGCAAAAAATCACCGACTCCGCCATCGGTGCCCCTCTGGCCAAACTCACCCCCGAAGAGGTCGCCACGCTCAGCGCCGATGCCCAGGCCACGCTGGCAGATGCCTCCCTGCTCGCCATGCCCGAATTCCTTGGTGGCTTCCTCCCCATCGGGCTCATGGGGCTGCTCATCGCCGCCATGCTCGCCGCCGACATGAGCACGAACTCCTCCTACATGCTCAGTTGGGGAAGCGTCATTTATAATGACATCCTCGCCCCCTTCCGCCGCAGCGCCTGGACTGACAAACGCGCCATCCTTTGGAATCGCTGCATCGTCGCCCTCATCGGCGTCTATCTCCTCATCTTCGGCCTCTTCTACAAGATCGAGGGCAACGTCTGGTCCTACCTCCTCCTCACCGGCTCCATCTACTTGAGCAGCATGTCTGTCCTGCTCATCGCCTGCTGTTACTGGAAGCGCGCGAACAACTGGGGTGCCATCGGCGGCATCTTCCTCGGCGCAGCCGTGCCCATCACCCAGCTCACCTTGGAAAAACTCCCCGCCACCGCTGCCTTCGCCGCCAGCATTGGCAAGGACATCGCTGGCATCTCCGCCTTCGTCGCCGCCGCCCTCGGTATGATCATCGGCTCACTCCTCAAACCACGCGCCTGCTCATGATCACCTTCTGGTTCATCCTCACCGTTGCAGCGCTGATCTGGTATTGCAGCATCACGATCTACGTTTCCTTCAAAGGTGCGCGAGACATCCGCGAAATGCTGGCCCGGTTAAAAAAGCGTGGCGAGGACAGCTAAAGTCTTACCTGAATCCACGCTGTTCCATCATGGCTCGCTTCAGGAATTCTTTTTGTCCGATCTCAGCAGCTATGGCGAAACGTGGCACGGTTCACGAAAAAGGGCCGGATCTTTCGATCCGGCCCGTTGTGATTCCTAATGCTCGGGGGCTGATTAGATGCCCTTGGAGACGATGTACTTCACGAGATCGACCACGCGGTTGCTGTAGCCCCACTCGTTGTCATACCAGCTCACCAGCTTGAAGAACTTGCTGTTGAGTTCGAGGCCAGAACCGGCGTCGAAGATGGAGCTGTGCTGATCGTGGATGAAGTCGGTGCTGACGACTTCGTCGGCGGTCCAGTTGAGGATGCCTTTGAGATAGGTCTCGCTGGCTTTCTTCATGGCAGCGCTGATTTCGGCGTAGCTGGTTTCCTTCTCGGTCTTCACGGTGAGGTCCACCACGGAGACGGTCGGGGTCGGCACGCGGAAGGACATGCCGGTGAGCTTGCCTTTCACTTCTGGGATCGCCAGACCGACGGCCTTGGCAGCACCTGTGCCGCTCGGGATGATGTTGATGGCGGCGCTGCGGCCACCTTTCCAATCCTTCTTGGATGGGCCGTCCACGGTCTTCTGCGTGGCGGTGTAGCTGTGGATGGTGGTCATCAGACCTTCGGCGACGCCGAAACCTTCCTTCAGGAGGACGTGAACGACTGGGGCGAGGCAGTTGGTGGTGCAGGAGGCGTTGGAGACGACGTGGTGATTGGCCGCGTCATACTTCTCATGGTTCACGCCCATGACGATGGTGATGTCTTCGTCTTTGCCTGGGGCGGAGATGATGACTTTCTTGGCACCGGCGTCGATGTGACCCTGGGCTTTGCTGCGCTCGGTGAAGAGACCGGTGGACTCGATGACGATATCGACGCCGAGTGCCTTCCATGGGAGGGCGGAGGGGCCTTCGCGGACAGCGAGGCACTTAATTTCATGACCATCGACAACGAGGATATCGTCTTCGGCCACGTCGGGGCTGCTCTTCTTGGAATAGACTTCTTCCCTGGCCTTGCCCTGGGTGGAGTCGTATTTGACGAGGTAGGCGAGGTTGTCAGCAGGCACGAGGTCGTTGACGGCGACGACTTCGATCTCTTTGCCGAGGAGGCCTTGATCACAGATTGCGCGAAACACGAGGCGGCCGATGCGCCCGAAACCATTGATGCCGATTTTGACCATTGTATTTGTGTGGGGATTGAGGGGGATTTAACCCGACACAGCAGTTTCCGCGCCGGGGTTCGATGCATAATCGCCGGGGAGGGGGTGTCAACCCAGGTTTCAGGCGCGGAAGTGTCACTTCAGCTCAGCGAAGCCACAAAAAACACCGGAATCCTCGGGGGGACGAACGGGGAGAGGCTCGGGGCTGTCGAGGTGCTCCTGGCAGATGGAGAAAAAATCTTCCTCAGCGGTGACCCGGCGGATGCGGTGTTCGAAGCGGCCTTCGTCAATGCCCGTGGTGATGAAGATCATGTAGCGCTTCATCTTCTGCACCTGTTTGTCCGTCTCGTATCTCGGGTGGAAGGCGGCGGTGTGCTCGTAGAGAAGATGGATATACTCCAGCATGTCCCGTCTGGAAGGTTGATGAGCCTCGGCACCCTCCCAATGCGCTCGAATCTGGGAAAAGAGCCAGGGATGCCGGATGGCTCCGCGCCCAATCATGAGTCCGGCGGCCTGGGTTTGGCGGAGGTAGGCGAGGCCGGTGGGCACATCGACGACATTGCCATTGGCGATCACCGGACAGGGTATGGCCTGCACCGCAGTGGCGACGCACTCGGGATGGACGGGTGTCTTGTAGGCGTCACGCACGGTGCGTCCGTGGATGGTTAACATCTGGATGTCGTGCTTCAAAAACACGTCCAGCAGGCGCGGGAACTCGGTTTTGTCAGTGAATCCAACGCGGCATTTAACAGTGAAGCGACCCTGGATCACGCCGCGGAGAGCGCGGAGGATTTCATCGACTCGCTCGGGCTGGCGTAGCAAGCCGCCACCAGCGTCTTTGCGGCAGACGATGGGAGCCGGGCAGCCGAGATTGAGGTCGATCCCGGCAACGGGGTATTTTTCGAGCTGCTGTGCTGTGCGAACGAGGGCCGGGATTTCCTGCCCGATCATTTGGGCGATCACCGGACGGCCTGTGTCATGCTCGGTGATGGATTTCAGGATGGTGGCGTCCAGCTTCGAGTCGGTGGTGACGCGGAAGTACTCGGTGACATAGAGATCGGGGCCGCCATACCGCGCCATGAGCCGCATGAAGGGCAGATCGGTAACGTCCTGCATGGGAGCGAGGACGAGAGCTGGGCGGTGGGCTGGGAGCAGGTCTCTCATGGGGGCTGCGTCACGCTGCCGGGAAGGGGAAAGCTCTACGGCTTCGCTTTGAACACCGGGGCCAGGATTTCGAGCAGGGTCGTGCGGGCGATGTAGAAGAGGTCGGCGTCGCCCTGAAGCTGGCCGTAGTAGAGGGCGGAGTTCATGTTGTCGGACTGCGTGGGGGTGAAGCTGAGGACAAGGTCACGGGTAGGGCCGGTGTTGGTGCCGGGCTCACCGAGAGTCACGATGACGCGCAAGGCTGGATTCTGCACGGCACTGATGGCGGCGGTGGTATCACCGACCCAGTCCTGGACGTTCAGTTTGGCGAGCGAGCCTGCGAGTTTGTCGGCCTTCACACGATCGATCATGGGGGTGATGTCCTGACCTGCGCGGTTGCCGGTCCACTGAGCGGTGGTGGGGTCGTATTTTAAAACAGTCGGAGGCGCAGTGCCTGCGGCGAGGCTGATCTGGCGGAGGGCGAATTGGGTGAAGCGCAGCACGCCGAGTCCTTTCCATTTGATGGGCTCCTGCGGGATGTTCGGCAGGATGCTGGCATCGACGCGATACACGGAAGGCTCATGATCGTATTTGGCGAAGAAGTCAGTGCTCTCGGCATTGGCTCCGAAATGCAGCTTCACGGGCTTTGCACCGGCCTCGATCCACGAGACGGTGAGGAAGGGGGTGTCGAGGCCATAAGGCATGAGATTGGAGGCGGAGTCGGCGGTGAATTCGAGGACTTGGAAGTTGTTCAGCGCATCGAAGAAACGGGAGATGCGGTCGCCATTGGCCGGAGCCAGACGGGTGCCACGCGTGGTGAACCAGGAGTCGTTTTTCACCTCCAGATGAATCGCGGGATGCAGGGCGCTGGTGATGTCGATGGCGCTGACGGTTTCCTTGTCGATGCGTGCGAGCATGCGATCCCGCAGTTGGTTCGGCTCCCCCCAGAGCTGGGAGAGGGACTTTGAGACGATGGTATAGACGGGCTTGCGGTAACTGGCGCGCGCCGTGGTCTCGGTGGCGTCAGGTTTTGCAGGCTTGGTGAGGGTGAGATCAAAGGCTTTCGCCAGCCCTTTGATGGTGATGCTGATCTTCATCTCTTCGGCGGCGAGGGCTGTGGTTGCAGGCGCGGAGTCGGCCTCGGCGGCTTCTTTGATGGTGAGGTTCAGCAGGGTGGAGAGCAGCTCGCCGATGCGCTCTTTGCTGCCACGCGTGCTGAGGGGTTTCACGAGCATCCACGGAGCCTTTTCATCGGTGCGGGAGAGCTCGATCTGGCCACCTGCCTGGACGAGTTTGAGATTCATGATGGCGGTGGCCGGAGCACGCAGGAGCTTCGGATCACGCCAGTCACTCGGTGTGGCTTTCAGCAGCTCGGGCAGCGAGGTCTTGGTGACATAATAGGAGCCTTCGGTCTCCTCTTTGACCGGCGCGAGGCCGAGATAGTGGCTGCCCTCAATGGGTGAAACCGCTCCAAGGCCGAGATCTAGCACGAGTTCACTGCCTGCGCTGAGGCGGACGGTGTGGTGCGGCTTTTCGAGCTGCGTTTTAGTCCATGCAGCATCGTCCTCAAACTCCTCACGATGGACACGGTTGATCCAGCCGATGGCGAGCAGTTCGTTCACAAACTTCTCCACGCGCTCGGGGTCGGCGAGGTCATTGAATGGCCGCCGCACCCACCACTGCGCGCCATCCCACTGGAGGCTGACGCCATCTCCACCACTGGAGTCGAGCTCGATTTGTGTGATCTTCTTCGGATCAAACCGAACGGGTCCCTTCTTCATCTCGACCAACTCACGTGTGGAT
Source organism: Prosthecobacter sp. (assembly GCF_044378005.1). Classification (GTDB taxonomy): domain Bacteria; phylum Verrucomicrobiota; class Verrucomicrobiia; order Verrucomicrobiales; family Verrucomicrobiaceae; genus Prosthecobacter. The sequence continues at coordinate 84,475 of NZ_JBILYB010000007.1, forward strand.
GGCAGGTATTTCTCGATGCCCACGATGACCGCCCCGAGGACAGCGGCTAGGAAAAGGAGCAAAAGTGTGGTGCGGAGGCGCATGCTGGAAAAATTTAACGAATGATAACTCACGCTGCCCGGCGTGTGGCCCAGACCATGAGACCAAAGCAGAGCACGATGGCTGGCATGACGACGGTGGTGCCCCAGAAGATGATCTCACTCTGGCGGCGTGTGAGCTGGATGCGGTAGTTGTGCTTCGCCTTCGGGGTGATGCCGATCAGCTTCTCGCGGTTGAGTATCCAGTTCAGGCTGGCGGCCACAAAGTCACGGTTCACGGCGAGCGCGGATTGCTTATCGAGCAGGGCGGCATTGCCGATAACGACCATGCGGCAACTGTCCACTCGCAGGCGTTCGTCGGTGATGGTGCCACGCTCGACGCTGGCGGCGAGGAAGATGTCTTTTCGTGTGTCATCGTCATCGGCGACGGGGAGATCTTCTAGGTAGTTCTTCTCACCCCAGTAGCGCTCCGTGGCTCCGATGAGCGGATGCACGGTGATGTTTTGATTCTTCAGATACTCGTCATCAAAACGCAATTCCAGGGACTCGCTCTGTCCTGGCAGGGTGGTGCCGCTGGCGGCGATGGGACGGGTGATGGAGGACTCGTTGTCGAAGACGGCCTGCACGGAGAATTCCTTCCGCGTGCCGCTACCGATGCTCTCCGCATAAAGCACACGATCACCGCGTGGCACGACACCATGGAGCCCGAGGAAGGCATTCAGACGCGGCGTCTCGCCAGAGGGATCAAGCATGACAAACAACCCTGTGCGCTGACGTGCCCAGTAGGCTTTGATGATGTCGATCTCGCGCTCGGAGAAGTCGTAGCGCAGGCCCACGAGGAGGACGCCATCTGCATCAGCGGGAACGGTGCTGATCTCCGCGAGGTTGAGCGGGAAGAGTTGGAAATTCTGCGCGCGTCCGAGTTCACCGATGGCGACCATGGATTCGACCAGAGCAGCCTCTGTGCGCGCCCCTTTGCCCACAAGGATGTACAACTTCCGCGCATCTCCATCGACCACGTTAATCATCGCCGAGGTGATGGCGTCCTCGCCACGAAACTCCTTGATGGCGCGCTGCGTCTCCGTACCTTGCTCGCGGACCACGAGTTCCTCCTCGGTGATAAAGCGGGTGCGTTTGCCGCAGCGAACGACGACGCCACTCTGGTCCAGCGGCAGTCCAGTTTCCGTCTTCAGGGTCTCGGCGCGCTCGATGTCACGCACGGGGTCGATGCTGCGCACCTTCACACGACCTCGGCCATTGATGCGATATTCCTCAAGCAGTGTCTGCACCTCGCCAAAAAGCGGGCCGTCACGCGGGATGACGTTGGCGATGAAGACATCCTTGGAGAGCTTGTCCAGATTGTTCAGTGTCGTCGTGCTGAGGGTGAAGTTTTGCTGCGGGCTGAGATCCCAGCGTGTGTGGTAACGGTAGCTGAGGCGGTTCACCCCAAAGAAAAGCCCCAGTGTCAGCACGATCTGCAGGAACACATTCAGCCCGATGCTCCAGCGGCGGGGCATCGGCGGGGTGGCTTTGGGGGGGGATTCGGAATCGGAAGGCATTGAGGGAAAAGATGGCGGCGTGACGAACCAGGGATCAGGGTTTCCAGCGGCGGAACTCGACGACTTGATGCGTCAGAGCCAGGAAGAGCAGCGCGAGGCTGGTGTAATAGACGATGGGCCGGGTGTCGATCAGCCCGCTCGTGAACGTGCGGATGTGCTCCATGCTGGCGAAGTAGCTGGTGATATCCACGAAGGTTTCCGAGACCTTTCGCCCGAGCACCATGATGAAAAGCCCGCCCAAGAAGTGCAGCAGACTCGCGGTGAAGGAGATCACCGCCGCGACGATCTGGTTCGAGGTCAGGGACGAGGCAAAGCAGCCGATGGAAAGATTGAAGAGGCCCATCGCCAGCAGAATGAGGTAGCTACCTTTCAGCGAGCCCGGCGGCATCTCGATCTGACCGGCGGTGATGTAGTCCACGATGTGGAAATTAAGAAAGCTCGGCATCCAAAGCACGGCATACACCAGCACAGAGGCTCCGAACTTCGCCAGCACCACCTGCCAGGTATGCACCGGCGTGGTGAAGAGCGTCTCGAAGGTGCCCATCTTCTTTTCCTCGGCAAAGAGGCGCATGGTCAGCAGGGGAAAGACGAAGAAATAGGAGAGCCAGAACCAGTTTGGCTGAA
>NZ_JBILYB010000096.1:0-24278 GCF_044378005.1 Prosthecobacter sp.
CGAACAAGTCATGCTAATGAAAAAAAAGCCCGCAGGCCAAGCGCAAAATCCGGCACCGTCCGCGCGAGAAGCGGAACAGTCTGCGCGAGAAGCGGAACGGTCTGCATGAGAAGCGGAACAGTCTGCATGAGAAGCGGAACAGTCTGCACGAGAAGCGGAACCGTCTGCACGAGAAGCGGAACTGTCTGCACGAGAAGCGGAACCGTCTGCGCGGCAAGCGGAACGGTCTGCGCGGCAAGCGGAACGGTCTGCGCGGGAAGCGGAACAGTCTGCGCGAGAGGCGGAACGGTTTGCACGAGACGCGGAACGGTTTGCACGAGACGCGGAACCTTCCATATCAAAACCGGAAGCTGATGCTCCATCCTCGCCACCGGGTCGGCAGGATGATCGATACTATGAGAGAGCGGCTTCATCTTCGGATCAAACGCATTTCCCGTTCATGATAACACAGCGAGCAGATCACTCGTTAGCCAAAATGTTTGGCTGCGGAAACATTCGAGCCATGTCCGAAACCCATTTCTCAGCCCCAAAGGGCCGTGGCAGCAAAGCCCAGAGCAAGCGAACCCGCTTGCGGGAGAGCGCAGCCCTGGGGGCTCTGCCAAACATTCCTTCGATTCCGAAGCCCTGTAGGGCCAGAGCCCCTCTCCCCGCCGCATCTCGTCAAACCGCCTCCGCAGCGGGGGGAGGGAGAATCGGGTTAAAGCCCCAGATCCGGAGACAAATGCCCCATCTGGCCCAATCTCGATAGCCTCGAATAAGCGATCAGCCGCCATCTCTCGCTCGGCAAGGAAGGTCTTCAACACCTCGACTCAGCGAAGCGAAAGGCTGGGTGAGGGGTGACCACCGCCTCGATTTGGCCCCAGCGCCTTCTCCTCCCGTGAATGGGCTACTTCAAATCACGTGGTTCGGTCTAATTCGGGTCCGGGCAGCCAAGCGGCCACGGGTAGGTGCCAAAGATCTGGCTGGGGTAGTCAGGGATGTGACCGCTGCCTGGCAGGATCACTTCGCCAGCTCTTGATCCCCAGAAGATGCCCCAGGTGCGCTGGGCAGCGGGCATGTAGAGATTGCAGGGGGCGTAGGAGGGCTGCGGGCCGCGCAGACTTTGCCAGGCGTCCCAGGTGTCAACGAGGGTGTAGCCGGGCATGAGCGAGTTATGGCAGACGCGGCAGGCGGTCTTAAAGATGCCGTTGTATTCGGCGGCAGCGGTGGCACCCCCAGCACTCCAGGCGGTGAATCCTCCAGGAGCGTAGGTGGGGACGTAGTTAGCGTTAAAGGTGCCAGTGGCGGTGGTGGGATCCGTGGCGCCATACCAGCCGTGGATGAGATTGACGACGGTAGGATTGGCCTGGGTTTGCAGGACGCCTTTGTTCAGCGCGGCAAAGGCGACGGGCTGTGTGCCAAAGGCGCGGTGATAGGTGAAGGATTCGGTATCAAACGGAATGAACACGGAGCCGAGATTGGGCGAGCCGCCGGGCTCAAAGCGATTGCCGCCGTGGCAGGTGACACAGAGGTTCGGCACGGGCTTGGGCGTGGAGCCGTCAAGGCTGGCCTGCTTCACGAGGGTCTCCGTATTGCCTGAATACACGGTGAATTGCACGTAGCGCTGGTAGAGGCTTTTCATGACGCTAATGGCGTCGCTGACGTCCACGGAGTCGAGGTAGGAGCGCGGTGAATACTCCATGCACACGGTGGCGAGGGGGTTGCGGTCGCAATGAGCGTCCTCGATGCTGCGGAAGTTCGTGACGGCCATGGCGACGTTGGTTTGTCCATCCACGCCGATGAAGGTACGCATGGACTGACGGCGGGCAAAGCCGAGGTCGCCGAGATTGTAATAATAGGCGGTGACCCAGGGATCGGTGGCGGGCGCGGGCGGTGTGCCAGTGAGGATGTTTTGTGGGAAGTGGTTCCTGGTCTTCCAGGCGCTGAAGGTCAGCGGGGCGTTGATCGCGGCGTAGTACTCGTCAGCGATGTGGGAGTATGGCGAACTGGCGGTAATGTCGCTGTACATACCGTAAACGTCGAGGAAGGCGCTGGGGTTGGCGAGCTTGCTGCCGATGCTGGTGAGCCGAGGCGGCATTTGCAGTTCGACAATGTTTTGGGAGAGGCTGAGGTTCTGGGTGACTCCGACGCTCGGCGGCATACCGGCACTAGGCTTGGTGACATCGACGATCACCTGCTTGGCGTAGCTCATGATCGGGGTAAACGCCGGATAGGTGGAGGAATAGACGCCAGGGGCCTGCCGGAGGTTCAGCACGCGGAAGCGCGCGGGGATGTTCGACGGGAGGGAAAGTGGGCCGTTGGTGGTATCACCGCTGCTGTTGTAAACGGTGATGGGGAAGCTGCTGTTGTTGACGAGGACTTGGAAAGGGAAGTTGAGCGTGCGGTCGGCGGTGAGCAGGACTTGTGTCTGCGCGGCGGCGGCATAAATGGAGAGGAGCGTGGCATTTTCCCATGGGATGATGTAGGCCCCGAGGATGGAGGTGGTATTGCCTGCATTAGAATACAGGCCCAGCGTATCGATGAGGCGTGCGATTGGCACGGCGGCAGGGGCTCCCGCCAGCGGTGCGCCTGTAGCTGTAGCGGCGGGTGTGGGCGTCCAGACGATGCTGGGCGCGGGGCCGCCGGTGGGATTGATGATCTCACCTGCAGTGCCAGTCACAAGTATCCAGACGCCCGAGGCGAGGCGCGGGAAGACTGTTGTGGAGGCCGTGTCCATCCTGGGCTGCGGCGGGAAGGGCTGCCAGGTGGCCAGCGGATCGTAGGAGCCAATCTCGATCTTGATCTGACCGGTGTAAGGGATGAGGCCCTTCTTGGTCCAAACGTTGCCGTTGTTGCGGAGGAAGTAACTGTTAGGTAGGGGGATGTCTGCGCCACTAGCGGGCCAGGTGGCGGTGATGGTCGTGGTTTTGATCAGCGGGAACTCGGCTTCTTCGGGCAGCTTGTTAAACTTCCATGATTACGGGACGTAACCGGCCTTGGTGATCTGGACGAGGGGGTTGATGGGTTCAGTGCCTTTCGGGAAGTCAAAGCGACCTTGCGCGTCGGTGGTGACTGTGGCGGTACCGACGATGTTACTGGCGGTGACGCTGACGATAGCACCGGAGATCGGGACGAGTGTGGCAGGCGTGGCGGCGCTCCACTCCAGAACAGCACCCGACCAGCAACGCTTCCGTCCGCAGTTATAACGCACTTGAGTGATGACCTGGGTGGTGACGGCGAACTCAGAGCTATAGATGCCGTGGATATGAAGAGTGCCAGAGGGGATGTTGTCCTTGATTTGGAGTCTGGGCGCGGGGCCCTCGGCGCGGGCCAGCACTTGCCCGTCGGGTGTCGTGATCTGCCAGCGGACTGTGGCGGCGAGCAGGTCCTTATTCAGCAACTCAGGGACGAGATTAAAGACCTCTAGGCAATGAAGACTGAAGATGGGCAGATGGACGGCGTCGGTGAAGCTGAGGCTGCCGATACTCGGCGGCGTAGCGCTAAAGATGAGGTCGTGTGAGGTGCGGACGGGCTGGCTCAAAGGCAGACTGCCGGAGGCACCTTTGAGCGTGGCATTGAGCGTGACGGGGAAGGCGATGTCGGGCACGCTGAAAAGGTAACGTCCATCACTTGCCACGGTGATCGTTTTCCCTGGCATCCCAGCTGCCTGTAAGGTGACTGCGGCCGCTTCGTCGATGTCGAACTCGGGGATCTTCGCGACGGCGGGTGTGCCGTCTTGAAAATAAACGCGCCCAGTGACGGCAGTGCGCCCAGCAATGGCGGTGATGGGGATGCTGCCCAGGGTTTGTCCATTGGCAGTGAGGTCAAAGGGATTCATCTGCGTGCCGGACCACTCGACATCAGCCGCGACGGTGATGCTGTAGCTGCCCAGTGGAACCTGACGGAAGGTGAAGCGGCCCTCGGCATCGGTTTGCGTCTGCTGGGGACTAGCGCCAGGGCCGCTGCCGAGGCTGACGAGGCGGCCTGGGACTCCAGTGACAAAGGGCACATTATCCGCATCCGGCATCTGGACGACGATGCGGCCAGAGACGGTGGCATTGGGGCCAAAGGTTTTCACAACAGGCGCGCTGGTGGCGCTGCCGCGGTCGTTGTTAGCGACGAGGATCATGTAATACGGCACGCCCGGAGGCAGGCCGTTGAGGAAGATGTCACGACGAGTCAGGCCCGTGACTTTGCGGAGGTAGGTCTCAGAGCTGACGTTCGGTGAATCGCTGATATAGAGAGTGTAACTGGACGCGAGGTAGGTGTCGTCGATGTGGATGTTAAACGCATCCTGTGTGGCATTGACCGTGAACGAGGGCGCAGGCGGCACAGTAGCAGCGCTGAGCACGACTTTACCTGAGCGATACAGCGTGGTCGTGGGCGTGAGGATACCGCTTGGTAGTTCTTCGAGCAGGAAGTAGCCGTAGCCTTTCTTGCTGCTGCCATCATCGACGATCAGCGCCTGGTAGGCATTGGTGCGCGTCACAGTGTTAGCGGGGCTGACGGGATTGTAGTCCTTTAGCACGATCTTACCGTTGATGAATCCAGTGCTACCGATGCTGAAGACACTGCCACTGCCAGGGACGAGACTGAGCGTGGTCTGTGCATGGCTGCCAGGCGTCGGCGTTGCGGTGGCGCTAACTGGCAGCGTGACAGCCGAGGCCGGTGTGATGCCGATGGTCAGTGGATTGACATCCAGCCGCGTGGTCGGGCTGGGCGCTAGACCCTGAGTGAAGATGAGCTGTGCATTGCCCGCCCCACTCGGCAGGCCCATGGGCGTGCCGCCGACGGCTGGGCTATTGTAAAGCCGACCGATGACGCTGAGAGTGAGGGGGCTGAAGCCATTTTTGAAATATCGGTTAGCAGCTGTTTGCACTGCCTTGTTCCAAGTAAGCGTGCTGGCGTTAAGGCGGTTGCGCTGCGTGGTGTCGATGTTGACTTTACCGTGAAGCGAGCCGGTCTTGGTATAAAGCAATGCGAAGACAGGCAGGCTGCCATCTTGTCCGACATTGCCTGCAAAGGTGACAGGCGTGCCATCAGCGAGCTTGAAGGCACCCGTGACGACCGCCGTGCTGCTGACTTTAAATGAGGCGATCGTATAGCCTTGGGGCTTATCGTCACCAGTGACCTCGTGGCTGGCGGCCAGCGTGTAATTGCCAGTGTAAAACCAAGGACTATGAGTGATCTGCGCGGCGGAGATCAGCGCACTGTTGGCACCGGGGACAAAGCCTCCCGCACCGACCGCACCATCTTCAAGACTGCCAGTGAGCATCCGGCCACTTAAAACCAGACGCAGCCTGAGGCGGAGCGCGCTGGCCGGTGCCTTGCGGGCGATGATCAGATCCGTGTCGATGGGGCCTGATGCGTCTGTCATCAATGCGCCCTTCAGAGGCAAGGTCTCGATGCCTAAATTCAACGAACCCGTGAATTGCCCCGTATGGCTGAGCACAAGATGCAGCTTACCCCCGAGATTGTTGCCGAGCACAGACTGACGCGACACACAGCCGTCATAAGTGCCCGGTACCTCTGGTGGCAGCGGTGATACATTGATCTCAGCTTGCACGACAGCACTGGGCCCAGCAGCATTGCTCGCACTGACCTTCACAATGAAAGCACCTGGCACCGTCGCACGCCCAGTGATCGCCCCCGTCACGGGATCATAATCGAGTCCGCTGACCAGCCCCGTAATCGTAAATTTGGTGGGCGTATTGGTCGCGCTGACGCTGAGATTGACTGGCTGACTAACCATTAACTCACTCGGAAACTGTAGCGGATTGACCACCGGCTTGACCGTCTGAGCCTCTGCATGAGAGGCGATGAAAAGTACAAACACACTCGCCAAAATGACGCTCCGTGTGAACCGAACGAGGTATGAGGAAGACGTATTCATGGTATTATAGAAGTCGTAGAACAGGTGAACGATTAGCAAAAAAATAGTCCCTTCAACTCAGGTTGGTCTGCTAGGGTTGAGTTGACTGTTCAGAACAGATTTCCCGCGAGTATAGCCACCCACCCCCCCACACCAAGATTATTCTCGGCAGTGGTTACTTATCAGACATTTCATATCATCTGTAGATCAAAAGTCAGACCGCAGAGGAAGCGCTGTAAGCCGTAGCTTGGGAATGGTTGGCGCACTGGATGCCTTCACACTCCAGCCACCTCCGCCACTGTTTTCTTGGGCTCTCTCACACATGAGCAGAGATCTACCCGCTATGCCACAAGCCCGCAGATCCAGGCAAGAACGAAGGCATCGGAGAGAACTCCTCCGACCCCAGCCTCGGAGAGGCGGCAGGCAATAGCCCACGGATTCATCCGTGGGTAGGCGCGGGCGACATGTCCCCATCGCCAAGAGTCCCGGCAGGGACGAAAGAAGGCACCGCGTGCTGGACACATCCCGGTCTCCCCACGACCCATCGCGCATCCAAGCGGCGAAATGTGATCCGGCACCTCTCAAGACGCTCTTTCGTCCCTGCCGGGACTCTGGCTCTCTGAGCCTAGTGCCCGCCTCGACCCACGGATAAATCCGTGGGCTATTATCTCTCGCCTCTATGAGGCTCCAGAAGCAGTGAATGTAGTTTTGCTCTTCTGGAATGTCCGAGGCTTCGGCCCGCCGAGGTTTGAGCTTCGATCTGGTGAGATTGAAGGTTCGGGCAGTGCATCTGTGAAATCAGTCTCGTTGAGACTGGTAAGGAAGTCCCAGCAGACCGCCAGAAAGCGATCAAGGTTCTTCTCGACTTCACAAAAGGGTAACTCCCAAAAAACGTTGTTCAGACAGTAGAGACCGTGGTCCTTATAGGCACTGCACCATAGCTCGAAAGGATATTCAGGTGGAATGTCATCGGGCATCTCGTTCCAATCAATTCGATCCATCTGAATGTCGATAATGCCAGTGAAGCTCCCAAAGTTGCAGGAGAGGCCTGCATGGCCGTGCCTCCCTCTAGGAATAGGTTCGCAGCCGTGCGCTTGTCCAAACATAGACACTCGATGCCGGATGACCTCGCATTGCGCTTTGTATGTTTCACCATTCTCCCAAATCGTTTTCACATGGATATTCTATGCCACAGGCCCCCAAATCCTGACAAGAACGAAGGCATCGGAGGGAAACTCCTCGGCAGTGTTCCTCAAGCCCAATGGGCTTGCGAATCGTAGCGAAGGGTTGCCGTGCCTTGGCGAGGTTACCCTGCAACGTCCGCACCGGATTCGCGCGGTGGACATCCCCCGGTCAAAGCCGGTACGGAACCACGTTGCGGTTCGCGCCACATCGGGTGGCAAGGGGCGTTGTTTGAGCGCGGAATTCATTCCGCAGAGGGGCGATCACACCCAGAGCCTGCCTTCTTCCCTCCAGCGTTTTCAACCCGACGACAAAGTCGCGGACGCCACCCAACGTCGATCTCCACTCGTGACACGCATTCATCCTGCCGCAGAGCCGGAACACCGTGCACCTCGGGGAGAGGAAGACTCAGCGTCCTTCCATCCAAGGCACCTGGGGCTGGCCCTGGAGTTCCTTCCAGTTGTTGAAGGCCATCATGCCGAAGAAGAGGGGGGTGATGAGGCTGCCGCTTCGCAGGGCCAGCAGGCCGATGCCGACGGCGCAGACCATGCTGATGATGAGCGCGGTGCGGACGCGGGAGGCACCGAGGAAAGCTCGGCAGATGTGCCCACCATCCAGCGGGATGATGGGGAGGAGATTTAGCAGAGCCCAGAAGATACTGACGTAGATGAAGCCCTGGACAAAGGAGCCGAGCAGAATGGACTCGGTCTCCCAGCCGGAGAGCAGGAGCTTCAGTGTGTAGCCGATGGCGATCTGCACGGCAGGTCCGGCGGCACTGACGATGATGTCTTCCACCCGCGAGAGCCAGCGGCTGCCGCGCGCGAGTCCGCCGAAGGCGTAAAGCAGGATGCCGACCTGCCGGTCCCCGAAGTGGCGCATGGCAAAGGCATGGCCGAGCTCGTGGATGACGATGGAGACAAAGGCTGCCGCCACCCAGCCAAAGAGGGACTGCATCTCCTGGGGGGTATCAGCACTAATGGCACCGCCGAGCAGGGCCATGTTTACCCAGAACATCCAGTGGACGAGGATCGGAAAGTCAAAGAGGCGGAATCGGAGCATGGGCGCGCATACTGCGGACATGAAGTGCGGCGACAAGCGGCAATTACTTCCGCAGGATCATTCCTGCAGCGATGAGGCCAAGCACAGCGCTGATGATCCACACGAGGTCGGGTGAGTTTTCAAAAAGATGCAGGGCAGCGATGGAGCTGATGATGCCGCCGAGGCCCCAGCTCAGGCTGAGGAAGCCGGCATAGCGCCCGCGCATAGCATCAGGCGCGAGACTGGCGGCATAGGCCTGCTGACGGGAGAAGGCAAACATCTCTCCAAGGGTGAAGACGATCATCATGAGGAAGAAGATGGGCAGGCCGGGCTTGCCGATGAGCAGGAGGTAGCTGCCACCCATGAGCAGATAGCCGAGTGCGAGCATCACTCGCACAGGCCAGGTGCGTGTCTGCGAGGCGAGCGGTACTTCGAGCAGGCAGATCATCACGCCATTCAGCGCGAGCACGGTGCCGGTCCAATGGGCAGGAAGTCCGCTGTGCTCGAAGTGCAGCGGGAAGGTGCTGCTCGTCTGGCGGAAGATCCAGGCCACGAGGGCGCAGGTGAGTGCGAGCGTGAGGAAGGGCTTGTTTTGCCGAATGGATGCCCACGCAATGCTCCAGCCCGCCTGATGCGCCTCCGTGCGCTCTCCGCGTGGAAGGCAGGTCCAGGCGATGATGCCAAAGATGAGTGAGGTGGTGGCATCGACCGCGAAAAGCCAAAAGAAGGAACTCTCCGCCAGCCAGCCAGCCACAGCAGGACCGAATGACCAACCGAGATTGATTGCGAAGCGCAGCACGGCATAAGCCATGACGCGCTGATGCACCGGCACGATGTCCTGGACGAGCGCACTGCCCGCAGGCGATCCCGCCTCGCTCACGAGTCCAGTGATGAGGGCGATGGCACTGAGCCAGCGCCAATCATGTGCTTGTGAGAGCGCCATCATGCACGCCGCCCCGCCAAGCGCGGAGAGGGCGAGCGTGACATTCCGCCCGAGGCGGTCTGCCAGCCAGCCGCCGAGGAAGGCAGCGCAAAAACTGCCTGTGGAGTAAGCCGCGACGGCCCAACTCGCCTCGGAGGCGCTGTGACCGCTGCGGGTGATGTAAAGGGTGAGGAAGGGCCAGACAAAGAGCCCGAACCGGTTCACAAACGTCGCTCCCACCAGCACCCAGAAGGGCCGTGGCAGCGCGCGCAGGTCGTTAAAGAAAGAAGGCATGACTGGTGAAAACAAAAAGGCCGGACTCCTGAAGGAAGCCCGGCCGGTGGTGAAAAGAGAGTGGTGGTTTGTATCAGGAGTGAACCACTCGTCGGGCAGGGCAGGGGAGGCGGAGCGCGACTCGCTTGTCATTGTAAATGACCGCCATGCCAGCATGGGCGCGCGTCATCGCCGCTCCAAAAATGGAGGGGGCGAGGCAGGAGACGCAGCAGGCGGTGAACATGAGCGCCGATCATCGGAGTGAACGAATGATTGTCAAACATGATCTCCGGCGCGTAAGGCAAAGTCATTCATGCCTCTCAACGCCCGCCTCTTCATCTGGTTCCGGCTGCTGTTTAACTGCCGCTTCTACTACCCGATCTTCACCGTGCTCTTCCTTGATCTCGGGCTGAGCATCGCGGAGTTCGCGGCGCTGAATGTCATCTGGGCCATCACCATCGTGCTGCTGGAGGTGCCGTCCGGTGCACTCGCGGATCAGTTTGGCCGCAGGCGGCTCATGATCATTGCGGGCTGGTTGATGGTGGCGGAGATGGGCGTGCTCTGCCTGATGCCGGTGGGTAATCACGACGCGGTGCTCTGGCTCTTCGTGCTTAATCGCATCCTCAGTGGTGCAGCGGAAGCCTGCGCAAGTGGTGCCGACGAAGCCCTAGCCTACGATTCACTACAGGAAGGTGAACGCACCACGCTTTGGCCGAAGGTGATGGCCCTCTTGAGTCGTGCGATGGCGCTGGGTTTCATCGTGTCCTCCATCTCTGGCTCCGTGCTCTACGATCATGCTAACGTCTCTGCTTTGCTGCAATGGCTCGGCATGGGCGATGTCGGGCGCGCGATCACGATGAAGATCCCGCTCGTGCTGAACTTCCTCACCGGTGTGGCCTGCCTAACGGTGTGTCTGCGCATGACTGAAGCTCCGCTGGTGGCGATGAAGGCCAGCCTGACCGAACGTGTCCGCGAGGCCGTGCGCGGCATCATCGAAACTGGGCGCTGGATCTGGCACACGCATGCCGCGCTGAAAATCATCGTGCTCGGCCTCGTGTTCGACAGCATCATCCGGCTCTTCCTCACCGTGGCCTCAAACTTCTACCGTCTCGTCGGCATCGGCGAGAGCTGGTATGGCGTCATCGGCACCGTGGCTTCCATGCTTGGTCTGCTCACCGCCGGACTCATGGAGCGCTGCACGGGGCGTTTCAGCCTGACGCGAAACTTCACCGGGCTGGCGCTTGTCATCTTCGGCGGCCTGCTTTGTGCTGCGCATCCGCAGTCAGGCTGGCTGGGCGTGGCTTTGATCATGCCGCTGATGCTCGGCATGCGCTTTCTCCAGTTCTTCCTCTCCCATTACCTCAATGCCGAAGTCAGCTCCGAACGTCGGGCCACCGCTTTGAGTTTTCGCGGAATGACCATGAACCTCGCCTACGGCGGCATGACGCTGCTCTTTGGCTGGCACACGCACTGGCTGGAAAGCCGACTCCATCTCCCCGCCGAAGATCCCAAGGTCTTCGCCGCCAGCCTCGCATGGTGGCCGTGGTGGTTTGCGGGCACGCTGGTGATCGCAGTTCTTTGTCTGCGACTTCGTTCGCGTCAGAACGGCGGCTTGCAGCCGAGATAGAGCACCACCGCATAGGAAAGCTTGCAGAAGTAGTGCATGAGCTGGTCCTGATGGAAGTTTGTTTTGCCGCTGCACTTCAGCACATCAATGATCCAGTGAGCCGTGAACTCAATCAGGCAGAGAAGGAAGGAGCCCGTGATCATCCAAACTGCGCCTGCGTGTAAAAAACAATGGGCGCTCATGCACCAGATCCAGATCTGCACAGGCCGTGAAGGGTCCTGGAGTTTCTTCAAAAGCCGCCAGTTCTTGCCGGTGGCGATGTATTCTCCTTGGAAGGGAAAGTCCATCATCGCATGTCCGATGGACAAGGCGAAGAACGCCTGGAAGGCGGCCAATAAGTGATGCGGGGGGATCTCCACGAGTCCAGACATGTGGAGTAAGCTCCGCTTCACCTCCAAAGCTGGCAACTTGAAATTCAAGTCTTGCCCATCTTTCCAAGGTCCATCAAGGCGGCGGCAGAGGCACGTCGTTGCTCATGGCGGGCTCTCGTGCCGTCGGGGCTGGTCCGGCGTTGTTGATGCTCGGTGGCGGTAGGAGTGGCGTGGCTGCTGGCGCATGGGCTGGCTGAGCCTGACGGATCTGCGGTGCTGGATCTGCAGGCGCGGCGGCAACTTCGCTCTGGCTGATCCAACCAGCGATATCGCCTTTCTGAAGTTGGACGCGGGTTTTGTCCATCGTGGCTCCAGGTTGGACTTTGCGGACTTTGATGCCTTGCTCGTTCTCGCTGCCGATGCGGGCTTCCGTGAACTGCGTGGTTGTGCGGTCGAGCAGGATGGCGACGAATTGCCCGTCGATCTCGTAGGTGCCTGCGAGGCTGAGATTGTCCGTGAAGATGGGGCCGGTGGGGGCGTCGGGAGATGGCAGATCCTTGGTGGTGAAGACGGAACGCTGCCAAAGCGCGGCGTAGTGATCGAGCGTCGGGTGGACGACCGGCGTGTCCGCTGCATGAGCCGTCAGCGCTAGTGCAAACCAACTGAGAACTGAGAACTGAGAACTGAGAACTGAAAATTTCATGGCGTGTTGGCTTTGCTGAATTTGGCTGGCCCCTTCTCACGATAAAACTGCGTGATCTCGGCTTCGACGTTCACGGTCTTGCCTTCGCCTGCGGGTGTGATTTGCAAGCGCGTGATGCCGAGGAAACCTTCCGGCGTTTGCAGGGTGTGCATCCACTGGAAGAGCGGCTGCTCCTTCACCTTCGTGAGGGTGATTTTGACGGAGGCTTGATCGTGGTAGCCGCCTTCTTCCTCGATGGGCAATCCATCTTGACCCATCGTTTTCACGGGCTCGAGGAACTGCCGGTCGGTGAGATTCAGGGAGAGCTTGTCGGCTTCTTTCTGGATGGTTTCGAGCAAGCGAGTGGAGGCTTCCTGGCGCGAGGTGAAGCTGGGGACGTTCTTGTCGAGCCAGTCATGTCGGCGCTGCCATTCGCTGCCTTGGGCGATGGCTTCATTCATCTCGATGATGCGGGTGCGGAGGCCGTCGTTTTCTTCGAGGATGGCCATGTAATGCTTGATGCCCATGGCAACGGCGCCACCGCCGATGATGACGAGGAAGAGCACGCCAAAGACTGTCAGGAGTATTTTTTCGCTGCGCTTCATGGCTGGGCTTCTCCTTTCAGTTCAAAGGTGGCGGTGTTGTCGCTGGCGATCTGCGGTGCGGGTGTTTCAAAAGCGTAGCGACTGAGCGCTTCCACCTCGGTGATCTCCTTCGCGTATTGCAGGGCCAACGATGGCGAGGCGGTGCGTCCGCGCAGCGCCAGACTGGTGGGGGTCCACTCAAAGCTGGTCATGCCGACTTCGGTGCTGGAGCTTGGGCTCATGACGTCGAGCAGCACCTGCATCGGCCCGGCGCTGGGATCGACGGCGGGCGCGGCTTCGATCCAGGCTTTCTTTTGATCCAGCACCTGCGAGGCACGCGGCGTGAGATCGGCGATCTTATCCCGCAGCATGTCGCGCTCGCGTGTGGCGGTGGTGATGAGCACCATCATGACGGCGATGCAGGCCGCCAAAGCGAGTCCGATGCTGAGTGCGGTGACGCGCGTGCGAGCGCTGGCTTGGGCGCGCTGACGTGCGGCGAGGATGTCCGCAGGCACGAGCGTGCTGCTGTCCTTCGCTGGCAAACGCGGCGCGGGGATGCTTTCGCGGCGGGCAGGCAGTCCGGTGATGCGCTCGATCTGCTGGATGTCGCCTTCTTCCTCCAGCCAGAGCACGATGCCTTCGACCTTGCCGAGCACTCTTTGGAAGCCGAGCTGGAGGCAAAGATGGTTTAGCTCGCTCAAGGCGCGTTCATCGAGCCGATGCGCGGAAAGCGGGCTGCAATAGACGATCTCGCTGCCATGCGAGATGGTGACGACGAGGCGGCCCATCTCGCGCTGAAGCACGATGCTGTCGGCGGGAAGGTCGCGGCATTGCGCGCTGAGCACGACTTCATCTGGCAGACGCAGCGTGTCCCAGAGCGGTGCAGGCTGCTCTTTCAGCGCGAGGATGCAGGCGAGGTGGGCGCCGTCTTTTTCCTGAATGCGGCGGACTTGCAGACCGTGCTCGGGATCAGTCACACGGACGCCGATGCGCTCCAGATGCAGCAGCGCCATGTCACGCAGATGCTCAGGCATGCCATGCAGCCAGGCTGGTAAAACCCAGGCGTGTGAGGCAGGCAGGGCGAGCACTCGGCGGTGGGCTTCTTTGGCAAAGACGCCTGCGCTTTGGCCGAAGTCGGCGGCGTGCTCACAGGCAGCGCCCTCCATGCCAGTCCAGCGGGACCAGCCATCCGCTCCAGGGAGCAGGAGATCGTGTGTGGGTTTGCGATTACGAGCCATGAGAGGAAAGGGGAAGTTCGCCACGCCAGATGGCTTTTTGGTTCTGCACGATGAGCACGAGGCGGCGACGGATATCGCCAAAGTAGCCTGTGCTTTCGAGACGCTTGATGGGACCGGCAAATTGAATCCAGCGCGTCAGCAGTTCGACGGTCTGGGGCTGATAAACTCCGAGAAGCTGAGCCACCTGCACGGGCGAGCCGAGTCGGTTGTCATCGCGGGTGTGCATCGCGCCATCTTTGCCAGCGCGGAGGGTTAAAAGAGGTGTCACGCGCTCGATCGGCACATTGGCGATGAGCGCGATGAGTTCGGCGCGGGCTTCATTTACATCGACACGGCCATCGCCCATGACGGTGAACCACTCGCGCCAGTCGGGACGCATGACATTGATGGCGTCCATGCCGCGCACCATGAGCATCTCTTCGATCTCGCGGAAGGGTTTGTTGAAGGGCACACCTTCCATGCCGACTTTTTGATAGTCACGCTTCTCCGCGCCATGCAGGCTTACTTTGTCGTCTTCGTCGATCCAGTCGCGGAGTGCGTCGATGAGAGCGCCGCTTTGCTGAGGATTCAGACCCCAGGCACCGAACAAACGAGGCAGCAGCACTTTGTCGCCACTGGCGAGCAGCACGTTGATGTTCAGTCGCGCTTCTTCCGTGGTGAGTTTCACATCGTAGCCACCACCTTCAGGCGAGGTGTAGTGCAGCAGGCCATCGTCCATTTGGATGGCCGGATGCCGTGCCACTTCGAGCCCCATCTGCGCAAGCCGTTTGGCAAAGGTGCGTCCGCGAAGCTCGCGCGTGGCCTGCGTGTCGGACTGGAGAGCCTTGGCTCCCGCAAGCACGACCATCCCCATGACCGCGATCATCCAAAACACCGCGATGAGGGCGGAGCCGCGGTGGAATGACGAATGACGAAATCCGAATGACGAAGGAATGACGAAGCCCAAAGCACGAACGCCACCCGAAAGGATCGAGTGATCCCCTTTTCGGCATTCGGTGTTGGAGTGTTGTTTCGTCATTCGGTTTTACTCATTCGTCATTGTTGAGCCACGAGGTCATTCGCGATCCAGTAGGTGAACTCATACTCCCTCGGGTCTTTGAGGAACTGGAAGTGGAGCTTCATGTACAAAGGAGGCGCGGGGCGCTTGTCGGCGTCCCAGGTGGCGAACCAGCGCTTCTTTTCGGTGTCGTAGAACTCCCATCTGAACTCTTTGAGGCCATCCAGCAAGGTCAGCTCGGCGATCTGGGAGTAGGCGTCGAAGGCGTTGGGTTTTTCGAGGCGTTTGAGATGGCGGACGTTGAGCTTCAGGCTGCCGGTTTCTTGGCCGCGAGTGACAGCGAACTCGACGGCATCAGCCAGCCGGACGCCGCGTGTCCAAACGAAAGGCACCTGGCCGCCTTCGATGAGGAGATTGCCACCGGCGCCGCGTTTGGCTTTTTCCAAACCACAGCTCAGGCGAATGCCGGGAGGCAGGTTTTCCAAATAGTCGCGCCAGGCGGCGGTGAAGTTGGTGAGGCGGGTCTCGGAGATGCGTGATTGATTCATCGACGCACCGAGTTGGATGGCTCCGTTCGCCAAACCATACACGCCACCGATCAGCAAGCCGATCACGCCCATGGCGAGGAGGACCTCGATGAGGGTGAAGGCAGATTGGCGGCGTTGCAGGCGATTCACCTGCGCCGATTTAAGGACTGGTGGGTGAATACACATAGGTTTCCATTTGGCGTTTCAGGCGGCGCTTGCTGGCTCCATCGGCCAGCCAGGCTTCAGCACGGACGCGGAACATTTTATCGAGCTCGGCTTTGTCCTGGGTGAAGAGGTGGACCTTCTCGATGCTCGCGCTGGCGTCGATGCCGTCAGACGTTTTGGGGAAGCTGATGGTGCGTGGTTTCAGCTCGGGCTGGTGAGCGACTTCAGCCAGCACGGACTCGAGCACGCGCAGCACCTGGGCTTCCTGGCGGGAGCTTTTTGTCGTTTGGGCGATCTGATCCAAAGCCCGTGTCATGCCGACCGCGACAATGCTGAAGAGCGCCATCGCGAGGATGATCTCGAGCAAGGCGAAGCCACCAGCCGTAGGCGTGCTCGCCAGAGCATGAGGATTGGACGTGCATCCACCAGACCGCATTCTGGCGAATGCGCCTACAGGCAGGCGTGCTCGCCAGAGCACGAGGGCTGGAAGGCGCGCCAAACCTTGCGTTCTGGCGAACGCTCCTACTGGTGCTGGCGGCTTCGTCTTCATGATTTCACAGAGACGTTCTTTTTCACCGCACAGGCCGTGAGCGGATCAAAGCCAAGTTCAATGACACCGCTGGCGCTGGTGATGCGGACTTCGAGAGGCTCGCAGATGCCGGTGGGGCTGAATTCCCAGACTTCGCCGCGCTTGGCGTTGCGGAAGGCTTTGTCGCCGAGGCGCTTGATCTGCACTCGGCCACCTTCATTTCCGCCGAGACCACCATCCAGGGCCAGTTCGATGGTGCGTTGGCCCATGATGGCATCCTGCAAAGTCTTGCGTGCCGTGGATTCGATCTCGGACGCGGTGCGTTTCAGCCGTGCCTGATCCTGCAAGCCCGTGACAGACAGCGTGGCGATGCCGAGCAGCAACATGCAGAGACCCAGAGCGATACAAATCTCGACAAGCGTGAAGCCGGAATGACGAAAGCCAAGCTCGCTGCCGAACTTGGTTTTCGTTTGCTTCATGAATGTCTGGAGATTCTTCATTCGGATTTAGTCATTCGTCATTTCCGCCGAAGGCGGTCAAAGGTCCCAGTTGCCAATGTCATCCGCTGTTTCTGGCTGGCCATCAGGACCGGCGGAGAAGACATCGAAGCCGCCTTTGTCCTTCGTGCCGGGGCGGCGGTAGTGGTAGGGGTTGCCCCAGGAGTCGAGGAGCGGCTTT
Source organism: Prosthecobacter sp. (assembly GCF_044378005.1). Taxonomy (GTDB): domain Bacteria; phylum Verrucomicrobiota; class Verrucomicrobiia; order Verrucomicrobiales; family Verrucomicrobiaceae; genus Prosthecobacter. Next base: position 16,605 of record NZ_JBILYB010000096.1, read on the forward strand.
TTAAGCTTGTTGGTCCAGTTTTGTGGCGTCGGACGGCTGGAAGGCTTGGTCACGAGGGCCATCAATCCTTGCTCGGTGGTAGGCAGGAAGGTGTTATCGACTTCATAACCACGAAGGGCGGCGGTGAGGGCGTTGAGATCGGCTTTCGCACGGGTGCGTTTGCCAGAGCTGGTGACATCGCCAAGCGAGTAAATGCCAGCACCGACAAGCAGGGCGATGATGCCGAGGACGAGCATGATCTCGACGAGGGTGAAGCCGCGGGAGTAGCGGCGTGAGCGGAGGTTTGTGTGTTTCATGAGGCTTGGATGGGGTGAGTCACTTGCTGATGTTGCCGATGGTTTGGAAGATGGCGGTCATCATGAGGTAGGCCATGGTGCCGACTAGGCCGGCCATGAGGAAGACAATCGCGGGTTGGGCCAGGGCGGTGAGCTTTTCGATCTTCTTGCCGAGGTCGCGATCGAAGCGCTCGGCGGCTTTGGCGAGCGCGGCGGACATGTCGCCGGTCTGCTCGCCGACATTCACCATGTCGAGCAGCAGTGGCGGGAAGAGGCCGCTGCGATCCAGAGCGCGGGAGAGGCTCATGCCTTCGGCGACGTGGGCCATGACGCCTTCGAACTCTTTGTTGAAGTGCGGGTTTTCAATCGCCTGCTGGGTGAGCTGCATGGCGTGGACCATGGGCAGGCCGTTGCCGAGAAGGTTCGCCATGGTCTCCAGCATTTGGACGAAGAAGCGGGTGCGCAGGACTTCGCCAAAGAGCGGCAGGCGCAGCTTGAAGCGAGCCCAGGGGATCTGTGCTTCCGGGCGCTTGAGCCAAGCTTTGGCGACAATGACGGCGGCGACGAGGCCCATGAGAATCATCCACCAGGTAGCCTTTAGCAGGTCGCTGAACTTCATGATCATCTGCGCAGCGACTGGCAAGGAACCGCCGGTGCTATCCATGAGCTCCATGAGCTGCGGGATGAGGTAAACGATGAAAAGCAGCGTCACCGCGACAGCCGCCGTGACGAGGAAAGCGGGATAGATCAGGGCGAAGAGCACCTTCGACCTCAGCGCGGCGAGCGATCTGAGGTAATCGACCTGACGCTTCAAAATCGCAGGCAGGGTGCCGCTGGCTTCACCGGCATTGGCGAGGGCGCAGTAGAGTCCGCCAAAGCTCGGGCTGGTGGCGGCGATGGCTTTCGAGAAGGGCAGACCATCGCGGACTTTCGAGCGCAACGCGGTGGCGAGTGTTTTGACCCCGGAAAGCTCACGGCGTCGCTCCATGGTGGCGAGAGCGGGTTCGAGCTGGATGCCAGCGCTGAGGAGGTCGGAGAGTTCCTCGGTGAAGAGCAGGACTTGCTGCGTCTTGAGCTTGATCGGCCCCGCTGGATTCGCGGCGGCGTCGGCACGCGCTTTGGTGGCCGCTTTTTGAGCCACACCGGCTGCGCCGGATTGTTCGAGTCGGAAAGGGCTGAGGCGTTTTTTGCCCAACAACGTCATGGCCTCCGCGCGGTCGGCAGCACTGACCTCACCGGTGATGACACCGGAGGGGCCGTGGGCGCTGTAGGCGAAGGTGGGCATGGGTTAGAAATGACGAATGACGAAATCCGAATGACGAACTAGGCGGCGTGTTTGAGGGGGACGGTGACGGCTCTCGTAGGCACGCCGTCGTCCGCTTTGCGGTCCATGGCGGTGACGCTCAGGACTTCCTCGATGGTGGTGTCGCCGGTGAGGACTTTTTGGAAGCCGTAGCCGCGCATGGGGATGAAGCCGTCCTTCATGGCCTGGCGATGCATCTCGGCGGGATGGGCGCGGGTGTTGATGAGATGCTGGAGGGCGTGGGTGACGAGCACGACCTCATAGATGGAGAGTCGGCCCTGGTAGCCGCTGCCACGGCATGCCTCGCAACCGACGGCACGCATGATGGTGCCGGGCGTGCTCATGGGGAAATTGATGCTCTGGAGGTAGTCGCGCTCGACCTCGGCGGGCTGACGGCACAGCGGGCAGAGTTTTCTCACCAAACGCTGGGCAAAGAAGGCCCGCACGGCGCTGGAGACGAGGAAAGGCTCCACACCCATATCGACGAGTCGCGTGATGCCGCCGATGGCGTCGTTCGTGTGCAGGGTGCTGAGCACGAGATGGCCCGTCAAAGCAGCGCGAATGGCGATCTCGGTGGTTTCGAGATCGCGCATTTCTCCGATCATCACGACGTTTGGGTCGCCACGCAGGATGCTGCGCAGGCCGGTGGCAAAGGTGAGGCCGATTTCTGGTTTCACGGCGATCTGGACGATGCCGGGCATTTTGTATTCCACCGGATCTTCGATGGTGACGATGCGGCGGTGGGCCTGATTCAGCTCGGTGAGGTAGGCGTAAAGCGTGGTGCTCTTGCCGCTGCCGGTGGGGCCGGTGATCAAAATGATGCCGTTCGGGAGCTTGAGCAGTTCTTCGACCACGGGGCGGACGTTGTCGGTCATACCGAGGCGGTCGATGGTCACAGCCTGCTGGGCGAGCAGACGGAGGCTGACGCTTTCGCCCTCCACACTGGGGATGGTCGCCACGCGGACGTCGATGGGCATGCCATCGAGTTCGAGATTGATACGGCCATCCTGGGGCAGACGCTTTTCCGCGATGTCCAACCGCGCCATGATTTTCAGACGAGCGATGACGCTGGCTTGCAGCGACTTGATGTTCTCTGGCACGGGCAGCTCTTCGAGGCGTCCATCGATGCGGTAGCGGATGCGGAGGCGATCTTGCTGCGGCTCCACGTGGATGTCCGTCGCGCGTTGTTCTAGGCCACGACGCAGGATTTGATTCACGAAGCGAACCACGCTGGCCTCTTCGTCTTCGGGACCATCCAGAACGGTGACTTCATCGCCGAGTTCCTCGCTGCCCCAGTCGGCACGGCCACGCAGGATCTTTTCAAAGGTATCCGCGCCCAGGCCATAGAGCTTTTGCAGGCCTTCGGCGATCTTCGTGCGCTGGCCGATGTGCCAGACAATGTTGTGCGGCACGCTGGAGGCCACGCGCTGATGCGTGACGAGATTCAGCGGGTCAAAAGTCGCCAGATGCAGCGTGCTGTGGCCGAGATCGTTCTCTTCCGTCGCCTCTTCAAACTTCACTGGAAGCACGCGATGCCGCAGCGCGATCTCCGCAGGCAGATGTCGGCGCAAACCGGGCTCCGCAGGCTTGTCACCGCCGCCTTCCCACCAAGTCAGATTTAGCGTGCTAGCCATCGCGAGCAGGAAGTCGCGTTCCCGCACGCCTTCACAATCCAGCACCGCCTCGACAAAGGAAGTCTGGTTGTAGCAGGCCTGCTCCACCGCCTCTGCCACCGCCGGATTATCGGCGCAGCCAGCTTCGGCGAGCAGGTTTTGGATCAACGGCATCATGGGGAGGTGTGAGACAGGCAGAGAGGGTAATGTGATGGAAATTATGGAATATAATAGAAATATCAACTGTTAAATATATCTAAACCATTCGAGTTGGCTAGAATTCAGGCATGATCCGGCCCAGGTCTGTGCCGCTTGGCCGCGCTGCCTCGATTCGTGTTCCGCGCTCTGGGCCATCAATGCGTTTCCAGCTCAAAGCAGAAAAGCTGAAGAACCGGGCTTGAAACACTTCTGTTAGAATGAACTGGCGCAATGCCTCAAAGAGGAACGCAGCGCAGGAGATACGCTGATCATCATCAACGATGATCGGCGGGCACATATAGCCCAACTGCCCTCACAGGGGCGGTGGTGGACGGGGGGACGACTCTGCCCTACTCGGACCCGGCGCCGGTCTCGGCAGGGGTTCACAGTCGATGTGCTGAACCTGAGTTTCGGCATCCCGGCGGGGCAGACCGGCCCGGAAGGCCCGGACCTATGCGTAGCTGGCAGCACAAATCACCACGACGAGCAGCAACAGCAACGCGGTGGCAATGCTGTTGGAGGGGGCGGACGGCTTTTACAATCAGGCGCAGATGCAGCGACTGCTCGACAAGGTGGATGCGCTGATCAACGCGCTGCGAAGGGCGTAGAACGAGTTTTCAACTCGGGGGGGTGAAGTGGTGAAACTTGAAGCCTGGATGGATTTTGGTAGAATCGTGCCTGCCATGAAACACTTCCTCATCGCCCTTTCCTTGATTGCTGCCAGCGGACTTCTTGCCAGTTGCCGTGGGGCAGGCGGGCCTGCGCAGCGTGTGGGATATGAAATGGATCGCGTCGCTTACAAGGCGGGGACGGGGGTGGCCAAGGCGGGTCATGCCATCCAGCGGGCGGCGCGCTGAGGCCTACTCCAGGGTGGCTTCGATGACTTCTCCGCCGGTGGGATCGACGAGCTGGCTTTTGACGAGGTCAAAGGCGGAGCCGTGCATGTAGGGCTGAATGTAGAGCTTCTGTTTCCGGCGGATGAGATTCTCGCGGACGATCTCGAGCTGGCTGAAATCAACGTGATCCTGGAAGTCGGAGAACCAGTAGAGGGCATCGGCCTGGCGGACCTGCTCGCTGAGCAGGGCGGTCCAGGCGTAGCCGGTGCCGACGTAGTGGATGAAGTGGGTCTGGGGACGCTTGGAGAGGAGAAGGTAGATGCTCTCGCTGGTGATGGGGTCGGAGCGGGTGAATTTGAATTTGCGCGCCTCCTCGTAGCTGGCCATGCCGCCCATGCGCCAGAAGCGCTCGAACTCGGCACCGTTGGTGCGGAAGACCTGCTCGCCATCGAGACCGGCCTTGGGCGGTGAATCCAGGCCGCAGCCGGGGAAGAGTACGACGATGCTGCCGCGGGCGACTTTATCCACCTCGGCGATGACCCGCGGGAGATGTGGGGCCATGGAGCTGGAGACATCCAGGATGAGGGCGAGGCGCTTGGCCTTGATCTCGCGGCCAAACATGGAGAGGGGCTGGAAGACCATGCCGCTCTTGGCACCGAGGCCCATGCCTTTGCCAAAACCGCCGCCACCAAGGCCGGAGCCGCCGAGTTTGGCGCTGGTGAGCATGTCGTTGGAGCTGGGCAGATCGAGCAGGTCGGGGACTTCATCCGGCAGGACGATGTCGGAGATGGAGCCGACGGCGGCGAGCTTGCGCATGGGCACGGCTTTTTTGAGCCAGGGATTTTTCTTCTGCTGGATCTTGTGTTCGAGAGCCTGAGAGGCCTGCTGCCCCTGCTGGGTGCCGCCGGGGAGGAAGTCCACGGCTTCATCAAGCAGGACCTGATTCACCACAAGGAAGCCGCCGATGCCTAGAATAAGGGCGTGAATGCCGAGGCTGAGGGAGAGGGAGGCGCCGCCCCACTGCACCCATTTCTTTTGAATGAGGGTGACGAGGAAGGGGATCTCTTTTTCGGAGTCGGTCTTGTCCGCTGGGGCTGGCGCGGGTTTGGGCGCGTCGGCTTTATCCGTTTTGTCGGCTTTGTCTTCTTTGGTGTCGCTGGATTCGGAGGTGCTGGGGACTTCGGTCTCAGGTTTGGCTTCGCTCTTCGGTGCCGGTGTTTCTGGGGTGACGATGGGCTCGGGCTGCGGTTGGGGCTCTGCTTTGACCTCCTGGGCCGTGATCTCGATGCGCTCGGGCTCGGGGGCGGTTTCCTCGGGGATGAATGCCTCGTCGGTGGGGGCGGCGAGAGGCGTGCTGCGGCGGATGACGCTGCGTTTGCGGGCTGCCGGGGCAGGGGGGGCTGCCGGAATGGGGGCGGGTGCTGGCTCCAGGGACTCGGCGTCCATGGCGAAGAGTTCGGCCCATTCATCGCGGGAGGAGCGCGGGGCTTCGGGGGCGGGTTCTTCGGCAGGCGGCTCGGGCTCGGCGGGGGCGATGCGCGATTGTTTGCGCTGCTGGGCGATCTGTTTCCAGAGCTGGGCCTTGGCGGCGCGTGCGTCGAGTTCCTCGCCACCGGAGGTGGGGAGATGCTGAAATGGATCTTCGGACTGGGGGGAATCGCTCATGCAGGGCGGCGGCAAGTCACAACGGCCAAGGGGGCGAAACCTTGGGAGCATGAAAGCGCGCGAGACTGCGATTTTGTGGGACGGGGTGCAAGACTTTCTTGCCGGAGAGTCAGGGCTTAGGCATCAAATCGGTAACTGATTCTCAATCATGGCCTTGGTGACAGGATTGACATGATTCACAGGATGAACAGGATTTTTTCAGACCTGTGAATCCTGTCGCGAAAAGCCCCTTGTCATGGGGATGTGTAAGCCCTGCCGGAGAGTGAATCGTGTGGGGTTCCGAATTGAATCCGGCCAAGTGGAGGCTATGCATGAGCCGCTATGCAACCCAGCCGCCCTTTCTTCATCATCATGAGCAGTCTCATGGTCCTGGCCTCGTGCACGACCACCAGCCAGGTCAGTCTCGACTATGCGTCCGCAGTCGGGCATGTGCAGCCGGGAGCGCCTGAGTTTACCACGCAGGCCTTTACAGATCGGCGAGATCTGGGCCCGAATGAACTCGGCACCGTGCGCACGCAGATCGGTACGCCGGTGGAGCATGTGCAGATGACTGTGCCTGTGGCGAATGCGGTGACGAATGCGTTTGGCTACGCACTGCAAGCGCGTGGGATGCTGACCTCTCCATCTGCGGCGAGGTTCACCGTGACGGGGGAGGTCCTGGATTTGCACTGCAAGCTGCTGGTGCATCCCTACGGCTACGCGCGGCTGCGGGTGAGTGTGCTGGAAGCTGCGACGGGGCGGGTGATTCATTCGGGGACGTATGAAGGCGAACGCCAAAGCTCCGCCTACGTGCCGGGCAGTGGATCGCCCGTGCCGCTGCTGCGGGACCTGACTTCTGGAGCTCTCCAAGATGCGGTGGATCGTGCTTTGGATGATCCGGCCATGAGGGCGCGTATAGGATCAGGCTCTGGCGAAGTCTCTGGATGGCAGCCAGGCATGATTTGATCTATTTTTTATCCCAACCTCATGAGTTCTACTTCCTCTCTTCAAGGCCGTGTCGGCATCATCACCGGTGGTGCCCGTGGCATCGGCCAAGCCATCGCTGAACGTCTGCTGCGCGATGGCGCGTCTGTCTGTCTCTGGGACATCGATCCCGCTGCTCTCGCGGAAGCAAAGGCGGAGCTGGGGGCTCTCGGTCCCGTGGCGACGGCGCAGGTGGATGTGACGAGCGCGGAGTCCGTGGAAGCTGCCGTGCAGACGACGCTGGCGGCCTTTGGGAAAATCGACCTGCTGGTCAATAACGCAGGCATCGCCGGCACAAATGCGAAGCTCTGGGAAACAACGCCCGAGGAGTGGCGGCGAGTGGTGGAGATCAATCTGAATGGTCCCTTCCTCTGCTGTCGTGGTGTGGTGCCGCAGATGCTGAAGAACGGCTATGGGCGCATAGTGAACATCGCCTCCATCGCGGGAAAGGAAGGCAATCCGAATGCCGCGCACTACAGCGCCTCGAAGGCTGGCGTCATTGGATTAACGAAGTCTCTGGGCAAGGAGCTCGCCACCTCAAACATCCTCGTGAACTGCATCACTCCGGCGGTGATCGAGACCGACATCCTGAAGCAGCTCACGCAGCAGCATGTGGACTACATGCTGTCAAAGATCCCGATGAACCGCTTCGGTCAGAAGCATGAGGCGGCGGCGCTGGTGGCCTGGCTGTGTTCGGAGGATTGTTCCTTCAGCACGGGCTCTGTCTTTGACCTCTCGGGCGGTCGCGCGACTTACTGAGTTTGGAGGAAAAGTCTGCTTCCCATCCGCGAATCGGATGGATAGACTCGCGTCATGCTCAG
>NZ_JBILYB010000223.1:0-6476 GCF_044378005.1 Prosthecobacter sp.
AGGGCGACAAGAAAAAGGGCAAGAAGGGTCAAAAAGGCGAAAAAGGCGAGCAGGGGGAAGAGGGTGAAGAGGGTGAAGAGGAAGGTGAAAACGGTGACAAAGATGGCGATGGCGTCAGTGAAGAAGACAAGTCACGCAAAGAAAGCCTTGGCAAACAAGAAGGTGAAGAAGAAGGCAAAGGTGAGGGTGAAAAAGAACACGAGAAGGAAGGTCAGCTCCAGGCCGGCGAGGAAGGCCGACAGGAGACCCCCGCAGCTCGTGAGGCCCGTGAACGCCGTGAAGCAGAGATGGCGGAGAGTCAGGAAAACGAAGCCACCGGCTTCAGCCGCAACGAAGCCCGCTCCTTCCTCCGCACCTACGCCGACGACCAGAAGAAGGCGATGATCGTCCGCCCGCGTGATGAGCCCGTGCGGGGCAAGGATTGGTGATCAAAACCCATTGGACCATTCATGAAATTTTCAGTTCTCAGTTTTCAGTTCTCAGTTCTAAGTCGCCTGACAGTGATCGCTGTCCTGTTGTTGGCGGGCACCGCCAACGCCGCCACGGTCCGCGCCTATGTGCAGCCTGCGACGGCAAGGCCGAACCAAGTGATCAACTACGTCATCACTGTGCAGGATGGTCAGGTGCAGAGCCTGCCGAACTTGCGCTTTCCTCTTCAGATCGGGCAGACGAGTGGTGTCTCGACCTCGCAGCAGATCCAAATCGTCAACGGACGCCAGAGTGTGTCGCTCCAGCTTTCCTGGGGCATCACCGCCACCGAGCCGGGTGAGTTTGTCATCCCAACCCAGACCGTCGTGGTCGATGGTCAGCCGCTCACCACAAACGAAGTCAAACTCACCGTCGAAAACGGTGGTGCCAACTTCCCGCAGAATGGTCAGGCGCAGACTCAGGACGACGCAAACCAGCCCATCCTCCAGATCGAACTCGGCAAAAAGGAGATCTATCAAAGTGAAGTCGTGCCCGTGAATGTCAGCCTCTATGTGCCGCGTCAGGTGCAGCTCCGTCGGCTCGGCCTCATCGATATGGAAAAGAGCGACTTTGCCATCGCCCGCTTCCCTCAGACGAATGAGCAGAGCAGCACCGTCATCGACGGCATCGGCTACTACGTGCTCACCTTCCGCAGCACGCTTTCCTCACTGCGCACCGGCGATTTAAAGGTCGGTCCAGCCAAGCTCGAACTCCTCGTCGAGGTGCCTTCGGATGGACAGCCTCAGCGCGGCATATTGCCTCCCGGTTTTCAGCAGAACTTCCCACCAGGGTTCTTCCCCGGCATGAGTGAGCCGCGGAAATTGGAAGTGAAGAGCCAGCAGATCACCGTCAAAGTCCTGCCCATGCCAGCCGAGGGCAAGCCTGCCAACTTCAGCGGCGCTGTCGGCGAATTTCAGATGACGGCCACCGCCACGCCGACAGACCTTACCGTGGGTGACCCCATCTCCGTTGAGCTTGCCGTATCTGGGGCCGGGAATTTCGACGCTCTCAATACTCCTTCGCTTGTCTCCAATGGTGGCTGGAAGATCTACCCGGCGAAGCGCTACGTCATTGAAGGGCAGATGGATCAAAACCAAACGCCCACACTCGAACGCAAAGTCGGTTACACCCAGGTGCTGGTGCCTGAGGCCGTGCATCCGAATGTTCCGCCCTTTGAGCTGAACTACTTCAGCCCCTCGCAGAAAAAATACGTCACCCTCCGCAGCGAGCCCATCCCGCTGAACATGAAGCCTGCGCCAGTCACCGCTGCCGCTGAGTCAGCAGGTGCCGGCGGATCAGGAACCGTGACCGAGATCCCTGTGGCTCCACCGCCCGTCACAGACCCGCAGGCCGACATTACCGACATTCTTGTTCGTCCATCGCAAAAATCTCACTGGCTCGCCCCCACCAGCACACTTCTTCTGCGTAGCAGCGCCTTCTGGAGTGTGCAGGCAGTGCCCGTCGGACTCTTCGCCTTTGCTTGTGTGCTCGCGGTGGCTCGTCGCCGCAAGGAAGCTCGCATCTCCGGGCGTGCAGGCGAGCTCCGAGCCGCGTGGGATCAGTTCGAGTCCGTCAGCGGCGGTGCGAGTGATCAAGAGTTCCTCCGCAGTGCCGCGCAATTCATCCAGACCACGCATGGCATCACTGCTGTCGGCGAAGGCCCGCTCAAAGCCATCCTCGACCGCTACGAGTCCACCAACTTCACCGCCGCTCAGGCTCCCGCCCTTCAGGCCAGTGAGCGCGGCGAAATCCAGAGCACCCTCGCCGCACTCATGCGCCAGACTTTGGCCAAACTGAATGTCATCGCCATCGCCTTCCTGCTTTTCGCCACCAGCCTCAGCGCTGCCGAGGCTCCGAAAGCCACGGCTGCTTCGCCGGATGATTTTTATCGCGATGCCATCGCCGAGATCGACAAGGGCAACTTCACCCGCGCCCAGTATCTCGCCGAGTCCCTCACGAAGAAAACACCGCCGCATCTCAGCGCCGAAGTCTTCCAGATCATCGGCCACGCCCGCTATCGTCAGGGTGACATGGGCCGCGCAGCGCTCTGGTATCAGCGCGCCCAGCTCCTCAATGGGCGCGATCCCGAGCTGAACCAAAACCTCCGTCACATCTTCGAGCGCACCCGCTACCTCACCTTTGGAGAAAACTCCCCGCTGCGTGATGCCAGCTTCGCTTTTACGACGAATGAATGGCTCATCCTCGCCGCCGCTGGGGTCTGGCTTATCTTCCTCTCTCTCGCGTGGCGTGTGTTCCGATCCCAGCGCACCGCTGCCTGGCCCGTTGTCGTCAGCATCATCGGACTCATCATCGCCGTGCCTGCCGGTGCTTTTGCTGCGCTGCGTCCGCTGGGTCCAGACCGTGTGAAGGACATCAGCGTCGTCACCCAGCCTGACGTGAATTCCTTCACCTCCGCCACCGTCACCAGCGGCACCGTCATCGGTCTGCCACCCGGCAGCCAGGTCCGCACTTTGGAGAAGCGCGGCCCCTGGTTCTACGTCGAGATCCCCAGCAGCCCCGAAAACCTCCGTGGCTGGGTCGAGGCCGGTGCCATCACACCACTGTGGACCTGGGATGAGAGCCTTGTGCCATGAGTGCCGTGCATCCGTGATTGCCACGCCCGTGGGTTTCAGATAAACCGGCGGGCATGTTCTCCCGAATTCTTGTTTTTTCTCTGCTCGCAGCAGCCTCGGTGAATGCCCGCGTGCCGTGGACGACCTCACGTATTCATGGCTCACCCGAACCTGCAAAGCCCTTCATTGCCGAAGAGATTCTTGCTCAACAGAGCTTGAGTGACGCACTGGAGATCGTGGGGCTGCCCGGCAGGATCATCGTGGTCGAGAATGGCGGGAAGGTCTGGTCTCTGCCGCGTGACCTCTCCGCATCGACGAAGGATCTCATGATCGATCTGAAGGTGAAGTATCCCAAGCTTGATCACGCCTATGGTCTGGCTTTTCACCCCAGGTGGCGCGAGACAAAAGAAGTCTTCCTCACCTACACCCTCGGTGCTGGCATTGAGGACGGCACGAAGCTCTCGCGTTTCAAACTCAGCTCCATCGAACCCATCGTCATCGATCCGGCGAGCGAGGAAACTCTGCTCACCTGGCTCAGTGGTGGGCACAATGGCGCGCATCTCCAGTTCGGCCCTGATGGCATGCTCTACATCACCACGGGCGATGCCGAGGTTCCCGCGCCGCCCGACCCGCGCAACACCGGCCAGGACAACTCCGATCTCCTCAGCAGCATCCTGCGCATCGACGTGAACAAACGCGATGCTGGCAAAACCTACGCCGTGCCGAGTGACAACCCCTTCCTGGGCAAACCCAACGTGCGCCCCGAGATCTGGGCCTTCGGTTTCCGCAATCCGTGGAAGATCAGCTTCGATGCCAAAGGCCGCCTGTGGTGCGGTGATGTTGGCTGGGAACTCTGGGAGATGATTCATCTCGTCGGTCGTGGCACGAATCACGGCTGGAGTGCCATGGAGGCCACGCAGTCGATCAAACCGGAAACGTTCAGCCCACTCGCACCCATCACGCCGCCCGTCGTCGCCCATCCACACACGGAGGCGGCGAGCATCACGGGCGGTTACGTTTATCATGGCAAAGCACTGCCCGAACTCGACGGAGCCTATGTCTATGGCGACTACGAGACAGGCAAAATCTGGGCGCTCTGGCATGATGGAACGAAGATCACCCGCCACGAAGAGATCGCCGACACGCCGCACAAGATCGTGACCTTTGGCCTGCTCGATGATGGCGAGATCGTCTATGCCCACTGGGGCAAGCCGAGCACCTTTCATCGCCTCGTGCGCAATCCCGCCACGGGTCAGCCTTCCAGCTTCCCGCGCAAGCTGAGCGAAACGGGGCTCTTCACGGATGTGAAGCTGCAAACACCCGCCGCTGGAGTGCATGAGTTCAGTGTCGCGGAGCCGATGTGGCAGGACCGACTTGTGGGTCGGCGCTTCATTGCGTTGCCCGCAGAGACGAAAGTCGAAGCCACCATCACGAAGAAGCCGGACGGCAGTGTGAGTGGCAGCAAGGTGGTCTGGCCAAAGGATGCCGTGCTGGCGAAGACTCTCAGCACTCCCGATGCCACCAGCCGCCGAGTCGAGACCCAACTCCTGCACTTCGATGGCGAGACGTGGAACGGCTACAGCTACCGCTGGAATGATGATCAGACCGATGCCGAACTTGTCGGAGTGAATGGCGCAGATCAGGAGGTGCCCATCCCTGGAGCAGCAGCCGTGCAGCATCGCTTCCACGCCCGTGCCGAGTGCGCACGCTGCCACACGCCATGGACGGGTTTCGCTCTCGGCTTCCAGCCTCAGCAACTCTCGCTCATCAGTGGTCAGCCAGTTCGTGAATCGGCGGTGGGTTTCGGCTTGGTGAACGAGGCCTTCTTTGAGACCAGCGCCTCACGCACCGTCTCCAGTCATGACAGAGACGCTGATCTCGAACTCCGCGCCCGCTCCTGGTTGCACGCCAACTGCGCGCACTGCCATCGTCAGCATGGCGGCGGCTCCGTGGCTTTGAAGGTGAACATTGACCTTCCCCTCGCCGAAACGGAACTCATCGGTGAAAAGCCGCTGCGTGGAGACATGGGCATTGCGGATGCGCGGCTTATTGCTCCAGGCGTGCCTTGGAGAAGCGCGTTGCTGGCACGCACCGCCCGCACGGGAGCCGGGCGCATGCCGATCATCGGCTCGCATGAGGTGGATGAGCATGGCTACGATTTGCTCTGGGATTGGATCACGGACCTTGGCAAGCGCACGCCGCCGCTGGCTGAAAAGCATCCGTTGAGTGAAGCAGCGAAGATGAACGATGCAGCCTCGGCAAAACCACAGAATGAAATTATCTCTACCGTGCCTGAGGCTCTATGGACCCTTTACTATAGGCATCCAATTCGAAGGTTGAAAGCTCCTGACAAACTCAAAGAGTCCGGCATGGCCTCCACCGACCCCAGCATCGCCCCACTCTTCGAGCGATTCCTGCCACCGGAGAAGCGGCGGAAGACCATTGGCCTCACGCCGGATGTCCCGCAGCTTCTCAGCCTGACAGGCGATGCCAAACGTGGTTCGGCGATGCTGACGCCGACGGGATCACTCGCCGCCTGTCTGGCCTGTCATTTTGTGAATGGCACGGGGAGGGACTTCGGGCCGGACCTTTCCAAAGTCGGGGCGCGTCTGACGAAGGAGCAGCTCCTCGAAAACCTGCTGCATCCATCGAAGCAGATCGCGCCGGGTTATGCAGCCTACACGGCGGAACTGGCGGACGGCACTGTGCAGATGGGGTTTGCCGTGAAGCAGACGAAGGAAGAAACCGTGCTGAAGCTCGCCACGGGGCAGTCGATCACTCTGCGGGCGGCGGATTTGAAGTCGCTGAAGCCTCTGCCCACCTCGCTGATGCCCGAGGGACTGCTACAAGCCATGACCGCCGCAGAGATCGCGGATCTTCTCGCCTATCTGGCTTCGATGAAGTGAGCAGGCTTCACTCCCACACGATCAAACTGCGCGCCACCTCGCCACGCTCGAGTGCGGCGTAGGCTTCGTTGATTTCATCGAGCCGCCACGTGCGGGTGAGCAGCTCATCGAGCTTCAGTGCGCCGGTTTGGTGCAGGTCCATCAGGCGCGGGAGATCGATGCGGGGGCGCATGGAGCCGTAGAGGCTGCCTTTCAGCGTCTTCTCGGCGTAGAGCAGTTGGTTGGTGTTGATGCGTGCGCGGGCATCACCACGGCTGATGCCGGTGACGACGCAGGTGCCGCCTTTGCGCAAGGAATCAAAAGCCTGCTCGATGGGCTCCGGCAGGCCGATGGCTTCAAAGGTGAAGTCCGCTCCGAGACCGCCGGTGAGGTCCTTCACCGCTTTCACGGGATCACAAGTGCTGCTGTCGATGAAGTGCGTGGCACCGAGCACGCGGGCGTGGCGCTCTTTGCCAGCCACCGTGTCCACGGCGATGATCTGGCGCGCGCTCACCATGCGGGCACCTTGGATGATGTTCAGGCCGATGCC
>NZ_JBILYB010000224.1:0-6431 GCF_044378005.1 Prosthecobacter sp.
ACACCCCCACCGCCGAGCCAAAGAAGAAGGGCAAAGGCAAAGGGAAGAAGAAAAAGGCTGCCGCCGAGTAGTGCGAACTTCGGACTGTTTTCGTGTCCGTCTCGCCAGAGTAGTCAGTGCTCAGTTCACAGTGCTCAGTTGGTTTTCTGCCGGGTCATTTCAGCTGAGAACCGAGCACTGAGAACTGAGAACTTCGTTCACGGCAGGGACCCGCGCTGCATGTGCCGCTCATTCTTGCTCTTCATCTCCAGCCTCCCCTTCAGCCTCAGAACAGGATGACAAGTGGCTATCAAATCCGCTTGGCATGAAGTCTTGCAGCCCCCTGATCTTCCCCCTACAATCCACGCCATGAGCCAGCAGACCCTTGAAGTCACACTCGACCCCACCCTGAGAAAAAAGGCCGCCAAAGTGCTGGATGGTTTGGGCTTGGACATGGACAGCGCAGTGCGGGTGTTTTTGAAGAAGGTCGTGGCCACGCACTCGATCCCCTTTGCACTGGCGGAGGAGCCTACTCCTTACCGCTTTAGCGCCAAGGAGACGAAGGAAATCCTGGCAGCCAAGCAGGACTCCAAGAAAGCAACTCAACGGAGCGGCCCCTTCACCACAGCGGAGTCTCTCATTCGCCACCTGCGAAAAGCCAAACCATGACGCTGCATACCACGGCTCGGTTTGACAAAGCCTTTGCCAACCTGGCGGTGCGTGATCAACGGCGAGTGGAGTCAGCGCTGACACTGTTCATGGATCAGCCCTTCCACCCCAAACTGAAGAACCACGGCCTGACCGGGAAGCTACGCGGCCTGCGTGCCATCAGCGCTGGGTATGATCTGCGCATCGTCTATGAAGAAGAGGATGGTCATGCCACCGTACTGCTGCTGAATACAGGCACCCATGATGAAGTGTATTGAATCCGTGCGGCGGGTCTTCAAACAGCTCATTCTTGCTCCTACTCTTGCTCTTCATCTCCAGCCTCCCCTTCAGCCTCAGCCAAGCCTGACTCCGCAGGCTCAAGCCAAGGGCCTTGCCCAGAAGGCTAGCTTGCCAACGGAATGACGGCTGGCTAGTCTAAGGCCGATTAGCCCACAATGACGTGTGCTAATCCACTTTTACCCACCCCAACAAGTCTCCTGCGATGCTGAAGAAAATCGGACATGGCCTACTGATGGTGATACTATCACCATTCATGTTGTTGGCAGGGATAGGCTTAGCGTTTTTTGGATTAATGGGATGGGCTGGTGAAGACGTGCATAAACGCGATTCGAAGTTCCTGTGGGTAGTCTTCACTGTACCCGGCATTGCGGGTTGGGTTTTGACGGTCTCGCAGGTTGGCTATGAATGGCATCCAGACTTTTGGCTGAGCTGGACGATTCGTGTGATTTACGGATTAGTCGCCCTTTATGCCTTGTTTTCATTGGATCGGGCCGGGGAAATCCTCAAGCAGCAGTTCCCAGCACTAACGAAAAAGCAAGAGAAGTGGGCATTGTAACACAGGGCGTCCATTTTGGTGCTAAGCTGGAGGGTTTAGAGATGTCCCGATTTCTGATCGATATTTCATCGGAGATTACCGATGCGCTTAACCAATCTTACCGACACTAATTGGATGGACAAGCGCTGGCGCCGCTCTTTTGGTCGTGCTGAATATAACTCCAAGCCGCCTACAAGTCTCGACGCTCACTACAAATCCTAAGCTGTCACCGCTTAGACCTTCTCCATTGAAATTTACGCAAACTACTAGCTCATAGAACACTATGTTTAAGAACCTTCTGTCTGCTCTGTTTGGCGCTTCAACTACAACCGTGCCTGCTTCTGTGCCGACAACAAAACCGCGAATGACCGCTTTGTCTGATACTCAACAACATCAGCACACAGTTCCAAACAAGTTAGCTACAGAAACAGGAAGTCGTGATATCTATCGCAAAGTCCTTCGTTGGAGACCCGATGACGAGTCTAGTGCAGAAGTTTTGGCAGAGATATATCGAGTGGGCATGTCAGATGGGACAGTCCAGCATGGTATCACTTACTTTCCGGGTCACATTTTTCTTGATGTTATAAACGCTCGGGCATCCCGCCAATGGCAGCAATGGTTCGACGGCAGTGGACCAACTCTGAGTGATGCTTGTCGATGGTTAATCGAACTTCATGGTGATCACAATTTCGACAGTCTCCCATTTGGCGCTGATCCCAAAGAGCATGCTGGACTAGTTACACTCCAAGCGATGGCATTCATTTCTGTCGTATACGCACTGATAATGTTGCCCACTCAGCGTGCACTTCCGGAATACCAACAGCGCCTCCGCAGTGATTTATCGGACCCGAAGTTACTTCCCGAGTATCAGCGCTACGAACCTCATGTAGCTAAGATGAAACAACTCATCCTAGATAAAAAGTTTGTAGACGCATTAGTTCCAGTTCATTACAGCACTGGAATGTTCCAGCAAATATAAGAGATAGAGGCACACGGCACCGCTATCAAAGCGCAATGGCGCGAGAAGTGCACGGAACTCGCAGAGTTCCAGGACTCACAGGCACAAGCACACTTCTCGCGCTCCTGCCGGAGCGCATAGACCACGAAAGAGACTGGCATCGCTGATCCGGTGGTTCTCGCTCGTTCCTCGCTTCACCACCGGCTTATCTCTTGCGAGCCTCCAGCTCGCTTGATGACATTGCCTTTACACCGTGAAAGCGGGCGGCTTAACGATCTTGTTGCAGTCGCCTGATCTGAGTCGTTGGGCTTGCGGATCTCTTTGCTCCGCCCCCAGATTCGCTGCCCTCACTTCACAGCCTCGTAGCGCCAGGTCCAGTCGCCGAGGTAGTCGGGGGAGCGGGGGGAGGCGTCTTTCTTTTTCTGCGGCTTCTCGGCGGCCAGAGCGCCGTCGTCGTCTTGGCCATCGGGGCCTGAATGCCACAGGCGGTAGCGGCCATCCGCACTCGGGCGGTAGTGCATCGGCGTGCCGTCAAAGGTGGTGAGGGAGGTGTTGGCGAGGTCTTCGAGCTTCGGCGGGTAACGGCCGTGCTGGAGGAAATGCAGCTCCAGAGCGCAGGCGATGAAGGCCTGGAGCCGCGTATTCTCAGCCAGGGCGCTGCTCCTTTTCACCTGACCCATGGCGGGCAGGGCGAGCCTGGCCAGCATGTTGTCGGGTCGGCTCAGAAGGTTCTGGCTCTTCACCCACACTTCCAAGGGTTCTGGCACAACGAGCGCGTTCTTCAGCCCTTGATCGCGATTGATGCGTACGAGGTGCTCCCATTCTGCCTGCACGAGGCTGGTTTTCATGTGCGTGAAGAACCCGGTGGGGATGCAGAGCATGAGGGTGTTTTCGAAGGTGGCTGCCTTGGCTGGGCCTTCACTTTGGATCATCGAGAAAAGCTCGACGGCTCGCCATGGGTCACGCTCCAGCAGCTCGCCCATATCCGCACCGGCCGCCATTTCACCACGCGAGGCCAGGAGCAGGCTGGCGGGGATGTCGAGGCCTTGAAAACCCTGCTGCAAGGTCTGGAGCATCTCGGCTGTGAGCGCCCGCTTTTGCAGCAGCACCCAGGTCAGCTCAGCGGCCGTGAATTGCTGGGTGATGCCCACCAGATGACCGATGAGGAAAGGCTCATGCAGGGCACCTTTGGCCAGCCTGAGGATGGCGATGACATCGCTCACCGCGGCGGCGGGATCGCCGGATTCCAGGCAGGCGAGGCCGTGGAGCCACTGGGCGCGAGATAGATCCTGCGCAAGGGTGTAATGCGGCATGGCAAGGGTGAAAAGGTTCTCCGGCAGGTTGGCGGCATCCCAACGCGGCAGGAACTCGACCTGGGAACGAGTGCGCGCGGCTTCGGCGAGCTGGGTGAGCATGGGCAGGTGCTGCTCCAGGGCTTGTCGCAGCGCTTTGGCATCGGCATTCGGCGGAAGCTGGAGCTGCTTTTGCTCGCGCAGGGCGGTGATGATTTTAGCCAGATCGGGTGGCTGTGCCTTCTTCAACCCCTCGAGGGCGAGCGCCTGACTCACAGGTTGATCGCGGAGGAACTGGCAGGCCTTACTGATGGCATCGCGCTTCGCTTGAGCGGCTTTGGCAGCAGGACTGTCTCCCGGCGCGAGACGAATGCCATTCAGCGGCTCGATGGCGGCGAAGTTTTGCGCCTCGGCGATGGGCGGTGGCAGGAGCTTGATGAAGTCGAGCGTTTCGCCTGCGGCATCGAGTTCGGCTTTCAGGCGTAACCAACGGCGCTGCCCTGACCAGCTCAACACGACAGCCAGCAGGACCCAGAGGGTGAGCAGCGTGATGAGTGTCCAAAGCAGGCGACGAAACCAGCGGCGGTGAAGGAGAGAGGTCATGGTGCGAGGAGGTGGATTATTTTAAAGCGAGGAGGGACTGCATGAGCTCGGCACGCTGGAGCATGGCATCCGCATTCAGAGCTGGCGCGGGTGCCGCCGGGTCTGAGGCTGCTGGCGTGGTGAAATGCAGGACGAGCACAGCGGCCCATGCGAGCCCCCAACCCACCGCGAGCCAGCGTGGAGGAGCCCGCCGGGGCCGGGGCGGAGCGCTCTGCAAGCGCGAGAGCATTTCCTCACGCCACGCCGGCGGCAGTGGCTGGAGCTGAAGCGATGAGAGTCGGGATTCGAGGTCGTCTTTCATGGCTGGATTTCGTCGTAGAGCGGACGCAGGAGCGTGCGCAGTTTCTCAATGGCGTAGCGGTAACGGCTGGCGGCGGTGTTCAGCGGGATGCCCTGGGTTGCCGCGATCTCTTCAAAGGTGAGTCCCTGCCAGAGCTTCAGATGCGCGACACTGCGCTGCTCGGGCGGCAGTTCATCCAGGGCCGCCTGCACCCGCAGCGCGAACTCGGCCGTGTCGGGATCGGCTTCGCTTTGAAAAAGAGGCTGCGGCTCTGAGGCACTGCGCTCTTCCGCGCTGCGGCGGCTGTGGTGACGGCGGAGCCAGTCGAGCGTCAGGTTGTGCGCCAGCCGCGTCAGCCAGGCCCGCTCACTTTCCACGCTAGGCAACCCTTGATGCTGAAGCTTCAGGAACAGCTCCTGAAGAAGGTCCTTCGCCTCCGTCTCCGATTTCACGATGCCGATGATGTAATGAAACAAGCCCGCCGCATGAGCATCGTAGAGTTCAGAAATCTGGCGGGTGGTGAGCATCGTGTCACCAGGATGACGCAGCAGGGCCTGCGATTTGTCTAACGAAGCTGCAAAAAGAAAACGGACGCGGAATGATCCGCGTCCGTTTTGAGGTTCGCACTGGAGGGATGCTTACACCGTGAAAGCGGGCAGCTTCACGATCTTGCCGCCGGCCATGGCGGACTCGTGGGCGCAGAGGCCGACGCAGGTCCAGTTGGCGGATTGTTTGGCGTTCGGGAAGGGATCGCGCCCTTCGACGAGGGCCATGGCGAACTCATGGGCGAGGTGCGGGTGGCTGCCGCCGTGGCCGCTGCCTTGCACGAAGCTGAGGTGCGTCTTTTTGCCGAGGTCATAGACACCTTTTGTCGTGAAGTCGCGGATGCTCTTGGGCAGCAGCTTGGCGTAGTCGGGTGATTTGATCAGCTTCGGAATCTTGTGCTCAGGCAGTTTGGCCGTGTGCATGATGAGCGGCTCGTGCTCGATCAGCGGCCATTCGATGGAGGCCTTGTCACCATACACGTCGATACTTTCGCGATACTGCCGCGCCGTATCGAAAAGGCTGCGAATCACACGCGCGCTCAGATCGCTGCCCTTGAACTTCACATGTGCGGTTTCCACCGCAAAGGGCGAGCCATACTGCTTCACCAGCTCAGGGCGGATGGTGCCCGAACCAAAGCAGCTCACGTATTCCGCAGGCTTGCCAGCCAGCGCGACCACGGGGCCGACGCAATGCGTGGCATACCACATCGGCGGCAGCCCGGGCCAGTAGTTCGGCCAGCCGTCCATGTCCTGCTGGTGGCTGGACTGGAGGAACTGGAGCTTGCCCAGTTTGCCTTTTTGAACCTGCTCCTTCATGAAGAGGAACTCGCGGGCATACACCACGGTCTCCATCATCATGTATTTCAAGCCGGTCTTCTTCACGAGGTCGCAGATCTTTTTGCAGTCCTCGATGCTCGTCGCCATCGGCACCGTACAGGCCACATGCTTGCCCGCCTTCAGCGCCTCAATGGACATCCAGCCGTGATCCGGGATCGGCGAGTTGATGTGCACCGCGTCGATGTTCGGGTCCTTCAGCATCTCCTTGAAGTCCGTGTAGCGGACATCCACGCCAAAGGCATCGCCGATGGCCTTCAGCTTCTTCGGATCACGCTGGCAGATGGCGTAGCAGACGGTCTCTGGATGACGCTGCCAGATGGGGATGAACTCCGCCCCGAATCCGAGGCCGACGACGGCGATATTGAGCTTCTTTTTGGGCATGGTGGTGGATGGGTGAGCCGCGTTTATACCGATGCACCCCTTTTTCGGAAACGACAAAATTTAGGGTGGATCG